>CAYWZG010000028.1:0-23104 GCA_964462795.1 uncultured Methanotrichaceae archaeon
TTTGAATGCATCAAATGGCATAAAAATATTCCGGTCAACTGCGTAAGTCCTAAATCAGTTGTATTGACTTGAATTTGGTCGATCAAAGGCAAATGAAGCCATGGAGAGTCAGAAACAAAGTGGTTAAGTGACTGACTGTTGCAATTTGGTACTCTCTCAGAATAATGACTTATGTTACCACGTCCTACATTAAGGAGAAGACCATCAATGTATTGACGTGACGGAACCTCAACGCTGCGCGTTGTATTATGGAAGTACGGTGAATAATTCTTATGCAATCTATTTAAATTAATTAATGCGGCGGGCAGGTCTCCTAGACCCAAATCAAATTTGAATTCTGTTGGCCTCATCATGATCTTAACGGATCGGACAAAAGATGTATTTCACTGAAAAGAGAG
The DNA here is from genome assembly GCA_964462795.1 of uncultured Methanotrichaceae archaeon. GTDB lineage: Archaea > Halobacteriota > Methanosarcinia > Methanotrichales > Methanotrichaceae > CAYWZG01. The sequence continues at coordinate 399 of CAYWZG010000028.1, forward strand.
AAACGGAATCGCCAAGGTAATCTGACAAAGTCAAGTTAACATCACGAGCTAACGGTCCGATGGGAATAAAAAAAGATTTCCGCAGCCATTTGCCGCAGAATCTAGAACGCTTTTCATGTGATGACCTCACACGCCTACGAAGGAGAGCTTGTTCAGGGTGATCGGAATGCCAAGAGCCATCCCATTGTAAGTGTAGTACAGATCAACCTGTTCGTCGTGAGCGACAAACGCTTCCGTGTAATAAAGTGTGAGAGCTGGAACGTCTTCGGCGTAAAGGACCTGAGCTTGATCGATCAGTTCGCCTCGATCATCCTCATCGGTTTCGGTCACCTGTTCTTCAAGAAGATCAGTCAGATCTGCGTTTTCATCGTACCTCGCGCTGTTGAAACTGCCCATGTCGATGGTGTTTCTAGCCAGGAAGTTGGGATCTCCGATCAGGCCGCCATGACCGCTCAAGGCAAGGTCGAAGTCCCACTCGCTAACCTTGGAGTCAACGGTTTTCGAGTCCATCGGCCGGAGGTCAACGGTTATCCCGACGGATACGAGATCTGTCTTGATCAGCTCGCCAATGCGCTCTTCTGTTGCTCTTCCACTCTTAACCAGCAGCTCGATCTCTTGGCCATCGTATCCCATATCATCGAGAAGATCTTTGGCTTTGGTCGGGTTGTGGGAGTAGAGGCCGTCGATATCGTTGTTGTACCAGCTGTGATCAGATGGAATGAACCCTGGACTTCCAGCAAGGCCGTATCCTCTGCCAGCAATCGTGACGAGGTTTTCTCGATCGATGGCGTAGGCGAGTGCCTGTCTGAACCTTTTGTCGGACATCGGCTCTTTCTGGTGGTTGATCATCAGCTTGTAGTTCCACCAGTGAGATGGGACTGAAAGGATCACGAACTCGTCTTTTAGCGGATCGATCATCTCGGGCTGGATCCCAGCGGTGTTGACATACCCTTGAGTGAGTTGGGCCTTGGCATTCGGTTCGGATATCTTGACAAATATCAGCTCTTTGACCTTGGGTGTGCCTAAGTAGTAGTCTTCGTAGGCCTGATACCGGTAAGTGCCATGAACCTTGTCGTAGTCGTCGACGTCAAGGGTGTAAGGTCCTGTCCCGATCAGAGCCTCCTGATCCTTGAAGTTCACAGGGTCGTTCACGTTTTCCCATATGTGCTCGGGCAGGATCGGAAGGGTTCCTGCAACCTGATCTAAGAAGGGTGCGTAAGGCGCAGATAAGGTGATCTCTACTGTATGGTCGTCAAGAGCCTCGGCACTCTCGATAATTGATGAATCGATCCACTGGTAGGGATGATCTTTGATGTAGTCAACTGTGAAAACGACATCATCGGCGTCAAACTCTTCGTCATCGTGCCATGTGATCCCATCTCTCAGGTAAAAGATGTAGACGTCGTCTCCTTCTATTTCCCAGTCCTCTGCCAGGGCTGGAACGTATTCCTCCTCATCTTTCCAGATCAAAGTATCGAAGATGAAGCTCATCCGCGTATATCCTGGACCTCTTGAGTAGTGGGCATAAGGTGAAGGAAAGCCCCAGTCGCCAGTAGTATCAGCCACGGTGTAGACTGCGACCGACTCGCCATCATCAGAGGCAAGAGCGCAACCTGCCATCAGCAGGATGAATATGCCTGTAGCAAATCCCAACAAGATCGAATCTCTCATTCAAAATACCTCCATCAATTCCATCACATCTTATAATACGAAGCCTAGATTTAATCTTCATATTTATGAATCTTTTTGTTGAACGAAGTGTAAAATAAGACCATATGGATGTTTTATGGGCTCGAAGTGACGTGATAGATGTGATGAATATGATTTTTGACGGTACATTTAGGATAAATGTGGGACTCACAACACTTTGAGGTGCGGTCTATTCATATCGTTAAACATCAGCAGAATAACATAAACCACATATGTGGACACAAAACAGCCCGTAGCTTCCCATGAACCAATTGGCTCATGGAGACTAAAAATGATTTTTGTAATGTATCAATCTGGCGCGCTCTTTGGCGTTTCATGGAACCACCCAGGTTCCGGCTTTCTTCTGAAGGGCGTCTTTTAGGTGATCCACGTCGGTGATTAAGGCCGCTCGATTCAAACAGCTGGTATAGTGGATTGCAGCCTCCACCTTGGGCCCCATCGTCCCTTGCGGAAATTGACCTGATTTAAAAAATTGTTGGGCAGAATTCACATCCATTTCTGCTATGGGCCTCTCTTCGGGAGTACCAAAGTTCTTTGCAACATGGGGTACGTCCGTTAGGATCACCAAGATTTCCGCGTTCAAAGATATCGCCATCAAGGCCGCAGTCCGATCTTTATCGATCACGGCCTCGACTCCTTCTAGGTGACCTTTTAGGTTTCTGATTACAGGAATCCCGCCGCTACCTCCCGCAATCACTACGTGGCCATGGTCGACAGCATCCTTGATAGTGTGAGATTCAATCACGCTCTTAGGTCGAGGCGACGGAACCTGCCGGCGCCAGCCTTTTCCCTTAACCACTCCCATCTGCCAGTCGTTCTTCTGGAAAAGTCGTGCTTCTCTTTCTGAATAGAATGGGCCAACGGGCTTGCTCGGACTTTGGAACTCTGGATCTTTGGGATCTACCAAGACCTGGGTCATGACGGTGGCAACTTCAACTTTAAGACCCATATCTTTCATGGCGTTGAGAAGAGTTCGAGAGAGGAGGTATCCTATGCTGCCTTGGGTCTCTGCAACCAAAACGTCCAGTGTTTCAGGCTTTTCCACACTTGGCAAGAGGGCGTTTCCGCCAAAGGCCAACACTATCGGCAAAGTCACGTATACGACGCTTCCATCTTAAATATCATCGTTCAGAAGATATCAAATTTTTGTATTATGGTTATTCTGGCGAGAACCAATCGAAGTTATCTGATTGGTATCTTGGCTATAGTGAGCGTCTACTGCAAATCAGACCGGTGGATAATCGGACCGGTGGATAATCAGACTGGGGACAAGATACTTAGCCAGGGCGAAAGACGATTGATACCCCGTGTCAAAAAGTCGTCAAGAGAAACTGATGGTGGAGATAGAGTACTTCATCCGCGAGAACAAGCACGTGACCGGCGCAAAGCTTGCGATCCATTTTGGCGAAGATCCTGAAGGCTCGATCACCTGCGCCGAGAACCTAGTCATCGTTCCTGGCGTCTCTTCTGAGGTTGCCGAAGCTCTCATGTCTCTTGCGAGCGAAGGCAAAGTTTTCTGGTCGCCGATCAGTCAGGTCGCCTACTATCTGGAAGGCGTTTTCGTCTCGCTACCTGTGACTTACGTCCAAAAGCCCTACGATACGCTACATTGGCTTCCTGCAGCTTTCAATGCGCTTCCCGCTCATAGGAGAGTAGTTGAGGCGATCCGCCGGATGGGATGCGTAGGCTTTTTTCCCAAAAACATCGATCTTGACCGAGCCTGCAAACTTCAAACAGAGCATTCATCACTCGGATGCCAGATGTGTGGAAACTGTTGTCTTCGGGCCAATCCGATAAGTCTCGAGCCTCACGACATTGAACGGCTAGCCGACTATTTCGGCATAAGCGTGAAGAAGACGTTGAAACGGTACGCAGTCTTGGTCGAAAAAGATGGTTTTCGATCCTGGGCCATGAAGACGTCTCAGCCTTGTGAATTCTACGACAAAAAGACCCATCTATGCAAGATTCATCCGGCCCGCCCAATGATCTGCAGGACCTTTCCCCAGCTCTCCTTTGCGGTCCTGAGCGGCGATCTTGGCCCAGAGAGACTAACGTGGTGTCCTTTGGTGACTGCGATGGCAGACTTTCTCGACGAAAAGTGACTTTCCATTCGCAAAGAGGGACACTTTGGCCCATGTGTGTTTTTTTGTAGTATCGATCAGCGGCACCCTTCAGGATCGCTTCGAACCCGTTCTCGTAGCCGATCTAACATGGACTTTGTAAGCAAAGAGTTCTCACAATGTGATCCCTCTTTCGGGTTGCAAGAACCAAGAATATCCATCACCCTGTCGGCAAGCCTATAGCATTCCATGTCCTCAAGCCGCATAAGTAGATCTGATAATCTGGCGTTAAATTTTCGGCACTTTTTGAAGTCTGCAATGGAATCGTCATGTAGCTTCCAAAGGTCTTCGACCTCCTTTTGTATCTCGCTCCAATCCAACTTCTGGGCATCTTCGTCTCTCGCTGGCATATCTGACAGGACCACAGAACTACGTTTTGATGTTATGGAATAAATATATTTTGTACGGAACTGGATAGAGAGCTTCACCATCTGGGCCTTGGACCCGCCCATTTGGGCCATTTAAGCTCGTTTCCCTGGTCCTTATCTTTCGAAACTCCGAGAAACTCGGCCACCTCTCTTGTCGCGGGCCTCGTGAAGACGTCCTCTGCAGTTCCCACCTGGACCAACTCCCCTTCCATCATCAACCCGATTCTGTCCGCGAGGAGGATCGCTTCTACTTGATTGTGGGTGACGTGAACCGCGGTTATGCCCGTTTCTTTCTGGACCCTCTTTAGCTCGGCCCGAGTCTGCTCCTGGGTTCTAAGGTCCAGTGCGCTGAGCGGCTCGTCTAGCAAGAGAACCTCTGGGTCGATGGCCAGGGCCCTTGCGATAGCGACCCTTTGCTTTTCGCCTCCCGAGAGGGTGTTTGGCTTTCTTTTTGCAAGGTAACTCACCTCGAACGTTTCCATCAGCTCTTTTGCCCTATTCTCTGCATCAAGGCGCCCTCTCAGGCGAAGCCCAAACTCCACGTTATCCTGAACCGTCATATGAGGAAAGAGGGCGTAATCTTGATAGACGAACCCAACGCGCCTCTTTTCAGGTGGAAGATGCGTCGCCTCGATCCCATCGATCCAGATCTCGCCGCGGTCGGGCGCGTAGAATCCCGCGATCAGCTCGAGCAGGAGAGTTTTTCCGGCGGCGGTAGGTCCCAAGAGCACGAAGTACTCGCTTCTTTCGATCTTTAGATCGATCTTTTTTAAGGAAAACTCGCGCCCCCAATCTCGGCTTAGGTCCCTGATTGATATCAAAAAAAGTTCACCTTCTGGATAGCAGCCTCAAAACCACGAAGATCGTCATGCAGATCGATATGAGCAGGACAGATATGGGCGCAGATTCTCGCAAGCCAGAGGTGAGGAACCTATCCCAGATCAGGGTCGGCGCTATCAATGGATAGTAGGCGATCACCACCACCGCCCCAAACTCGCTAATCCCTCTTGCCCAAGACATGATTGCTCCTGCTAGGATGTGCCTGAAGGCGAGAGGAAGGCTCACTTTCAGGAAGGCCGACCAGGGACCTGCACCCAGGCTTCTTGCAACCCACTCAAGCCTCGGATCGACGCTCTGAAAACCTTCTCTGGCAGAGTTCACGAAGAAAGGCGCAGAGACAAAGAGCATCGCCACAACGATCCCAGGGAAGGCGTCCACGAACCTAACATGCGAAAACCTCCCGATGAGGCCGTGAGACCCAAAGATCATGAGAAGAGCAATGCCTGCGACTGTGTGGGGAACTATCACCGGCAAGTCCACCAGGCTTTCGATCAGCCACTTTCCAGGAAACTCTCGTCTCGCCAATATGTAGGCAAGCGGCGTTCCTGTCAGGACCGCAATCGCGGTTGCAATCATCGAGGCGTAGAGCGTCAAGCCGATGGAATTCATGACCGATGGGTCCTTTGCCGCTCTGAGAATGCCTGAAGGGTGGCGGAGCTGGTCAAACATCATATTAAATATTGTAAGAAATATGAACGCCAGTAGGATTGACCCCATTGCCCCTAGCAAGATGTAAAAGCCCTTCTGGAAATAGTATTTCTGCCCCGTGATCATCCCTCCCTCAAAGATGTGGTTGGAAACAAATCGGTGTTATCCGATTTGTTCTCGATTATGATCCTAGACTATAGACTGCCTTTACAGATACGGCTTCAGAAGATCTGGCACTGCCTCTTGGTTATCTGTCTTGGCAGGGACTATTGGCGGCTGGAAATTATCCTCGAAAACCTCTTTTCCATCTTCTGAAAGCATGAGGGCTGCAAACTCTTGAGCAAGCTCGGGGGTATTTGCACAAACGGGAATTGTAAATCCATAGACTATCGGCCTTGCTGTCTTGGTCTGGCCGTCGGCAAGCTCGATTCTGACCGAAGAGTAATTTTCGGCTTTGTCGGCAGAGCTCAAGTCTATCTCGATTGGGAAATTCACATAGCTCAGGCCGTGTTGCTCTGCCACACTTCTGTATTCGAACGCGTAATCGATGTCGCCGCTGTCAAGGAGGGCCAGGGCTTCGACGCTCTTTGGTCTTATGGCAAGCTTATCCAGGTTTACATCCATGTTCTCGGTGGCCGGAACTTCGATGGTCCATGTTCCATCTTCTTCAAAAGCCGTTATCTCTGCATTGGCCTCGATCAAGTCCTCGAAGATCTCTTCATCGCCATAATAGTTCTCGGCCAGTTGAATCACCATCGGAGACCTGTATCCACAAGGATCGCTGTTGGGGTTTGAGAAGAAGAACCTGACGTCGGACCTTCTCAGTATCTCGTACCAGTTGGCCGAATCGATCTCGTCGGCATACTTGCTGCTTTCCGTATAGGCCAAAACCATCTCGTTACCTGCGTAGGCGATGTACCAGTCTGCGTAGTCTGGGTACATCATCCCTGGTATCAAAGAATAGTCGGCCGAGTTCAGGATGTCTGCGCACCGATCCAGCTCGGTGATCTTGCGGACGGCATCGTTGCTTCCGGAAGCTTCCCTCTGAACATCAACTCCTGGATGTGTTGACTCGAATATCTCTTCTAAATCCGCCATCGGCGCTGCCAAACTTCCCGCGTGAAAGATCTTGAGCACCTGCGTTTCTTCTGCACCGAGGCCCGGGCCAAGGCTGAAGATTGATACCAAGGCCAGGAACAAAACGATGTTTTTCAGAATTTTACCAGTCATAGTGATCTGGATGTTAGCGAATTAGATTACTATAAAAATGTTATGCTAGCCCTTTTAAATTCTGATTTTACAGATTTGTAGGATGATTGAATACGTTCTCCTCTATCTTCAAGAGGTGTTGTCGAATTCCTAAAATGTCAATATTGCAGAATTAAGCTGGCAGAATGACAGGATTATAAATATATTTACGTTTAATTTACCGGATTTGACCCCCCCAATTTGACCCTATATGATGAGTCTATTTCAAAATAGCTTTACATTCGGGTTTTTACCTTTAACGGGGATATCCACAGCTTGCTACGGTTTATTGGCTTAACAGGGATGTGGTGCACCAGCCAGTTTGACCAATACTAAATCACTAAAACATAAGTTTTATAAAGATATTGACGATTGCAGATTTTGAACTACACAGTCATCTAATTTTTCGTACAATTGGTGCTTTATATGAATAAGATTGAATCTAAAACAGAATATACATATGCCTCTTTGATCAGCCAGATTTCGCCAAGTTTGCTACCTGAGTCGTTGGAACCTCGCGATTTTCGCCTTAACCAATGACCAATGAAGTTTTATATGATATACTTATATACCCAATCCTTGTGCAATTTAGAACGATGGGGTGATTCTCATTACAGATTTTATTGTTGATAAATGGCGGTTGGAGAAATTATTAGACAGTATTTATAACGGACAAGTACAGTTGCCAGAATTTCAACGCCCATGGATATGGGACGATGAACATATAAAAATGATCATAGCAAGTATTTCACATGGTTATCCAATTGGAACGATATTAATGCTAGATTGTAGTAATAACGATTTAAATTTTGCTACTCGTACCGCTGAAGGTGTAACAAGTGAGAATATTTCTCCTGAAAAGATCATATTGGATGGTCAACAGAGACTTACTGCACTTTTTCAATCACTTTATTCTAATCTTCCAGCAAATCCAAAATCATCGATGTCCTCAACAAGCGGAAAACGTCTTAAGCGTTGGTATTATATGGAGATTGAAAAGGCAATAACTCCTGGCGAAGAAAACATTGAAGATTCAATAAAAAGTTCCTCAGAAAAATTAGATACTATTGATGAATATGAAAAATTAGTATTTCCATTATCTAAAACGTTCAGTTTTTCTGATTGGAAAGATATGTGCTGGAAACATTTAGAACGCGACGAAGAAACATTAAAAAAATTAAACTTATTCGAGGAAAACATAATAAAGGATGGGTTTCTGTACTATCATGTCCCATATGTATCGTTAGCTGAAACAACTCCATTCGAGGCAATATGTCCTATTTTCGAAAGAATTAATTCAACAGGTGTAAATTTAGATGTTTTTGATTTATTAACTGCTATTTACGCTGCAAAAGGCTTCAATCTTCGGGCAGATTGGGATGTGCACCGAACTAAATTATTAAACGAGTATAACGTGTTGGAAGATTTTAGAGGCACTGATTTTCTCAAGATAATATCTCTTCTTGCTACATATGATCCTCATAAAACTGATTTTCCTAGTTGTACACGAAAAGCCATATTAAATCTATTATATAAAGATTATAAAAAATGGGTGGATGTCGCTGCAGAGGGCCTTAAAAAAGCTGCTAACTTACTTGCAAGTCAAAAAATATTCGACAAGAACAATCTTCCATATACAACCCAACTAATTCCATTATCTGCTATTTTTGGTGTTCTTGGTGACGAAACTGATAGAGGTGGATCAAGAGAAAAGATTATTCGGTGGTATTGGTGTGGTGTTTTAGGGGAATTGTATAGTGGTACAACTGACACTCGTTTTGCAAAGGATTTAGTGGAAGTAGTAGATTGGATTGAAAATGAAGATCTAGAGCCAACTGCAATATATGGGGCAAATTTCTCTTCAAATCGCTTACTTAAATTGAAAGATAGAAGAAGTGCAGCCTTCAAAGGAATTTGTGCACTTCTCTTAAATAACGGTGTTAAAGATTTCTATAGTAATAAATCAATTGATCTTGAATCATACTATGAACGTAATATAAACGTACATCATATTTTCCCCAAAAAATGGTGTGAAATGAATAAGATCGATGGAGATCGACGTAATTGTATCGTTAATAAGACTCCTCTTTCGAAAAGGACCAATAACAAAATCAGAGATTTGCCGCCCAGCGATCATTTAAGACTTATCGAAAAAGACGCAAGAATAAAACCCTCCAATATGGATAAAATTTTAGAATCTCATTTCATTAAGCCAAAATTTGCTAGATCAGATGATTTCGATTCTTTTTTCTCATATCGGGAGCAAAAACTGCTTGAAATCATAGAATCAGCTATGGGTAAGGAAATATCAGATCTCCACAATTAATAAATTATATATTATCAAGTGGGACCTAATGCACGAATCGCGCCGGAAAAAATGTGGCCATAAGTTTAATTAATTATATAGAATACAATCAAGAGCGTTTAGGGCCTGTAGCGAAACAACTTGCACATAATTGCTTACGGCCATTATACGAAATCGACATGAGACAGATTCAGTATAATAATTACGAATCACTCATATGACAAGGTTATTTCTTCACAGACCCTTTTAAGGGAACACAGAGGAGAAGAAGTCACGACCAAGATCGTCACAATCTACAACAACAAAGGGGGCGTATCCAAGACCACGACCCTGTTCAACCTCGCAGTCTTTCTGACTCAAAAGGATAAGACGGTCCTGATTGCAAGACTGCGATCCTCAGTGCAACGCGACAGAGCTCTTCTTCGCATCGAGCGAGATGGCAAACGATCCCGAAAAAGAACTTCCCGGAACTTCAATCTACGAGGCCGTAAAGCCGAGACTTTGGGGCGACTCAACGAAGACCGATCCAGCTTCTGTGGAACTGGTCGAATCTGAGATCTACAAGAACCTCTTTTTGCTCAAAGGCGACCTCGAATTTTCCAGGACCGAGACATGCTTTGCCAGAGCCTGGAACGAAGCCATCACCGAAGACGTCCACGAAAAGAGCGTTTATACGGTCCTTTACAGGTTGCTTTCCACCCTTGGCGAAGAGGGATCTTTCGACTACGTGCTTTGCGATGTTGCCCCCAGCACTGGGGCTATGACGAGGATGGCGGTATTGGCCTGCGATGGTTTTTTCTTGCCGCTCGTTCCCGACAGGTTCAGCCACTGTTCGGGTCTGGTCTTGGGAAACGCCCTCAAAGAGTGGGTCAACTACCACCTCCTAAAGGGGGTGGCTTGTAGCTGTCTTTCGACACTACGATTGGCTGGTTGACGGCAGCCTGCCACGATCAGATCTACTGAAGGTGGCGATGTTCCTGGATGCGTTCAAATCCGCATCGATCTGGAAGCAAATTCCGCTTTTGAGCGCTACATCCCCACGATCCAGCCACTAGGCGAGCATATCGAGATCGGACCCGATCCCGAAAAACGTCAACTTGAGGGCGGTTCCTCCTGTAGATATTGATCAATCAATCTTATTAGCGCTTGGAGACCCTTTGAATTTCTCTTGCACTCCAAAGGGTTTTTCAGGACGAACGCAGCAGGATCCCCCCTACTTTAATGGGGGGATCCTGCTGCGTTCGAATTTGTGTAAACTAACATAGAGTTTACCTCCACGAATGGAGTTATGCGTGCCCAAGATTGCGGAGCCAATCTTGGGATCCGACTTCCTCTCGATCTGATATGGAACGGTTTTGAATGGCACAAGCACTGCCCCTACCCATCGGGACTGTTTAACCGGTGCCCTTAGAGCCTGAAACTGAGGCGGCATTCCAGGGTAACTAAATTCGTTCCTATCGGTTATCAATTATATTATCTCCCAATTGATGATCTGGTAAACCAGGGCACGTCAAATGCCCGTCACTTTAGTGATGGGTGATTTACAGATGACCGCTTGTCAGGCGTTTCAAGGCCGACTTGACTCGTCCTTGCCGTTTAGAAGTACCAATGGGAAGTGATGACCGATTTTTATCTTCGCTGGCGTCTTCGTCACCATCGTCACCTGTTCTGCCCTCTATCCTGTTTTCAGACGATTTCGCTTGATCGCCATATTCTTTTCCATCGTTTCCTTCCAGCTTTTTTCCGACGCTTTCTGACTCGGCCTTCAGGAAATAGATCTTTGTTCTATATGCAGCCAGGATGAAACCGTAGATTGCAGGTCCAACGATGATACCTTTCGCCCCGACAACAAATAGGGGCGCTGCAAAGGCGAGCAAAGTTATGGCCGGATGTATCGACGCACCTCTCATGGCAAGCCTGGGCCGCAGGATGTTTTCTGGAATCACGTTTAGGAATATGAGCCCAAAGACGAAGACGATCCCGCCCATCACATAATTTTGTGTCACCAGGTAGTAGATCGCGAGCGGCACATAGACAACGCTAGTTCCTATAAGCGGGATGAAAGCAAAAATGGCGATGGTCATTCCCCAGAGGAATGGATAAGATATCCCAAGCAACATGAACCCGACCGCGCCGATCATTCCGGTGATGAAGCTGCTGATCAGGTACACGTTGAAAAGGCTGTTGTAGATCGCGTTCAGTTCAGCCAAAAAGCGCCTGACGATCTCTTTTTCGGGAAATAGGGCGATGGCATTGTTCACGGCGCTTTTTCCGTCTATGAGGAAGTAGTACGTAAGCAGTATGGCAACGCCGAACTGAACAATGACTTTCATAAGGTTGGAGGCAATACCAGTCGCCAAACTTTTAATGAAGTTAACCACATGGGGAATCACTTCGGGCGCAATCGAGCTTGTAGGTGCGTTCAGAATTGCGCTCACGCTCTCTTTTGCGTTTTCGATCATTCCCTCTGCATAAGGCGTCATCGAATCCGGAAGATATTTTGTCGTAAAGCCTCTGAAATTATTGAAAATATCATCAGTTTTCTGGTTGATGTAGCTGGCTGCCGTTCTGTTGATTTCCTCTTGTGATAGCGAGAGGTTAGACACCTCAGCTGAGAGTGTGCTGATAATGTTGATGACGAAGATGATGAATATCAAAAAGACTATCAATATCGAAAGGATCGAAGACAGTCGCTTCCTTCCTGTAATCCTCTGGATGAAGTTGTAAACTGGGACGAGGATGTAGGCTAGAAAGACGCTCAGCATTATGGTCGTCACGAAAGTCTTCGTGACGTACACTGCTGCAAGGAACGCAAAGATTAGCGTCACCGCCGCAATCCAGGCGAGCTTCATTCGGCTGTCCATGTGTGGCGCCATTTTACCGACTGTTGAGGTATATACTTTTGCATCCAGGAATCGTGGCCGCCGAAAATGCGTTGTGATATAAACAAAAAATATAAAATATAGGATGTGGTCAGAGTTATAGTCGAGAACCGATTAGATGAGTATAACCAGTTCTCACCAGAATAGTGCTTAACGATACGAATAGGACAAATTTCAAACTCTTACGAGTTCGAGATTTGTCCGAAAGGTATCGTTAAGCACTATACTTGGAAGAATCTTCCATGCAAGGCTCATCATTCGCTTTTGGATCTTCAGATCCGTTGATCTCAATTTCCTCATCCAGTTTGAGCCCGGCCATGTGCCCCCAAATTACCTCGCCTGGTCTGCCCCTATACCCAGGTTCGATCACGGATCCTGGGTATATGGTGGTGTTGATCCCCGTCTTGACATCTTCACCCACGATCGCACCCAGCTTTCGCCTACCACTACCGACTTTTTCCCCTTTGACGTAAGACTTGATGTTGGCGTTGTCGTGCCGAAGGTTGGCAACTATCGTTCCAGCCCCAAAGTTTGAGTTGGGCCCAATGATGCTATCGCCAACGTAACTCAAATGGGGCACGTTGGTGTTGTCCATTATGGTGCTGTTCTTGATCTCCACCGCGTTTCCTACTCGGACTTTGTTTCCGATGCAGGTGTGTGCCCTTATGAAACAGTTCGGCCCGATATCGCAATCTTCGCCGATCACTGCAGGACCCACGATGTAAGATCCCGATCTTATGATTGTGCCCTTGCCCACAGAAACGTTTCCAAGAAGCATCACGTTGGGCTCGATTTCTCCAAGAACTCCATGAGACGTAGGGGGGAAAAGGGCTTCGTTGGCGGAAAGGATGTCCCAAGGCCGGCCGATCTCGATCCATTCATCGAGTTCTGTTACAGCAATCTTTTTCCCCTGTGATATCAAGAGGTTCAGGCCATCGGTCAACTCGTATTCTCCTCGCTCAGATACCGGAACTTCCCTCAAAACTTCGAAAATGTCCTTTCCGAATAGGTATATTCCGGCATTGGCCAGGTTCGACGGTGGCGACCTGCATTTTTCTGCTACCGACTTTACGAGTCCTTCTTCAACCTCGAAGACGCCGTATCTTTTTGGGTCTTCAACTCTCTTTGCGGCGACTGCCATCCCTTCTGCCTCAACCATCTTCTTGAGGGAAAGCGTGTCAGTCACGACGTCCCCGTTCAAGACTAAGAACCGATCTTCTGCCAGATCGATTGCCACCTTGAGGGCGTGACCCGTTCCGAGTTGTTCCTCTTGGGTCGCGTATTTGATGTCTACGTTAAGGTCGCTTCCGTCTCTGAAATGTTGGATGACCGTTTCGGACTTGTAACCCACGACCAATACGAAATTCGTCACCCCAGCGTCGCGAGCCCTGGTGATCATGTGTTCAAGAAACGGTTTGCCCCCCACAGGAAGCATTACTTTGGGCCGGGCAAAGGTGAGTGGCCGCATCCTGGATCCCTCGCCCGCTGCTAGAATTATCGCTTGCATGATTATGATTCCTTCTCACATATCGAAAGATGTTCTAGAGGTGTTACGTGGATCTACGAATATCACGGTTACACTCACAATTTTGGCTTTGTATTCGACAAACGTTCTAAGTTAATGGAATCCCCATGTATTCAGGTTGCGACGCTGAACTTTCTGAACCGTTGCCCTGAAAGGCACAATCGAATTATCCAGGGGTGAAGTTAGTGGCAGGATATATTCTTCCAAAAGTTTTTAAGCATATAGGTGAAGAATCCTGTGGTACCCAATATGACCCAAATACATCTTACCCTAATAAATTTTCCGCACCTCGAATTGCTTGGTAATGACTTCTGATTTAGTTGACGTTTTCTGGGACTGATCTTAATGGAGTTCTCAGCCAACGTTTTTGTTGTTGATCTTGACCAAGCATGTTCCACTTTCAAACCTGTGCCAAATTAAGCCCGCGTTTTCGTATTCTCGGTGAAACATCAACCAAATGTTAGGGGTCTACCTGGTTTGTACTAAAAATCAAAAAAAGGTTGGAGGGCACGTGTCTTACCCAACCACGACGGAAGAAGTGAGGTGCTCAGAAGTTCGCTCTTCGAAGCCAACCCCAAAGGACTGGCAACTTATTCTCCCGAACACCACTTTCAGAAAGGCATAGCCGTCCCTACTAACTAACGAGTTGCGAGCGTCTATTTTTGTGAGGTCACCAGATGCAGAACACACTTGCAACCAATCACGCGTCTTATTTGGTAATAAGCTTTTTGGTTGAATTGCTACTAAAGGCAATCAGATCATGTCCAAAAGTTGTTCTCCGTTGCACCGAATCATCTTCTCCAGGGTCTCGGAATTTTCCACAGCTCCCGGAAAGTCGTTCAGGATCACCTGCTCTGCGCCGATCTCCTCAGCGACTGAGGCGCCAATCTCGGTTCCGCCTGAAGGTTGCTTGCGACCAACGCCACAACATATTCTCATGAAAATGTCCTCCATATAAGTTCATTGAATAGCGGTTTTCATACTTTGGGAACGAGTCTCATTGGTCATCGGTTAAACTCATCATTTCTCTATGAGTTGATGTCCATTCACATGCGGGTCTAGGCCTTTGTTATTCCAAGCGCGGACGTATTCCGGATCTATCCTAATGGCCTCGTCATAAGGGCCGGTCGAGAAATAATCTAGTCATATGAGTGCTGCATAATTATTATACTGTATCTGGCTCATGTCGGTTTCGTATAATGGCAATACACATTTATGTACAAGTTATTTCTCTATGGGCCCTTAATTTAGCAAGAGCTAGGCCTTTGTTATTCCAAGCACGATTGTATTCTGGATCTATCCTAATGGCTTCGTCATACGCCTGAATGGCTTCGTCGTAATTGCCCTGATCACTGAGAGCAATGCCTTTCATGTACCAAACATCTGCATATTCCGGATCTATTTTGATGGCCTCACCATACGCCTGGACGGCTTCTTCGTTCCCGTCAAGGTAATAGAGAGCACGACCCTTGTTTCTCCAAGCCTCGGCAGACTTCGGATCTATCCCGATGACCTCATCGAAACATAGGATGGCTTTGTCGTAATTACCTGATTTAGCAAGAGCTAAGCCTTTGTTATTCCAAGCAGGGGTGTATTCTGGGTCTATCCTGATGGCTTCGTCATAAGCTTGGATGGCTTTGTCGTCCCTGTCAAGGTAATAAAAAGCTAGGCCTTTGCCGCCCCATGCTGCCACATATGATTCATTCAGCTCGATTGCTCTGTTATAGGCCACAATAGACTCGTTGTATTTGCTGTCATTGAGAAGTTTGTTGCCCAAATAGTACCAAGCGGTGGGATCGGTTTGGTTGATAGTTGTGTTGAAACTACCTTCAGGAAAACTTAATACAATTATGGGCAAAAAAAGAGCAGAAGCATTAGAGCCAACGCATAATTAAGTCTCATTTTCGTCTCCAACCTCATCAACTATCAGAACACACGATATGAAGATGTTGCTGCCATTTTTCCTCATGAGCCCTGTCAATACCGTTCCCGTTTGTGCGGCCGGGGCTGAAATAACTTCGCGATGCGCCGCAGTTGATGGAAAATAGCGATTGCACTTTCGAGTGGAGGGTTTTTGCGACGCTTTCTGATTGAGTTTTTGGATTCACGATTCTTTGGATCTTTCGCCCGATCGCAAAACTCAGGATCGCGCCAAACGGCGGCGCAAAATCCTCTTCTGAATCAGGGGCAGGTCAGGTAGAATACGTCGCCTACACCGATCTCTTCGCGGATGCTCACGTCACCCACGTAAATTCCGCTGGAGCTCAGCATCGTAACGCCTGTGGGGCCGTCCTTCACCCGAGCACCAATCTTGCCGGTCCCGCGAAAGGATGAGCCTATCTGATAGACTGAGACGTTGTCGTTCTGATAAATTGTGGTATCTTTGATGAGGTAGGTCAGATCCGAGTAACTCTCAGAGATCACAGATCCTACCTTGTAATTCTTGGCACAGAGCGCGTTTCTCAGATCGCTCTCGGATGTGGCACCCTCTGTCACGGTTCCGCCACTTCCTATGGTGTAGGGCCGGTACTGCAAGTACGCAGATTCCGTGAAGCTGATCTCGTCCCCAGTGATTTCAGCGTGCTGTCTTCGATAACCGGTTCCAGATCCTTGAGTTCCAACGACGAGCTTTTGGCCATGAAACCCCTTATCGGTCTGGTAGATCTTGACGTCGTCCATGTAGCCACTGAGCTGGATATAGGAATGTTCTGTCACATTCCCTGTCCGATCCCAGGCAGCAGAGGCCGGACAAGATAGCGATATTATCACGAGCAGAACTGCAAATGAAAACAATCCTTTAGCAATCATCCTGTAACCCTCCGAATTACATATTCTTGGACATATCGTATAAATCTGGTGGGTACGACAAAGTCTGAGTGACGTTTTTGTCATGAGCGCTTTTTGCCCTTCTTTCTCCCACTTCGCCGAATCTCCTCGACTCTCTTATCAAGAGCCTCTTTCAGCGTCGGGTTGAGCTCTCCAGAATAGTGATCGATCCTGGCCGCGATCGCCAACTTGGTGGCCAGGGCACGAGCGGCCCTCCCTCTGAGCTTTGGGGGCACGCCTTGGATTGCGGAATGTCTATAGATCATCCCGTGTTTGGGCGAGGGGGCTTTTCCTTTCAGATGCTTGAAAAGGGCCTTTTCAGCCCCCATAACCTGGATGGCGCTCGCTGGCATCTGGGAGAGCCTCTTTGAGCTTCCTGCCCTGGATATGAGCCTTGCTGCAAGGAGCGGCCCTGCAAGCCCGCTGAGGTTAGGCGACATTTGACTCACGGCGACCTCAAGGCTCCTTTGCACTCTTTCGCGCGTATTTCTCAGTTCGAGATCCGTCCGCGCCATCTCGCCCAGGGTTCCTTCGCCTTCCAACGACTCGGCGAGCCTTTTGCCTCGAAGTCTCGAATTGGTATGAAGCCTGGACCACTCATAGATCCGCTCGTCCAGCCTGTTGATCACCTCGTTCAGATCGTCCAAGGCCTCGATGGTCTGGAGCAACTCGGCTTCTGCGTTGGCCTGATCTTTCAGCTTTCGTTTGACGAGATCGAGTGCAACTTCTCTCAAAGATTTGTTGTACTCGATATCATCTCTGAAGAGGCCCGCCTCCAGAGCCAATGCTCGGAGATCAGGTTGGATTGGCAGGTTGAGTTGGGGCTGGACTCCTGGCTCTGGAGGCGGCCCAAGCCCCAACGGTGAAGGCACCATCTCGTCTGGCGAGATATTCATCAAGCGCTCTATCATCTGGGGTCGGTCTTTTTCAGAAATCGCGTCGCCAGAAACGGGATCTATGGATCCAAACCAGGCTGTAATCATCGAGATCGTCCTCATTTGAGTGTGGCGTTGTTGTTTGTTATTTGTTGCTCGTTGCTATTACTTTCACCCTGCGATACGTATGTTTATCTATTATGGCGGCACCCTATATGGTACCTTCCCAAAAAAACTGGAGGCCAAGCGCCATGAAAACACTTGTAGATCAGATTTTAGCCCGCCTGCGTGAGCAAGGCGTGGAAGTCGCCCCCGAAGACGTCGAAAAAAGGCTCAGACTTCTCGTCGAAACCTTTAGCGTCCCGGAAAACGAGGCGACCCGTAGCGTTGTGAACTACTTTTTGAAAGAGAACGGCATCATGCCCACTAGCACCTTCTCTCGGAGCAGCGAAGCGGTTAAGGTGGCAGAAGTCACCAGCTCCAACAGCTGGGTCGACTTGGAAGTCAAGGTTCTGGAACTCTGGGATCCCACCAGCAGCGCCATATCTCAGACCGGCCTAGTTGGAGACGATACCGGTGCCATCAAGTTCGTCAAATGGACCAAGTCTGAGCTTCCTGATATGGAAGAAGGCAAAAGCTACAGCCTCAAGAACGTGGTCTCCGACGAGTTTCAAGGGAGATTCAGCGTCAAGCTCAACCGGACAAGCGAAATCTCTGAACTTGAAACGGAGGTCGAGTCAGTCGAGGCAGGGTCCATAACGCCTGCCATGGAAATAAAGGTAGGAGATATCGCCGATCCTGAGAAATGGATAGACACAAAGGTCAAGGTCGTCCAGCTCTGGGATCCCACCAGCGACGCCATATCTCAGACCGGTCTTGTCGGAGACGATACCGGCGTGATAAAGTTCGTCAAATGGACCAAGTCCGAGCTTCCTGACATGGTGGAAGGCCAAAGCTACGAACTTAAGAACGTGGTCACCGACATCTTCGAAGAGCGGTTCAGCATCAAGCTCAACCGGACTAGCCAGATATTGGCCTTAGAAGAAGAGATCGAAGTGAGCCCCCAGACCGCCCAGTTCACCGGCGCCATCGTGGACATCCAGAGAGGATCTGGCTTGATCAAGCGTTGTCCCATATGCAGAAGAATGCTGGCCAAAGGCGTCTGTGGCGAGCACGGAAAACAAGATGGAACGTACGATCTCAGGATAAAGGCAGTGCTGGACGATGGAATATTAGTTCAGGAAGCTTTGATCAACCGGGAAACCACCGAGCGGTTGATAGGGGTTTCGATAGAAGATGCAAAGGCGATGGCAATGGAAGCTCTTGATCATGAAGTGGTGAGGGCCCTTATTGAAGAGAAGCTTTTAGGTCGGTACTACACGGTTTCTGGTCCCAGCATCGATCGTTACATCCTGGCTGAAACAATTCTAGAGGTTCCCGACGTGACCGAAGAAGACTTGGCAGATTTGATCAGACTTGCAGAATCTCAGGGGGCGATCTAAAAATGGCCGAGTTCACCCGAGAAGTTGCTCGCAGACTCTTTGCTCAAGAGCTCCGCGACTCAGATCTCTCCTTTAGAGAGAACGAGGATCAGTACGCGCCCCTTTACTTGATCACGCCCACCGGTGCAAGATCGAACCGAGTTTTCGTTGTGGGCGCTCTTGTCGAAAGGGACAACCTGGGTGACGAGGTCGAGTACTGGCGCGGCAGAATTGTCGACCCGACCGGAAGCATCTTGGTTTACGCTGGCCAGTATCAGCCCGATGCGGCTCAGGTCCTGGCAGGAACCGAACCGCCTGCCTTTGTGGCCGTTGTGGGAAAGCCCAGCGTCTACGAGACTGAGGACGGGACGCGTCTAATCTCGATCAGGGCCGAATCGGTCCAGAAGGTCGATGCCGCTACCAAAGATCGCTGGACGCTAGACGCTGCGAAACGAACCCTTGAACGGATTGGGGCTTTCGAAGAGTTCCTCCAAAGAGGCGGGACTGATGCGTTCTCCAGTGGCGAGGATATCCAGGATGAAACGCCCATTCCAGCGGATATAATCGATATCGGAAAGGCGTATCTCCATTACGAGACAGACCTTGCCCGATACAGAGGAATGGTGATCAAAGCCTTGGAGTCCCTCAAGAATGAAGGTGATAGGTCCGAGTCAGACCTATCTATGGCCACTTCCGCCTCTCACGATCTTGAAGAGGGGTTTGAAAAAGAGTTCGAAGAGGCGTTGGGGGACGATGGAGTTTCGGATAAGGAAGAGTTTCTCCCGGGCTTTAACCCTTCTAAGAAAGGGCAAAGTGATCTCTCAGAGGATATCGAGGATGAAGAGATCAACTACGGCGATTGATTCCAAAAGTAGAGATCTTTGTGAGGTACTCTTGCGATAGCTCTCTTATCGAAGTCGACATGAATGTCCCCATTCTGGTAACTGCTAGAACGGGACTAAATTCTTTGAAACTAGAGTGGTAACTGAGTTAATTTCTGCTTTGAATATGGGATGACCGATAGCTTTAACTCGATTACGAGCGACTTTTTATGTGCATCGCCCATCCCCAAGATCTCTGGAAGTACGGCCGAAAGATCGGGATAGATGTTGGGTTCAGTTAAGATCCAGTCTGGGGGCATGTCTCTTCCAGGCGGGTATCAGTTGCATGAAATATTGGCAGTCGTATGATATGTTGAGTTTTGTATTCAGGTGGTGATTGAAGAATGGTCATAGGAGTAACCATGGTCAAGGTGGTTCCGGGACAGGAAAGATCCGTTTACAACGCTATCAAAGAAATTGAGGGCGTAAAGGACGTCTACCATGTCTTTGGTGAATACGACTTTGTGGTAATTCTCGAAGTGGACGGGCTCAGCGTGTTCAACCGCTTGGTCGACGTCATCCGTGAGATCCACAACGTGACCGCAACTCAGACGGTAGTAGGGGCCGAACTCTAAGCCCTTTTTGAAACATGGAGATAGCAGAGGAGCTGGCCAAAAACCAGAAGGCCATCTCCGTAGCTGAATTTTTCGAGAAGAACCGCCAGATTCTGGGGTTCGACTCGGCACCAAGAGCCCTTATAACCACGGTCAAAGAGGCCGTGGATAACTCTCTTGATGCGTGTGAAGAGGCAGGAATCCTGCCTGACATTTTCGTCCAGATAGCGCGCCGTGGCGATGCCTTCAGGGTGATCATAGAAGATAACGGCCCCGGCATCGTGGACGATGAGGTGCCAAGGGTCTTTGCAAAGCTCCTTTACGGTTCCAGGTTCCACGTACTCAAACAGAGCAGAGGTCAGCAGGGGATAGGCATCTCTGCAGGCGTCCTTTACTCCCAGCTCACTACAGGGAAATCTACAGTTGTCACCACGAAGATAGGGTCTAGCCGTCCGGCTGGCAGATGGGAGCTTACCATAAACACGTCCTCCAACGAACCAGAGATTTTGAGCAAAGAGGTCGTGGATTGGGACCGGCCTCATGGGACTCGGGTCGAGCTGGAGATGGAAGGCTCTTACGTCAGGAGCCGGAGGCAGTCGATCTATGGTTATCTCAAAAACGTGGCCATAGTCAACCCTCATGCCAGGATCTCCTTGGTAGAGCCCGACGGAAACGTGGAGACTTTTGAGAGAGTCACAGATCAGATGCCTCAAGACTCCTATGAGATCAAACCTCATCCTTGGGGGATGGAGCTTGGCGGCCTGATCAAGATGATGAGATACACCGAGAAGAAGAAGCTGAAACGCTTCTTTCAAAGTTCCTTCTCTAGTGTAGGGGGCATCATCGCCCAAGATGTCTGCAAGTTGTCTGACTTGGACCCGGAGATGGCGCCATCCAAAGTGACTCATCCCGAGGCGAAACGGCTCCTTGCGGCTTTCAAAGAAGTCCGGCTCAAGTCGCCGCCGACCGATTGTTTGTCACCAATAGGCGAAAAGCTGATTCGGGCGGGCCTTGAAAAAGAGTACAGATTGGACTTTATGGTCACATCTAAAAGGTCGGTCTCTGTCTATTCTGGAAATCCTTTCTTGGTCGAGGTAATATTGGCTTATGGCGGCAACCTGAAGAAGGATGGCAAGGCCGAGATTCTCAGGTTTGCTAACAGGGTTCCTCTGTTGTATCAACAAGGCGGATGCGCCATAACTCACGCCATCGAGAACGTATCTTGGAAGTTATATTCGCTAAACCAGCCTGGCGGCGGAATTCCCATAGGTCCCGTGGTCTTGCTGGTCCACGTGGCTTCGACAAACATTCCTTTCACCTCGGAATCGAAAGATGCGATCGCCGACGTTCCCGAGATAGTGGCCGAGATCGAGCTGGGCCTAAAAGAAGTCGGCAGGAAGCTCAGAACATATCTATCCAGGAAGAACGCCCTTTCTGAGCGCAAAGAGAAAGAGGTGATCATAAGGAAGGTTTTGCCCAGGATGGCTCAGAAACTAGCCCAGATTCTCGAACGAGATGAACCGGATATAAACCCCGTCGTCGCCAAGATCATGGGAAATTTAATGGTCAGGCGGACCTTTTCTCGGGAGAACGGCCAGACTTTCGTCAAGTTGGTAGTGGCCAATTATACAGATGCGGCTTGCAAATTTAAGCTTCATGAAACCGTCTCAGTCGAGGCGGACTTGATCGAGCCTTCTGCTAGAGTCACACCTTTAGGCGACGGTTACGATCACCTCTGGAAGATATCGCTTAAATCTGGCGAAAGGACGACTCTTAGTTACGTCGTCCCAACCGATGGCACCAGTTTTTCCGATCCGGTGGTGGAAGGTCAACCCGAAGAGCTGGTAACAGGTGCCAGGGTGGTGGGATCATGAAAGACTCGATTTCGACGCGAAAACATCTTTTAGGTCTTGTGGGATCGCTCTACGATCAGTTCGAGAATGGCATTGTCCCTCAGATTTCCATTCCCACCAGGACCAAGAACAATATCGAATACGATCCCAATGATAAGGTCTGGGTCTACGGGAAACAAAAGAGCGTCCGGAGCGTAAAGACGGTTCGGGGCGCAAAAAGCCTTCTTAAGGCCTCTTACCTCGTTGGGCTCTTGATCGACGAACATCTTAAACATGATCGTGGATCCACATTAAGAGAGATTTATTACATCTCAGAAAACTGGGATATGGCCAAGTTCGGGGAGCAGTCCGAAAGCGATAGATTAGTCGAGGACCTGGAAATCTTGACCGAGCTTCAGAGGGAAGACTTCCACGTAAGACCCGAAGAGGATGGTGCCACCATATTTGGACCTCTCGAGATCAAAGAGAGCACACGGCGTGGCGAAAGAAGGATTCACTGTCAAGAAGACGTGGGCGAGGCCGGGTATCAGATTCCCTTTATAGTCATGCACCCAACAATTGACTTTTTAAATTTTCACTAAGGATCGTCT
>CAYWZG010000029.1:0-22760 GCA_964462795.1 uncultured Methanotrichaceae archaeon
GATCCATTCGGATCGAAATATGTGAACCGCTCTATCGATCTCACCGAGAGCCATGATTTCTTTTTGGCCCAACCGCTCCAGAAACTTCGACGTAACAAAAGTGTCGCCATCGACCCCCCACCATCTTGATCGATCCATCATCCCTGCCAAGGTGTAGATCACTGTATCGAGATCTGGCGAGACCAGGTTGCCTGAAACCCAAAGGTCGTCTGCTGTGTTTGCAACCACGCAAAGGTCAAAAGGGGCTAGAACCTCTTTTAGGCCCAACAAAAGCTTGGGGGTTCCTGTGCCGCCACTAAAGATTATCAGTTACCGTCCACCCCGCTCAATCAGGCGTTGCATTCGAGGATTACCATCCCGGTTTCCAGCTCTTCGCACTCTTCTTTCGTCAACTTCTTGGTGACCACCTTTTCCGATACTATGGCGCTGTTGCCCATTGGATCTTCCAAGACTATGGTGAGCGGCCGCTGTCCTTCGATGGCCCGATCGATACAGTCGAGAACGTGTTCGCCCCGTTGTACATTCTCCATTGCACCTGCGTCTTTTGCAGATTTGGTGGCAAAGGAAACAACGCCCCTGATCTTCTGGAGAACCCCTTCTATGTTGGATATGTAGGCTTCTGACGCAGGTCCCGGCTCGACATCAATTCCAAGCTCCGGAACCCTAAAAGTTCCGCTGGTGGATCGGATGACTCGAGCGTTTAGGTCTTCTGGGCACTCTATGGTAAAAGTGTATCTCGAAGGGTCATGCTGGCCCAGCAAAATCGTATCTGTAAGCCTGAAATTACAACCTTCACAGATCCCTGCGATTATCATCGCTTCGCCAAAATGGGGTATCTCTTTTGTCTCCCAGTCAAACTTCATGGCTGAGCCACAAAGAGGGCAGTTAGATTTGGTAATCACTTTCATTATTCAGCACCTAAAATCCTGTCCCTGTCGATTCTCATCCCTTTTGGTACGATCATGACCAGGTCTTCACCAACACCAGCTATATCTCCTCTGACATCTTCCGCAGTTGCTTTAAGCTCGGATATGGCTTCGTCTAGCATCTCTTTTTCCCGTCTCATGAAGGATATGTCCACTAGGACCACATTTCCACCTAGAACCTCCCTCTTTATTCCGGCCAGAACGTCCAGATCCTTCAAATCTGCCATCCTGACCATGATCTCAGAGAGGTCGGCTGAGACCTCTTCGAACTGCCCTAGGTCTATATCTACGTATTCGCGCTCGTCCGACCTTCCCATCAACTTGTCTAAGATTCCCATATGTCCCCCTCAATTTTGAGTCGTTTGAGAGGTGTATTCTCCTTTTGACGCCAAGTTCACAATAGAGGTGAAACTCCCAGGATATCGGAATTCATTCTGATCCCACAAGCAACATTCCCAGAAAGCAACCGACGGTTTTTGGGCCGCATCTGATTTTTAGTCCACTCCGATCAGCTTGAACCCTGCTACGCCCATCGATATTATGAAGAGCAAGACTACGAAGACGAATCCTGCAGACCTCAGACCCTCTGGCGCGGCCATTTGAATCACCAACATGAGTGCGATCATCAGCAGGACAAGCCCCACGCTCATGCCGATCTCCAGCGACTTTTTGCTCATATTTCCTCCGCAAAGCTCTGATCTGAGATATCTTTTACGACCTTCACAGGACGGTGCCTTTTCACAGATCTGGCAAGTCCATCGGGTCCTGCCAGCCCTCTTATTAGCTCGTGGGTCTTTTTTCCGTGCCAGCCAAGCTCGATGTATTTGGGATAGACCGGTAACCTCTCTTTTAGGTCGTAGCCAGAAAGTTCTTCTTGGAGCCGTTCGAGCTCTGGCCAGGGCCGCTCGGGATTGATCCAATCTGACGTCACAGGGCTAATTCCGCCCAGATCGTCGGCACCGGATTCTATCAAGGGTTTTGGCTCTGCAAGGTTGGGTGGCGTCTGGACCGAGACGGATGGCGGAAGGATCGATCTTGCGAGTCTGACTGTATCTCTAAGTGTCTCCATGGTAGGTGGACTGATATGGGCCATCGGCGTTCCAGGCTTTGGATCAAAGGGTTGGACGATAACTTCCTGCAGATGGCCAAAAGACTTGTGGAGGCTTGCCAGGGCCTGGAGTGATCTGATCCGGTCCGTCCGGCTCTCGCCGATCCCCACCAGGATTCCGGTGGTAAAAGGTATCTTGAGCCGTCCTGCTGTGGCGATCGCCTCGAGCCGAACTTTAGGGTCCTTTCCTGGCGAGTTTTGATGAGCTTCGACCTTGGCGAGAGTTTCTAGCATTAGGCCCATGCTGGCGTTGTAGGGTGCAAGCGTTTTCATGTCTTCTTCAGAGAGAACGCCAGCGTTGGTGTGGGGAAGAATATCTCGCTCCAAAGAAAGCTCGAAAAGCTCGATCAACTGCCCGAACAGATCGTCTTTTTCCATCTGGATTGAAGCACTCGATCCGGGAACTTCCCACGGTCTTTCGCCAAAGGTGAACAAAGCTTCGGTACAACCATTCTCTTCTCCAAGATCCAGGATCCGGAGTGCCTCTTTTCGGCTGATAATTCCGTCTCGATCCCGCCTGAATGTGCAATATCCGCACCGGTTTCTGCATAGATGAGTGACGGGTATGAACACGTTCTTCGAATAGGTAAGCCTCGTTGTCATGATCTTACAGTCTCGAAGGGCTATGGACCTAACTATGGACTCGATTGGGTCTGTGTCATCGTTTCAGTTCCACTAATTTTAGTTTATGTCCCAGTTTGCAATCGTCGGGGGCCTCGCCTATCACTTCGACGATGGTGCATCGGTCACCCTCTTTCAGTCCAACGGGATGGCATAGCTCGTACATGTTGCAGCTTTCGTCATTGCACTTTATCAGCTCGAGAATGGTCTTGGAACCTGCGAAAGCTTTTCTGGTGTCAATGGCCGCGATGATCGGGCTTTCTGTTACCTCTACGGCCCTCACCCCAGCTTCGTGGATTGGGCATTCGTGTATGAGATCCCCTTTTAGCCCCAGGACTCTATACCTTCTTCCTGGCTCTAAGCCGGTGCAGGTGTTCCTGATCTTGCAGTTTTCGCACTCGAATGTGGCTCCGTTGAAGATGAATTCCATTCCTATCGTCGCGAGTTTAGTTCCTATCAGTGTGATCTGTGTAGTTGCCTCGGGCATGAATATATCTCCTGAAATAATTCTATAATCATATTACTTTGGTGATCTTGGCAGTTTTGAGGGCGGCCTCTCTGGTAAGGCCAAATCCCAGTATGGTGTAGCGTTCTGGTCGAATATTGTGGGCGTTGACGAGGGCTTCGATCACCACATCGTCTTCGAGCTCCATCTTTCTGGCGGTGGTGGGCGCGCCTACCTGTTTTAAGGCTTCGCGGATGGTCTTCCAGTCTCCGCCATGAAGGTACATCATCATGATGGTTCCGATGCCGCAAAGTTCGCCATGAAGGGCTTTTCCGGGCGAAATCTGGTTTACTGAATGGGCGAACTTGTGTTCTGAACCGCTGGCAGGCCTTGAGGATCCTGCGATGCTCATAGCAACCCCGCTGGATATCAGTGCCTTGACCACGACCCTGGCGGATTCTTCGAGGCCCGGTTTCAGTTCGGGGGCGGTCTCGACGATCATCCTTGCGGTCATTTCTGAGAGGGCTGCGGCATATTCGCTGTACTCTTCGTTTCTGAGCCGTTGGGCTAGTTTCCAGTCGAGGATTGCGGTGTAGTTGGATATGATGTCGCCGCATCCTGCTGCGAGGAGTCTGGGCGGAGCTTTCGATATTATGTTGGTATCTGCCACGATTCCCAAGGGTGATTGGGCCGGTATTGAGGTTGTTTCGCCGTCTATGGTGAGAGATGCCTGGGCCGAGCAGATGCCATCGTGGGAGGCTGCGGTGGGCACGCTCAAAAAGGGAACGCCAGCCCTTTGTGACGCGAGCTTTGCAATGTCGATAGATCGGCCACCGCCAACCCCTATGAGAAAGCCGGATTCGTTCTTGCAAGCGAGGCTCTGGGCCACGTCTACCTCTTCAGTCTTTGAAGATTTGGTCACGTGCAAGATCGCGTCGAACCCGTCTTCTTCCATCCGTTGAGCGACCTTTTGGCCCACCACCTGGCCAGTTCTAGGGCCGGTCACTATGAGGGCTGCGCCCTTTAACTTGAGGGATCTGCAGACATCGGCCACTTCGGCCACGGCCCCGCTTCCCACTACCACTTTTCGTGGAAGCTCCATCCATTTGGACCTGCTCAACGGGTTTGTCAAAGATATTTCCAACAGTCTCACCAATGTTTCGTCAACTCAGAATAAATTCGGTCTTCGCGGGATATAAACGCTCCCTCGAAGTCATCTGGAGTTCGCGTGAAGTTTAGAGGATGGGGGCCCTACTCTGGGCCGAAGTTAACAAGGTAAATGCTCGCTTGTGTTGGTTCTTTGATTTCGACTTTGATTTAGAGATTTATTCAAACTTCGATTCTGACCTTGATTCTGGCCTTGGCTTCGATTTTGATTTGGGCCGAATCGTTGCGGTCGTTGTCGTCGTCTTTCGCCTTCTGCCTTATTATCTTTGAGTTTGTGGCGCTTTTTGCCCAGTCGTTTTGCATCTGTTGCAAGCGCGAAATCGTAAACGTACCTTGGTTTTGGTTACTCTTGGCCCAGATCTTTTCTCAGGGCCCGAAGGTCTTTTAGGATGCGTTCCCGGCATCGGTTCACGTCGGAGCTAGTTCTGTTTCTAGGCCTGGGAACGTCGATTTCCATTATGTCATAGATCCTTCCTGGCCTGGACGACATGATCACGACCCGATCGCCCAGGTATATAGCCTCGTCCATGCTGTGAGTCACGAAGATCACGGTCTTCTTCTCTTCTTGCCAGATCCGGAGCAGTTCGGTCTGCATGATGTTCCTGGTCTGGGCGTCGAGTGCCCCGAACGGTTCGTCCATCAGGAGTGCGCGAGGTTCGTTCACAAGGGCCCTTGCGATGGCGACTCTTTGTTTCATGCCGCCGGATAGCTCATGGGGGTAGCTTGACTCAAAGGGTTCTAGCCCCACCATCTCAAGGTAGGTGCGACCTCGTTCGTTTCTCTCTTCTTTGGAGATGCCTTTTAGCTCCAGGCCAAAGACCACGTTGTCGAGGACCGTTCTCCAGGGAAAGAGTGAGTACTCCTGAAACACCATCCCCCTCTGTGAGCCCGGGCCTGTTATGGGCACCCCATCGAGGAGAACCTGGCCGCTGGTGGGGTGTTCAAGTCCGGCAATTATTCTGAGAAGAGTGGTCTTGCCGCAGCCAGAGGGGCCCACGAGGCATACGAACTCGTTATCGCCTACGTTCAAGTTCACGTCGCGCAGGGCCTCGAAGGTCTTTCCCTTCGCCTCAAACAACTTGGATACGCCCCTAATTTCCAGCAAAGCCATAGGTGCGGTGGTTGGGGCAGGGAGTTATAGGCTTTTCTGTTGCCGAGGAATACGCTGAAAATAGCTTTGATCTTTATCCGATTTGCGGAATTTTTGCCCCAATTTCTCGCAGTATCGCTTCAGCCTCCTCTAACGCAGGCTTGTAGCAATAAGGTGGACCATCGCACCAAGCGCGTTCATAAGCTGTTTTGGCATGCGATTTGGCGCCTTCAGTATCTTTTGAACTCAGCGCCAGTCGCGCCAGAAAGTTGTGGATTTCTGCTTGATTAAGGCGGTACTCGTAACGATCGGCAATGTAAAGAGCTTCTTCTGCATCTTGAAGAGCTTGCCTAACATTGCCTTTAATATAATGCCAACGAGCCCAAGTCAGCAAGATGTTTGCCTCCAGTTCAACCAGGTTAACCTGCTTGCAGCGTTTAAGTGCCACGTTTAGGTGATTTTCAGCTTCTACTAGCCATTCATTTTGAGTTTTTGTTTCTTTATTAGAAGCAAAAGACACCAGCATTGCCCCTAAACGCCATTCAGAACAGATTTTCGGATATTCGAATCTGTGATTACTCCCATATTGGAAAGAATTCCGTGCAGTTTTTAGACCTGCTTTTAAGGTATTTAATTTTGGATTTGGCATTAGCAATATCTTGAAGGTTTGATATGCATAGAATAACCATTTATCAATTAACCATAACCATTTACCAATGCCAGTCTTGCGTCGTGTGAGATTCAGCTCGTCTACAGCCTTGCCATATCGCCCCATGTGAACCATTAAATGGCTAAATTCAATGTGCCCCTCGGCTTCTTGCAACTTGTCTTTTGTTTTGTGACATAGTTCAATTTTACGTTGTAAATTTTTGTCTGCTGATTTAAGTTCGCCTAGCCTTATTTGGTTGTATCCGAGATTTCCAATACCTATGGCAAAATTACTTGTGTTTCCTGTTGTTTGTTCTAATGGTAATGCAATTTCCCATAATGATGTCGCACGACGAGATTGACCAGAATGAACGTATGATACTGCTAATGCATTTAATGTTCGACTTTGATCAGTCTTTTTATTTAATCGAGGAGGAAGATCCTCCCCATCAGGGAAGAGTGCGCGCAAGAGTTTGATACAAATCTGATAAGCTCCCAATCTATCGAGCGGTTTTACGAGCTTTTGATGGAGGAGATTACACGCCTCATCGTATTGGCCTGCGCCAATTGTGTGGTGGTAAAGTTCAATGAGAGGCAACAAATCATCAAGACTCTCCACTGACTCTGGCTCAGCATGTGTGGCAAAGTAATCTTTCAAACGAATATGTATATCTTCCTTATTGGCTAGGCGTTCATAAGCACAACTCCTCACAATGCGATGAAAATCATACCTAGCCCTATCTTCATCAAATAATAGCAAACCTCGTTCCACAAGTTCGCGTAGAGCTGTTTTTAGTTCTCGCTCTTCTTCAACGGGGCTCAGTATTTTTATTGTATCATAGTCCATCGATGAGCGAAAAGCTGCCAATCGGCTCAATAGTTCTTGTAGATCTTGTCGTAGAGCATTATAAGCCAAGTTGAAAATATGATTTTCACGTGGTATTAAGTCAGGAATGGGGTCATATTCCGAAGCCACAATTATATCCTTTGGATGAGCTGGGTCGTTTAAGATCATTCCTACCAACAAACGTAGTGCCAGCGGATGATATTCATAAGGCTCACAAGCTTCTTGAATCTGGGCCCTTGTTCCCTCTATTTCGTGGGCTCGGAAAAAATTCACAGCATCGTCATGGTCAAGGTGATCTAGCTCTTCCCTTCTGCATCCCGCCATTCCATCTAGTTCACGGGGGAAAAGACGGCTGGTTAACAACAACCTGCTTTTCGGCGGAAGTGCAACCATCTGACGCAGAAAGTCAGCTGCGTATCGTTCGGTACAAGTACGAAAGTCACCTTTTTCGTCCTCTTCTATTTCGTCTCCCTGATAAGCAGCATTTAAGCTTGCGTAGGCACATAGTTCTCGTTCAAATCCATCTAATACTATCAAAACTCGGCGCTCTTGAAGCAAGCTAACTAATTTTCGAACTTTTTCATAAGTAGAAGATATTTCGGAGGTATTTACACATCCATCACTGACATATACCAGAATTTCATCTAGAAACTTGATGAAATTGGCTTCACGCTCATAAAAAGACCACCAAAACACGCCTTCAGGACGAAAGGCATCAGATTCGGGGCACGTTTCAACATCTTCACTATCAAAAGGAACGCCAGGCAAATTTCGTTTCAACACGTCGAGATTCAACCATACCCAAGTAAGAGCAGATTTGCCCATGCCACCCATGGCAATAAGTGCCAGAATTGGATCTTGGCCTTCGATCGTCCATTTGGTGAGCATCTGTCGCTCTTTGATGCGACCCATGAAATTCTTCTGCAGTGGACATGGATGGGCAAAACAAGGCTGTAAAGAAACTATATTTTCAGAAGAGGTGTGTTGAAGATCGCAATTGTAGATCGCTTGCGTGATTTTCGTGGCCAAATGATCTGGTGATTTAAAATCAGCCCGTATGCGATCTTCGTTTACACGTTTACGGAAAGCTTTCTGCTTTTTACGTTTTCCATCCGATTCGATAAGGTCAGCAGGCACAGGAAAATCCTTAGGTGCAACAAACATCAGTCTCGACATCCCAGCGCCAACGGCGACCTCGTATTCCTGTTCTGTATAAGACTGATCGAATCCACCAGGGCAGCTTCCGTAAAGGTGCCCAACTATACCCACCAATAGATCACATTTAGCCACTTTGGCGCGGCAGAACTCATCTGATTCATAATCTCGTGCGCCGAAGTCTTCCATGCGGACGCAGTGGTAGCCGTCCAAACCCTCGATGGCCTTATAGGCTGCCTTGCGATATTCCGCCAGATCTCTGGCCGTAGAGCTGAGGAACACATTCTTGGTAGTCATGGGGACACAGATCGAATATCATCTCAGACCGTAACTACTCAGGTACCCCTAACCGGTCGGATGGTACTGGTTCTAGTTGTTCAGGGTAATCTGACCATAGACCCGTACCAAAACAAAAAACGATATCTTCCGATCACAAATTAAAAAAATAGACTTAGTCGACGGCAGAAGAAACGTCTTGCGAATTACGGTTGCCGGTGTCGATCATGGTACCTGAGTAGTTACCTCAGACCTAATAACTATTCCTGGCTTCAAGGCAGGATAAATGCCCCCCATAAGCAGCACCGCCTGCCCGTCCCTCTTGACCCGATCGGCCACGAGCGCCGCCCTCACTCCTGCACCTCGCCCTCGCGTCACCTAGATGTGACTCGTCACTGGCACGCCCTTTCCTGCTATTTTTCAGGGCCACTCTTGCGAACGCCTCCAAATTCAAGCCGCAGGGAATTTCCATCTGGAGAACGGAGATCTCCCCGATCTCGTGAGTTGAGAGGATTGCGGCGGGCTTCTCGACGAAGCTCTTTCTCTCAATCTCGCTTCGGGCAGCCGATGAGGGCACAATCTAAAAATCGAGTGATATCACTGGGTCGGAACATCAGAATGAAGATCCCTCTGCAGGTCAAAACAATCTATGCATGCGGGTTTTGGGATATCGAGGTGGGTAGCTGTATTTCAAAAAAGCCAAAATCACTTGATTTCTAGATAGTGCCGCCGATGAGGGTGATCCTCCCCTTGATGAAGTCCTGGTGAACTTGTGGTGAGGCAAAGGCGGTGCAGTCTCCGGCGATCAGGAGCCTTGCGCCCTCGAAGTAGGGTGCTTCGACGTGGGCGAGCCTCATCTGGACTTGCCAGTTCGAAAGCTCAGGCAATCCTGCGCCCGGCGCGGTCCCGGGCTCTGCTCCTGCCCTCGCCTCTGCCTTTACCCCCGCCTCGACCTCGGCTGAGGTGTCCGAATCCAAAGCCTGGGCGCGCCTTTTCGCCAGATTGGTGGTGCGGGGGGGACGGAACTCAAAACTTCGAAAATTAATCTGACTGATCAGTCTTCTCGAACTGCTGCTGAACGTCGCAGCCGAGCCTTCCGATGGCGTCAGAACGGCACTGGCGGCAATGCCTCATCTGCCTCATGGTCTTGGCCAGCTCGTCTTGAACCGCCTTCTTCTGGGCGAGGGTCGGCGGTGTGAGGTGCGAGAACCTGTACTGGGGGATTAAAGGCATCACGTTCTGGATGTAGACCCCCATCTCTTTGATCTTCTTTGCGATATCGATCACGTGATGATCATTGATTGTGGGGATGAGAACGGTGTTCACTTTCACGGTCATCTTTCTCTTGACGGCTTCTTCCAGGCCCTTTAACTGATGGTCCAAAAGGACCTCAGCTGCCTCAAGCCCTGTGTACTTCTTGCCCTCGTAAGTCACGTACTCGTAAATCTCTTTTCCAATCTCGGGATCGACGGCATTCAACGTGACTGTGACGTTGCTTACCCCTAGATCGTCCAGAAGGGCGATCTTGTCTGGAAAGAGGAGCCCGTTGGTGCTGATACACAATATGACTTGGGGATACTTTTTGCCCACCAACTTGAAGGTCTCGAAGGTCTGTTCGTTGAAGAGCGGCTCACCTGGACCTGCCACCGCCACCACTTTGATGTAATGGATCTTTTCCATCACTTCGTCGACCCTCTGGAGTGCTTCCTTTGGAGTTAAAACCTGGCTGGTAACGCCGGGCCGGCACTCGTTTACGCAGTCAAAGTCGCGGATGCAGTAGTTACATTGAATGTTGCACCTGGGCGCTACGGCCAGATGCATCCTGCCGAATTTGTGGCAAGCCTTTTCGCTGAAACAAGGATGTTCCTGAATCTTCCTCAACTGTTTGGGGTCCCAAGGGACTTCAAGATCTCCAACCTTGGCAGTGGGGTAATCATTCTCGCTCATGGTCGTGAACTCCAGATATCTTTTTCGTCGTCTTTCACTAAAAGGGTATCTGAAAAGAGCATATGAAAGAAAAATTTAGAGTGAATATCTGAGACGAGCATCCAACGAGCATTTTGAGAACAAACCAGAGTGCTGAATCTCCAAAACTCTTATCCCTTCTCGACGCATCTGGCACCATCTATGCCCAAGAGAGACGGGAAAGTGGAGATCTGGCCCGCATACCTGGACGCCGAAAAGTCCCGGGGAGAAGGAAGGAAGATCCCAAAACGGGACGCCATCAGCAACCCCACACCAGACGACATACTGATCGCAGCCCTTGAGATGAACCTCAAGCCCGAAGCCGAACGGGACAAACGCTATCCTAAATACTGGTGGGAAAATTCCTGGAGAGTCGTAGTTCTCAAGAACGCGCCCAAGACGGTCTTGATGAAAGAGATCGCAAGCAGAATTAAACGCAGACAGAAAGACGGCAAGAGAAAAGTGAAGGGCAAAGGCAAAAGTCGTCAGGAACAAAAGAGCTAGCAAAATCTAGTGATCCTGGAAAGTCTCCACCTCTTCCACGATCTCTTTACCTGCTACGACTTCATCTATACTGTGAACCACTCCTCCAAAGTCCTCGATCACCGAAACCACAGTATGATAATCTATCCGGTCCCCTTTTATCGTGATCTTGATCGTCTCGGTCTGCTGGTCCACCTCAAAAAGGCTCACGTTAACTCCGTGGATCCCGTTTAGCCTGCTCAAAGCCTCGGCCAAGTCCAGAATGGTGGGAACATGCGGCTTCAAAACGTCTAATACCAAGCGTCTGATTGTCGTGGCCAAAACACTCCGCCATAATTGCTTTTATCACATTCTGGTTCGAGGCAATACTTAATAATGTTTGTGACTCAGCTCATCACACATGATCGACCTTCACACTCATACGGTCTTCAGCGACGGAGAGCTAATCCCAGCAGAGCTGATCCGAAGAGCTGAGGCCAAAGGTTACAGAGCTTTGGGCATCACTGATCACGTCGATTTTGCCAACATCGAGTTCATACTATCTCAGGTTCCCAAAATCAAGGAGATAGAAGACGTCTTGGACATCAAAATCTTATGTGGAGTCGAGCTGACCCACGTTCCTCCGCCCAAGATCGAAAAGCTGGCCAAGTTGGCAAAAAAGCTTGGCGCCGAGATTATCGTAGTCCACGGCGAAACCCCGGTGGAACCGGTCGCGCCAGGGACAAACCGAGCCGCACTGGAATCTGGCATAGACATTCTCGCCCATCCAGGTTTCATAACGCCTGAAGACGCAGATCTCGCCAAAGATAACGGTGTATGTCTCGAGATCACAGCGAGAGGCGGCCACAACATGACCAACGGCCACGTTGCAAGAATAGCGCAGGAATCGGGCGCGTCCCTAGTTGTCAACACCGACGCTCACGCCCCTGAAGATCTGATCGATCGATCTCGCGCCATCGAAATCGCCATGGGCGCAGGACTCACCCTTGAGAAGGCGACCGATATCGTAACGAACCACGCCATACTAAAACTTTAGTCGATTGAAGATTGGCTTGGCAAAGGGACAAAGTATGACCGCGAAAAGGTCAAACGCAAGTGGATCGAGGCCTAACTATAGACCATCTAGACGATCTTGAAGCAAAATGAGATGATATTTTGGACGTGGTAGCAGTCGACATCTCGGGAAGACATTCGGTTGATGGCGCGTACATCATGGTCTGCGCTTCAGTTTCAGTCAGGATATCGCCAGAGAAAATAGAGAAGACATGTGGCGTGAGGCTCGTTCCCAAAACGGCGCCGTCTCCAGACTTGGACGTGGTGGTCGATCTGATCAATTCGGCCACCAAAGGGTTTCCTGGCGTGGTGGTGGCCGAGAAGGGCGATTTTTATAACATGGAACGATGGCGTGCCGAAAGCATCCTTGGCCGGGAGATGAAATATCCCGAATCACTGGGCGAAAGAAGGGCGATAGAACTTGCTCACCACATATCGTTTGCAGGAAGAAATATGCTGCTTGACCTGGAGATGCCTCTATGAAAGGTGAGATGGGAACCGTTGTCTTGCTAATACGTGAGAATCCAAGAGACGACCCTCACCCAGAGAAGAACGAAGAGCTAAAAGGCCTTGCCAAGGCCGCTGGCTACAAGGTCAAAGGCCTAATTTCTCAGCGACGGGGGAGAGATGGGAAGTTTCAGCTCGGAAGAGGCAAGATCGAGGAGGCCATGGCCTTTGGCCCTGAAAAGCTCGTGTTCTATAACCCGCTCAGCCCTGGTCAAGTATACAATATCTCAAAAGAATTTGACATTCCTGTGATCGACCGGTTCAACTTGATCCTTGAGATCTTTGCTTCAAGAGCCTCTTCCAAAGAGGCACATCTCCAGGTGGAGCTAGCCCAGCTTTCTTACCGGGCCCCTTTCGTAAAGGTCATGGAATCGCTCCAAAAACTTAGCGAGCGGCCCGGTTACGGGGGATCTGGAAGCTACGACATCTCGATGTACCGTGACATCAAGGCCCGGATCGCCAAGATCAAGTCTGAGCTGAAGGGCGTGGAAGACAGAGGAGAAAGGAGACGCCAGAGGCGAAAAGATCTGGGCTTCGACCTGGTGGCTCTCGCCGGTTACACCAACGCCGGGAAAAGCACCCTTTTCAACACCTTGGCCAAAGAGGGCGTGTCTTCAAAAGACCAGCCCTTCACTACCCTTTCACCCACCACCAGGGCGTTGGATGTGAAGGGCCGAAGGTTGCTTTTGACCGACACCGTCGGTTTCATAAGCGACCTTCCTTTGTTCCTTATCAAAGCCTTCAGGTCTACCCTGGCCGAGATCGTGGAAGCGGATCTGGTTTTATTGGTTTCTGACCTGAGCGATCCAGCTCCAA
Organism: uncultured Methanotrichaceae archaeon; assembly: GCA_964462795.1. Taxonomy (GTDB): domain Archaea; phylum Halobacteriota; class Methanosarcinia; order Methanotrichales; family Methanotrichaceae; genus CAYWZG01. Next base: position 13,108 of record CAYWZG010000029.1, read on the forward strand.
TCCTTAGAGAAAAGCTGGTGGCCTGTCACGAGGTTCTTTGGGATTGCGGCAACTACGCACCCATCGTGACGGTTTTCAACAAGGCAGATCGCCTATCTGAAGAAGAGATCTCGACGAGGATAGAAACTGTTTTGGATCTTGCGCCAAGTCCTGTGACCATATCTGCCAAGAATGATCAAGGCCTTGGTGACCTGATCGATCTTGTCTTGGAGAAACTTCCGCCCTTGGAGACCTTTGAGATAAGGTTGTCAACTTCGGAAGATGGTATGGGCCGATTGTCCAGGATATACGAGGTGGCCGAGGTTCTGGAGGTCGACTATGGCGAAGAGATCGTGGCACTGGTGAAGGGAAGGCCTGACTCCATCTTTTGGGCCCTGAAACATCCCGATTCGAACCTCAGTTTTTTAGAAGGGGTCTGATCGATGATAATGGAACGATATAGGCTCAAGCAGACTGTGGTGACGATCACGGCCCAAGAACGGGCTCACATCGATGCTGCCCTCGAAGAAATCAAGAGGCAACGCCGTCTTCTAGAAGATTTCATCGACCAGGATCCGTTCTTCGCGCTCACCTTGGAGCCTTACGACGTTCCCATCAAAGATGCGCCTTTCATCGTCCAGGAGATGGCAAGGGCAGGATCTATCGTGGGGATCGGTCCCATGAGCGCTGTTGCAGGAACGATCGCTCGTTTCGCCCTTGAGGCCATGATCGGTGCCGGTGCAACTCACGCCGTTGTGGATAATGGCGGGGACATAGCTTTGATCAACGAAAGGTCAGTGATAATTGGGATATATGCGGGAACTTCGCCACTTGAAAACCTGGCCTTCGAGCTTCCTTGCAGGAATACGCCTCTTGGAATCTGCACCAGCAGCGGGACCGTGGGCCCTTCTATGAGCTTTGGGTTTGCAGATGCGGCTTTGGCAATCTCCAAAGACATATCTTTGGCGGACGCTGCCGCAACAGCTCTTGGGAACGCCGTTTCTGAATCGGGCAATTTGGGAAACTGCTTTGACATACTAGATGAGACCGGTATCGAAGGCGCTTTAGTGATCCGGGGCGAAGAAATGGCGCTTTGGGGTGCTCTTCCAAAAATCAAAAGGGCCACGTTGAACCCGGATCTGATCACCAGGGCCTAAATGTGCAAAGGTGTACGAAGCAGTCGGAACGCCAGAGTTCTCCAAGTTTTTTGGTCCTGCTGGGCGCGTGAATTGGGCCGATCTTTTGGCGGGGAAAATCGTTGTCACCTCTCCCGAGTGTGGAGCTCTTGAGTAGCGACGCAAAGCTGGTTCGATCTAAGTCCCCCTCTTGGAGCGACTTTTGGTATGCTTTCCAGCCAGGGCACCATCCTGTGTGCCATTTCCAGATCCTGGATATGATGGCGTTTGGCTTCTTTTCAGCGTAACGCTTCAGTGGACATTTTTCGCAGGTTGAGACCATAAGCCAACGTTTAGACTGGATGGTATAAAGAGATTTCTAAAGTCAGGCAGTCTCATCGCCTGAAAACCGTATCGCCCTTGAACCTGATTCTCTGTATCCTGTGATATGGGATCATAGTCTCTCCGAGGGTGAAGAACGACTTTCCAGGAGTGATCTGATCGCCCTTCACCGTGATGTTATCGTTTGGTGCGCCCCGGTGGAGTATGTCTATCTCGCACTCTTCAAGCGGCAATCCACGCCATTTGATCTCGTTTATGATCGCTTTTGGATGCCGGCCCTTTGGTTTGAACTCCGTCATATTCTCATCCTCTTGGTACCCATTTTGTTTTCAGCTCTTCTTATTTTCGTCTCCTTCTTTCTGAGAAAGCCTTTTAGGATGAACTCAGGGCTAATCCCCACTATTTCAATGGTGGGATACAGCCCGTGCCTACCGACATATTAATATGCGCATGGTGACTGTGTGTGTAATCCAAGATGGCAAAAAAGGAGCATTGGATAAGTGCTAGAGGCTGCGTGTACAACGTGGGTTATCATTTCGTATGGTCTACGAGGTACAGAAAAAAGGTTCTGATAGGTGACGTATCTACTGATCTCCATATGCTCCATGAATTGATAGCAGAACAAAAGGGCATGACTTTGATAACCCAGGAGATTATGCCAGACCATGTTCAGCTATTTGTGACGGCTCATCCGAAGTTCTCTCCTGCAAATATAGTCAAGATCTTCAAAGGAATCACAGCAAAGAAGCTCTTCGAGCTACACCCCGAAATCAAAAGCAAGCTCTGGGATGAACATTTATGGAACCCTTCATATTACGTGGGAACATGTGGAGATACCACGAAGGACGTGGTGCAAATGTACATCGAAACTCAAAAGGTGAAGTAACTTGCTGAAAGTGTTTCGGTATAGGATCTATCCAACAAAATCCCAGAGATCTAAGATGATTGACACCCTAGATCTTTGCAGATGGACCTATAACGAAACACTGGCCATCAGAACGAATGCTTATAAACCGGAAGGCAGATCCGTTTCCTACTACGAAACCAAGAAGCTTCTGCCTCAATGGAAAAAAGATAAGCCTGAATTGAAAAGTGTTCATTCCCAGGTTTTACAGGAAGTGGTTAAGAGAGTTGATCTTGCCGATCAAGCCTTCTTCCGCAGAGTTAAAAACGGCGAGACGCCCGGATATCCCAGGTTCAAAGGGAAGGGTCGATACGACAGTTTCACTTATACCCAATCGGGTTTCTCTTTGAAATCTGGCAAGCTCTGGCTTTCCAAGATAGGTGATATCAAGATCAAGCTACACAGAGCCCTCACCGGAGAAATTAAACGGCTTAACATCAAGAAAACACCAACTGGAAAATGGTTTGCCTCCTTCATGGTTGAAGTTGAACCAGATGAACCTCTTCCAAAAACAGGATCCTCAGTAGGTATTGACGTTGGTATCAATAATTTCGCGACTCTTTCCAACGGCGAACATATAGACAATCCCAGGTTCTTTGTTCACGAAGAAAAGGCACTGGCAAAGGCTCAACGGAAGCTATCTAAAGCTGAAAATGGAACCCCTGATAGGGCGAAAGCTTTGAAGGCGGTTCGTAGTATTCATGAAAGAATTGCCAACAAAAGAAATGATTTTATTCAAAAGGTCAGTTTGAAGTTGGCGAAATCTTATGACTTAATAGTCTTTGAAGATTTGAACATTGAAGGCATGGTCAAGAACCATTGTCTTGCAAAGCATATCGCGGATGCGTCTTGGAACAAACTGATAATTACCACGTCTTACAAGGCAGAATGGGCCGGTAAACGTGTTGAACTGGTGAATCATTTCAATACATCCCAAATATGCTCTGGCTACAGTCAGATAGTTAAAAAAGATCTATCCAAGAGAGTCCACAGATGTTCTTTCTGTGGGCTGACTCTGGACAGGGACCACAATGCGGCCATAAACATACTCAGACTGGCCTTCCAGCGAATCGCTGGAAGGGTTCCCGCCCTTGGCAGGAACCGACTACATTCTGTGCATCAAAATGCTAGATGCTCCCGACTTCAGTCGGGGGAGTAGTCACCGCATTGAAGTACTGGCTTTGTCATTCCTGCTAATTAGGTTTGATCGACATGTTTCCCGAGGACGAATACAATCTGGATTTTTTCAAGACGGAAGGATTTTGCCGCAAGAAGTGCGAAAGATGCGGCGGATACTTTTGGACCAGGGACACTTCAAGGACGACCTGCGGCGATCCTCCTTGCGATCCCTACACATTCATAGGCTCGCCTGTCTTCGATCGAAAGATCGAGCTGGACGAGATGCGCGAACACTACCTCAACTTCTTTGAGGAAAAGGGCCACACCCGGATCAACCGATATCCGGTAATCGCGAGATGGAGAGACGACATATACCTCACCATCGCGTCTATTGCGGATTTTCAGCCCTTCATTACCTCTGGCCTGGTTCCTCCGCCCGCAAATCCTCTGACGGTATCTCAGCCTTGCATACGGTTGGACGATCTGGACTCGGTCGGAAGAAGCGGTCGCCATCTCACCACGTTCGAGATGATGGCCCACCACGTCTTCAACACCCCCGAAAACGAGATCTATTGGAAGGAGCGGACGGTGTCCCTCTGTGATGAGCTGATCTTGGGCTTGGGCGCTGACCCCCTGGCCGTAACCTACAAGGAGTCACCCTGGGCAGGCGGCGGAAACGCAGGTCCCAGCGTCGAAGTAATGGTAGGCGGACTTGAACTTGCAACTCTCGTTTTCATGGACATGAAGGCGGCGCCGAAAGGCAAGTACGAGATCAAGGGCGAGCGCTACAACAAGATGGATAACTACATCGTCGATACCGGTTACGGACTCGAGCGTTTCGTCTGGGCATCGAAGGGATCGCCTACCATCTACGACGCCATATTCCCCGAAATGGTAGCACACATATCAGAGCTCGCTGGGCTCGAAATTTCGGCGTCGGATGAAGAAACAAGCAGGATCTTGGCTCAAAACGCCCGTCTGGCCGGGATGGTCAACCTGGAAGACGCAAGTCTGCGCGACCTTCGGGCCAGGGTTGCATCAGACATAGGGATCTCGGCCGAAAAGCTCGACGAGATCATAACGCCTCTGGAACGGGTCTACGCCGTTTCTGATCACACCCGCTGTCTTGCCTACATGCTCGGTGATGGGATCATCCCCTCGAACATCAAGGCAGGCTATCTCACAAGGTTGGTCATAAGAAGAACCTTGAGACAGATGCACAACCTGGGAATAAAGGTGCCGCTTTCGGATCTGGTGGCAATCCAACTTTCTAAGTTGGATTATTCCGATCTTGACGAACGGATCGATACAATCATCGAGATCGTGGACGGGGAAGAAGCAAAGTACGCCGAAACACTAGATAAGGGCCGACGTCTCGTGAAAAGAGTTGCTGAAGACTACAAGAAGAAGGGCGAAAGCATCCCTCTTTCAGAGATGGTCTCTCTTTATGATTCTCATGGGATTCCTCCAGAGATTTCGCAAGATGCGGCATCCGAAGTCGGCGTCACTGTAGACCTTCCCGACAACTTCTATTCTTTAGTTGCAAGCACTCACATCAAGTCCGAAAAGGCACAGAAGGAAGAGACGACGATAATCGCTCCCGATACTCGCCGCCTCTTTTACGAGCGGCCCTTTGAAGAAACGTTTGAGGCAGAGGTCCTGGACGTGGTGGACGGAGCCGTGATCCTGGACCAAACTTTGTTCTATCCAGAAGGCGGCGGCCAGCCAGCAGATCTTGGCGCCCTCGATATCGGATCCAAGACGTATCAGGTGGTCGACGTCCAGTCCGCGAGGAAAGTGGTACTCCATAAATTGGCCGATCTTGAACCCGAAGAGTTGGCAAAGATAAAAAAGGGAGACCAGGTTAGTGGCAAGATCGATATGGACCGAAGGCTTGCACTTGCAAGACACCATACTGCAGCCCACATAATTCACGACTCTGCCAAAGAGGTTCTTGGAAAACACATCTGGCAAGCTGGCGCTCAAAAGTTCGTGGACCGGGCAAGACTCGATCTATCTCATTACAAGAGAATATCTTACGAAGAGCTAAAGAAGATCGAACTTCTGGCCAACAGGAAGGTGATGGAAAACGTCCCCATCAATACGGGTTGGCTTGATCGATCTGAAGCGGAAAAGAAGTTCGGCTTTGAGCTGTATCAAGGCGGTGTGCCACCTGGAAAAGAGATCAGGGTGGTTCAGGTCGGAAAAGACGTTGAAGCCTGTGCTGGAACACATTGCACCAACACTGGAATGGTTGGTCCCATCAAGGTTTTGAGGACAGAACGAGTCCAGGACGGGGTTGAGAGAATCGAGTTTGCGGCAGGAGAGGCCGCAGTCTTGAGAGGCCAGGAACGAGACGGCCTGCTCTTCGAGGTGTCAAACATCTTGAGAGTCCCGCCAGAACAGCTCCCAAAGACTGCAACCAGGTTCTTTGACGAGTGGAAAGACCTTCGCAAAGAGACCGCCCGGCTAAAAGAAGAGGTCGCCAAAGCTCAGCAGGAAGGGCTGCTTTCAAAGGCGATCGACGTGGGCGGAACACTGGTGGTCGCCCAGAAGCTGGAAAACGCAGACGTCGAGGCACTCATAAACGCGGCCACAATGCTATCGGGAAACGATTACGTTGCAATCCTGGCCAGCGAGAGCGACGGGGCAAAGATCGTTGTATCTGTTGGAAAGACGGGCCTTGAAAAAGGACTTCGTGCGGGCGACATTGTGAAGGCCGCAACAAAGGTGGTCGGCGGTGGCGGTGGCGGAAAACCCGAGATTGCCCAGGGTGGAGGGCCCCAGGCAGAAAAGTTGGACGAAGCGTTGGAGGCGGGCCTTGCAAAGGTGAGATCCAACCTCTAATTATTTATATAAAATAACTTAAGCATCATACAGTGTTTATAGTGTTTAACGATACCTTACGGACAAATGTCGAACACTCACGAGTTCGACATTTTGGCCCATTTGTATCGTTAAGCACTAATCTTGCCTATAAGCTGTCCCTTTCAAGCCCTACTCTTTTTCCTTCTCGATCTTGGTCGCACCTTTCTTCGAATTCTCGTGAGCGATCAGCGACGCCTTGGCATGAACCCGGACCATGGCACTTTCGTCCTCTTGGGCCGCCTTCGTGAGCAGATCTATTGATCTCTCGTCGATCATCTCACCCAAGACCCAAGCAGCGCTAGACCTGATCTCTTCGTTCTCTGACTGGGTCAAAGCTGCGGCGACCTTCTCTTGGATAAGATCTTTGCCAAGATGAGTCAGCCCCACCATGGCGTTGGCCTTGACCGGACCTTCAGGGTCTTTTAGAGCATCGATAAGGGGGTTTACCACTTCAGCGCCTCCTTTCTTGGCGAGGGCGTTTACGGCATTTGCCCTGATCAACATGTTGCTCTCTTTGGTTATGGCGTCGATTAGCTTCTCCAGAGGCCAGGTGGAATCTGGCAAGTTTTCTGGAACCTCTGGCTTGGTCAGCTCGTCAACGGCCTCAGTCTCTCCCAGGGGGATCGCTTCAGGCTTCTTCTTCTCTTCAGCCATGTGTCAAAGACAGGTGCCTATTCTACTTCAATTTTTCCAAGTTCCAGGGCCTTTTTGTTGATCTCCAGAAACTTTGGCGGCACCGTCTCTTCTAGGGCCTCAGCGAGCACCTCTCGTTCAATGGGAAGATACTTTGATAGAGCGCCCAACATCACCACGTTTGCCGCCTGAGGATGGCCTGCCTGGGCTGCAAGACTCGTTGCGTCTATCGTCTTGACCTCTTTGCACATCCGCGTCAAAGGTTCGATTATCTCCTCAATCTGTGGGTAAGTGGCAACTCCCGTGGTGACGGTCACCGGCATAACTGGCTTTGTGTTGACGAGAGCAGTGCCTTCTGGTGAGAGGAAATGGGCATATCGGAGGGCTTCGGCAGGTTCGAGAGCCAGCAACACGTCTGCCTTTCCTGGTGAGACCATTGCACTGTAGCGGCATCCTACTCGGATGTAGTTGACGACGCTGCCTCCACGTTGGGCCATGCCGTGGGTTTCGGCACCTCTGACCGTGAGATCTGATTTCAGAGCGGCTCTCCCTATTATTTCTGAGATGAGGATGACGCCTTGGCCTCCCACGCCCACCACGACCACGTCGCACTTTGAAGTTCTCATTCTGCCACCTCGATCGCATCGTTGGGACATATTTGAGCACAGACTCCACATCCAGAACAGAGAGCATTGATCTTTGCTACCTCATCGAACTCGATTGCAGGACAGCCGAACCTGACGCACTTTTTGCATCCGGTGCACTTGTCTTCGATCACCCTGAACCCGGGCCGCCTTATCCCGTGCCTTACAGCATCAATCACGCAGGCCCTTTTTGCCACCACCACCGAGAGTCCATCATAGTCCCGTGCCCTTTCGAATGCCTCGATGGAAGCGTCAAGATCATATGGATCGATCGTCTCGACCAGTCCTGCACCCAAGGATCGCGAAACCTCTTCAAGCGAGACTGGCGCGGTCGCGTCTCCACAGGCGGTACATCCTGAAGAGGGGTTGGACTGATGGCCGGTCATCGCGGTTATAGAATTGTCGAGGATTGTGATCGTCATCCTCGCCTTGTTGTAAGCGGCGTTGAGAAGGCCTGGAAGCCCCGCGTGGAGAAAAGTGGAATCGCCCAGAACGCAGCATATGTTCCGTTCTTCGCCGCCAAACCTTATCCCTGCGGCGATGGTTATGCTCGCGCCCATGCAAAGGCAGGTGTCGACAGTTCCCATCTGGACACCCATGGTGTAGCACCCTATATCGTTGGGGTAGACCGCGTCTTTTCCGAAAGCCTTTTTCATGGCGTAATAGGCGGCTCTGTGGCTGCAGCCGGGACATAGGGCAGGTGGCCTTGGTGGAAGGATCTTTTCTACCTCGGGGTCGAGGGCGGGCGCGTCTATTGCGTCTTCGTCCAACAATTTGGCGATGGCGTTTCGGACGGCGAACGGGTCGAGCTCTCCTGTGCCTGGTATGTGACCTGTCGCCTTGCCTAAGATCTCAACTTCCGGGTTGACTTTGCGTGCGATCCTTTCAGTGAACTCTTCTGTTATCGGGTCCATCTCCTCGATCACCATCACTTTTTGGACGTGTTCGAGAAGTTCTGCAATCATCTTTTGAGGTGGTGGACATGTTCCGATCCTGAGAAGGGTAACATCGGCTTCCAGTTCGGCTATGGCCTCCTCAGCGTAGAGGCCTGCAATCCCAGAAGCGATCACGCCCACGTTGCCCCTTTTTGTGAACTGGTTCCACGGCATCTTTTCCAGGGCCGCTTCGATTCGCTCTTGTTTTGCCAAAAGTTCGACGTGGAGGGGCCTTGCGTGGATCGGGAGGGCAACCCTGCAGGCGGGATCCTTCTCGAACTTCGGGTTATCGAGCCTTTTTTTGGGGGCGCCCACCAAAACGTCGGATCTGGCATGAGATACCCTCGTTGTCGGCCTGACCAGGACCGGTATCCCAAACTCTTCAGAAAGGTCAAAGGCCAAAAGTGTCATGTCTCTTGCTTCTTGGGGGTCAGCAGGATCGAGGCATGGAACTCTGGCAAACAGCGCGTATCGGCGCGTGTCCTGTTCGTTTTGTGACGAGTGGCAGTAAGGGTCGTCTGCAGATATGACGACGAGCCCACCTTTCACGCCCAGATATGCCGAAGTCATGAAGGGGTCTGCGGCCACGTTCAGGCCGACGTGTTTCATAGTGGCGACAGCTCTAGTTCCAGTCCAGGCAGCGCCGATCGCCACCTCCAGCGCCACTTTCTCGTTTACGGACCACTCTACATGGATTCCCAAGTCCTTGGCCAGGGGCGCTAAGGTGTCCACGATCTCGGAGGAGGGCGTGCCGGGATAGCCCGCAATCACGCCTGCTCCGGCTTCGAGAATGCCCTTGGCAATGGCGACGTTTCCCAGCAGATATTCTCTCAAGACCAAACCATCCTTTCAGTGTATTTGTGCAAATATTCCAGCAATTCAGTGCTGGTGGCAATAGTGATCGCCCCTTCTGATAAAGGGCTTTCGCGAACTTGGCGATGCGGGTGATTTTTGCGCCTTTTGCACTGAGCTGGTTTCAAAATAGTGCTGCATGTTAATTTCTACAAGTCAAACATAGTCGAGAACCGATTAGATGAAACTAATCGGTTCTCGAAAGATTAGTGCTTAACGATACGAATAGGCCAAATCTCAAACTCTTACGAGTTAGAGATTT
>CAYWZG010000030.1:0-22503 GCA_964462795.1 uncultured Methanotrichaceae archaeon
GTAGACACTGCTTCCGTAGAAGCTGCCAAGCCACATGGCCACCACACGCTGTTGGATTTGGTCTCGGGGGATTTCGGGAACTTCCGTCATAATGAGTCGTTTCTGCTCAGAGCCGATATAACCCTTCCGAGCCTCCAAAAACTACGTGCGATTTTGCGGGCCTGTGGCGATAACAATAGAGCTTTGTGCCTTTCAACGCCCCATAGCTAGAAAAAGCGCGAGAAGGATTCAAAGTCCTGCCAACTCTTTCAAGACGAAGTCAGGTCAGCTTTTTGGATAAGTCTTTATATCCCAAAGCCCTATGTGAACTTACCCGCTCTAAAGGGCGAAGCTTCCTGATTCATCACCAGAACTTGCATCACAGAGGTGCGAGCTCGCAGGGCATGAATTCTTGAGCCGGTTATTTGTATTTTATCCCCGCAAAGCAAGCTAGCGAGGTATTCGATAATAACAAAAAATCTGCCATGTGGAGACGGAACATGAAATCGGGGAAGCTCACAACGTCAATTATTCTACTCGCCTTCCTCTTAATCGGAAATGGGGCTGCTGCAGATAATGCGACTGCCGAGAATCTTTCGATCACAGAGGACCCTGTTTCCTGGTATGAGCGGGGAAAGGAGCTTTATTTTCAAGGTCAACTTGAGGAAGCCCTCAATGCTTTAGAGAAAGCACTCGAGTTAGATCCCGAATATGTAGACGCATGGAACGGAAAAGGCATTGTTCTCGACGATTTGGGCCGGTACGAAGAGGCAATCGAAGCATATGATAAGGCGCTCGCCCTCGATCCCGAGTTTGCATACGCATGGAACAACAAAGGCAATGCTCTCGGCAATTTGGGCCGGTACGAGGAAGCAATCGAAGCATATGATAAGGCGCTCGCCCTCGATCCCGAGTTTGCATACGCATGGAACAACAAAGGCAATGCTCTCGGCAATTTGGGCAGGTACGAAGAGGCCATCGAAGCATATGATAAGGCGCTCGCCCTCGATCCCGAATATGCAGACGCATGGTACAACAAAGGCATTGCTCTCGGCAATTTAGACCGGTACGAAGAGGCCATCGAAGCATACGAAAAGGCGCTTGCCCTCGATTCAGGATATGTAGCCGCATGGAACAACAAAGGCAATGCTCTCTACAATTTAGGCCAGTATGAAGAGGCCATTGAAGCATATGAAAAGGCGCTCGCCCTCGATCCCGAATATGCAGACGCATGGTACAACAAAGGCAACGCTCTAGTCAATTTGGGCAGGTACGAAGAGGCCATTGAAGCCTATGATAAGGCGCTCGCCCTCGATCCCGAATATGCAGACGCATGGAACGGAAAAGGCGTTGCTCTCGACGGTTTGGACCGGTACGAGGAAGCCATCGAAGCTTACGAGAAGGCGCTCGCCCTCGATCCCGAATATGCAGACGCATGGTCCAACAAAGGTGAAGCCCTCTATAATTTGAGCCGATACGAAGAGGCGCTCCCACTATATGAAAACGCCACCGAGCTCGACCCCCAATTCCCAGAGGCATGGAAAGGCAAAGGCAACTGCCTCAAGAGCCTGAATCGCACTTCTGAAGCTTCCATGGCCTTCGCCAGGGCCAGAGAGATCGAGATGAAGCCTGAAACGAAGGCGACCATCTTCGCCGCCTTTTTGGGATTCTACATCGCACTTCTGGCCTTTGGATACTGGAGACGAGAACGGTTCACAGCACTCGGGTACATCCTTCTCGAAAACCTTCTGGGATTCCTGGCTTTTGGCTGGATACTTGCCGGCCTCTTCGATCCCGAGCCCGTCGCCCTGTTTTTGGCAAGCGGGCTCATTTTAATCGGCTCCACGGCATTGATCTGGGCTCTTTTAGGCGCGCCAAAAATCTCTTCGGCGATCTTGGCCTTCGAACGTTTCGAGCAAGAACACACCCGACTATCTCGAACGATCAAAAGACTCTCCCTTGCGGCGATGGTGATCTATCCACTGCTTGCCACTCTTTTCTATTTCCGTTACGGCATGAACTCAGAAGCGATTACTCTAACCGTCTTCAGAGCCTCTTTGGCTGCAATCCTTCTGGCAAGTTGGCTGGTCACATTGCCACCCACCATGGAAGTCTTGCTCTCCGAGAATTTGACCAAAGAAGCGCGCAATCTGGTAGTGTTCTTTCAATTCGGCTATCTGAGCTTCAACGCCCTTTTTTTATCCCTGATCCTCTGGATCCTCGAGATAGGCGGCGGAATCCCGATTCTTGCATCGGGCGATGTGAACCTTTCCATATCCCCCGAGTTCTTGGCAGTGGTGATGTTTCTGTTCGTCGTCATGTCCTTGGCACCTTACCGTTCCGGATGGGAAAGATCGAAACGGTGGCGAGAAGAGATCTTCAGAAGAGAAGATGGCAGGCTTGATGACCTTCTGGACATCCTGGATTTTCCAACGCCAGGGTTGTACGTTCAAAAGTTGAGAAAACTGTTGGATAAGATCACGGCCGACGTTGAAAAGAGCATTGGCGATCAATCTGAGCAAAAAGACGATCAAAAGTCGGCCCTGCTCCTGGGATACGAAGATTTCCTGATAAGACTTCAAGCGAAAGTCGAAGAGAACTTCACCCAGTTTGAAGCTCTCGATGACGAGAAAGAGATCATAGAACGTGCCGGAATTTATGCCAAGGCTTACCGCCTTCGAAAGGACGAGATAGCCAAGACCATGGAAAAAGAGAGCGTGATCAGGCCACAGCTGTGGATAGTCCTGGCCATTATTCTCACGCCCATCCTCGGAGAAGTTCTGCGCAATCTGATTAACTGGATATTAGTGCCCTTGATAAAGACCCAGGTTGTCGAGCTGCTCCCGGCAATTTCGCAAGCTTCGAGCATGGCGCCCTTTGCCGTTCCGTGAACATACCGATGCCAAGGCGCGCCGACGATGAGGCTTACATGTTCGCCTTCGAAGAGATTGTACCGCCACCTTTCGAGTGATTCAGGCCCGAAGTTGTGGTGGCTCAAGCTTGGGGACAGACGCTCACCACTTGGATCCATTAACCAGCCAGAACATGACCCTGGAAGGATACGAATACTTGGTCCGCCGGATCAAAGAGCTGACAGACTTTTACTCTTGTGGAAGGCTGCTTGCGTTAGGTGGCGGTGGCTACAACATAAGCGTGGTCCCAATCGCCTGGGCCTTGGTCTTGCAGACGATCAAAAACGACAGAATTTAATATGATTAATTTTGTTAGATGTACAACTAATGTCAGATGTCTTAGGGCGCACCTTTCTCTAAAGACCTGAGTCACCCTTCCCTGGAAATCGACTTTTGGCCCAATAGAAGACAGATGCGACCTTTGCCAAATAATCTCTGACCACCTTTTGAGTGAAAGGAGGAGTTTATCCATATGCAAATAAAAAAGAATATAATAATAGATGATCTGGCAGAAATGTACCTGGCCACCGAACGCCAAGGGTCCGTCCTGGACCCAATAGATGCCCTATGCCCAGATCTAACCCTAGAAGACGCCTACAATGTCCAAATGAAGATCGTAGAAAGAAAAGTACAGGGCGGTGACCGGGTGGTAGGCAAAAAGGTAGGTGCCACGAACGAAGCCGTCCAAAAGGCGATGAACATCCACGAGCCCATATATGGCCACCTGCTCGAAAGCCACCAAGTTCCTGAAGGAGAGTACATCTCCACGTCACAGCTCATCCACCCAAGAATAGAATGCGAGATCGCCTTCAAGATCAAAGAGAACCTGGAAGGCCCCGACATCGCCGTTCCCGACGTTCTGGAGGCTATGGACTCTGTGATGGCGTCTCTTGAGATCAACGACGCTAGAACCCGCGAATGGAAAATCGGAACGCGCGAAGTGATAGCTGATAACGGTGTGGTCGCAAACTTTGTACTGGGAACAAAACAAATTTCGGCCCATGACCTAGACCTGCCTGGAGTTGGCGTGCTGCTGAAGAAAAACGGCGAAGAGATCGCATCGTCCACAGGTGCGGCGGTTCTGGGCGATCCTGCAAGATCGGTGGCGTGGCTTGCCAACAAGCTTTCTGAGACTAACTCCGGCCTGAAGGCGGGTGAAGTGGTGCTGGCGGGATTTTGACCCCTTTAACCCCTGTGACTGAAGGCGACAGGATCGAAGCGATCTTTGAAGAGTTTGGGCGCGTATCAGTCCAGTTCGCCTGAAAAGAGGCGATTTGGCTAAACGAAGGCCGAAAATCATAGGCACCTATCACTCTTAGAAACAATGTTGATTGCAGCCAGATTCTATTTAGCCCTCCGGGTCGTCTTCTTTTCGGACCAGAACCCCAACGTCAAGGCCGATCTCGATCCAGGCCCAGGCCCATATGACAGCTTCAAAAGCCCTGATGAGGTCTCCTTGTTCCAGAAAGTAGCGGCAGTCAGAGATGTAAGCGGTGATGTTGGCATGAAACCTCACCCCGTCTTCTCGTTCTTCTGAAGGCAAGACGCCTTCCAGGGCGACCTTGGCCCTTTCCAGCCACTTTTCGGTCTCGGCTCTGAGTCCTTCTTCAAGGTCCAGGCTACTTACACCCCCAAAAATGTTCTGATTTTAATTATATTTAGGGTCTTTAACGATGTCCTGGCGATAACCAATTGGTGCTATCCGATTGGTTCTTGACTGCACTTCAAGCACCAGGATTCTCATCGAGGATCTTGACCCCGGAATCGTCGACATCTACCTTCAACATCGTCTTGATCTGGTGGCCTTCTTTTCGGAGACGCTCAGCACCATCGCCTCGTTCTATCACGACCACCATGTCCTTTACTTCTGCACCTGCAGACTTAAGAGCCTCAAGAGTCGCCAGAGCAGTTCCACCGGTGCTGACCACGTCATCCACTACGATCACCTTATCGCCTGGTGAAACCCCATTGAGAAATAATTGGCCTTTGGAGTACCCCGTAACCTGGCTGATCTCTATCTCACCCTTCAGCCCATACTTCCTCTTTCGAATTATCACGAGGGGTATGTCGGTAAAGGTTGAAAGGGCCGTTCCGATGTGGATCCCCATCGCTTCGATGGTAACGATCTTGTCCACGTCTAAGTTCGCGGTCCTGATTATGTGGGTCACAACCTCTCGAATCAAATCAGGCCTGACCTCGGGTACTCCATCTGTTATTGGATGAATGAAGTAATTGTAATCGCCCCGTTTGTATATTGGGGCTTCCAGCAGAGATTTTTTGAGTCTCTCGAGCAAGGAAATTCCTCCGTGGGGACTGCAACTCATAGATGAATCTTAAAGATTATGGCCAAAGCCCGTTTTCTGTGACCTTCACTGCCAATCCGCCAAGTCTCGCGAAGAGTGCACTTGAGGTATACCGCATCGACCGCTACTAAATCATCAGGCGACGACTCGATCGAACTTGACTTGAAGGTTGAGAACATCCCAATTGGCGTTGTCAAAATAGAGAGGTAGCGAGGGTGGCAAGCCGAATACAGTATCAGAAACCACACATCTATTCAAGACGGGAACTTTCTCCGATAAGGATTTAGCCTACATGCTGGATTAGTCTCATTTCACCATGGATGGAGAACCGATCGCCAAATGGGAAGAGTTCATAAGGAGCAGGTACTGGGAAGAGCTTTTAGAGCTTGCGGAATCGTATCCTGCAAGGCAGAGCCTCGTGATCCGTTTTCCCGATCTGGACCGGTACGATCCCGATTTTGCAGACGCGCTTTTAGACGACCCTGAGACCCTCCTCGAAGCTGCCGGCACAGCCCTCCTGGAGATAGACCTTCCCATAGACGTCTTTTTGGAGAAATGCCACGTCAGGATCGTTGGCCTTCCAAGGCGCCTTAAGACGAGCGATCTTAGGAGCGACAACATCGGAAAACTCATCGCCATAGACGGTCTCGTTCGGACCACAACAGAAGTCAGGCCCAAGATAACTTCAGCAGCTTTCGAGTGCCAAAGATGCGGTTACATATTCTACAAGTCCCAAAATAGCTCCAAATTCCAGGAACCCTATGATTGTCCCAACGATGCCTGCGATCGACGAGGGCCTTTCAAGTTGGCACTGTCCAAGTCGAAGTTCATAGATGCCCAGAACGTGAGGCTTCAGGAATCTCCTGAAGACTTGAGAAGCGGAGGACAACCTCAGACCTTAGACGTCCAGCTGGAAGATGACCTCTCAGGGATAGTCTATCCAGGAGATCGACTGGTGATCAACGGAATTCTCAGGTCCTACCAGCGAACGACCCAAACTGGAAAGAGCACCTACTTTGACCTATACCTGGACGGAATCTCGGTTGAAATGATGGAACAGGAGTTCGAGGAGATCGAGATAACGCCTGAAGACGAAAAGGTTCTATTGGATTTGGCGAACGATCCTGACATATATGATAAGATCAGGAAATCCATCGCCCCTTCGATTTATGGATATGACGAGGTCAAAGAAGCTCTTGCGCTTCAGCTATTTTCAGGAGTCCCAAAATCCCTTCCTGATGGGACGAAGCTTAGGGGTGACATTCATATCCTTTTGGTGGGCGATCCTGGAATTGCCAAAAGCCAGCTTTTAAGATACATCACCATGCTGTCACCACGAGGGATATATACCTCAGGCAAAAGCTCCTCATCTGCCGGTCTCACTGCAACCGCCGTGAAAGATGAACTGGGCGATGGTCGCTGGACCATCGAGGCAGGAGCTTTGGTCTTAGCAGACAAAGGCATTGCATGCATAGACGAGATGGACAAGATGAGAAACGACGATCGGAACGCATTGCACGAGGCGATGGAACAACAAACCATAAGCGTGGCCAAAGCTGGGGTCATGGCAACCCTCAAATCGAGATGCGCACTTCTTGCCGCCGCCAATCCCAAGTTCGGCAGGTTCGACAAGTACGAGAACATCGCCCAGCAGATCAACCTCTCACCAGCGCTCATGTCTCGATTCGACTTGATCTTCATCCTCACAGACGACCCCAGCGACAGTCGTGACTCACAGATCGCACACCACATAGGCCAGTCTATCTACGCTGGCGAGATCGCACACCAGAAAGAGATCTCACGAGAGGAAGTGGAAGCTGCAATGGATGTTATCAGGCCGATCATCGAGCCTGAAATTCTCAGAAAGTACATCGCCTATGCGAGAAAGAACGTATTTCCTATGCTGACATCTGAAGCCAGAGAACGGTTGGAGAACTATTACGTAGACCTGAGGCGACAAGGACAAGACTCCAACAAACCAGTCCCTGTTACAGCAAGACAGCTTGAGGCCCTCTTCAGGCTGAGCGAGGCCAGCGCGAGGTTGAGGTTCAACAAGGAGATCACGCTCCAGGATGCAGAACGGGTCATCAGGATCGTGGAATCTTGTTTGCGCCAGGTAGGAGTAGATCCAGAGACGGGTCTTTTTGATGCCGACGTCATAGCCACAGGCATAAGCAAGAGCACCAGAGACAAAACCTGGTCGATACAAGACATTATAAAAGATGTGAGCGCAGAGCATCAAGGATCTGCACCTTTAGAGAAAGTGCTGGAACGGGCTCAATCTGAGATGGGCATAGATAGAAATAAGGCAGAGGAGCTCATAAGTAGGCTTAAACGAGACGGAAGCATATTCGAACCGAAGCCGGGGTTCTTCAAATTACCTTGAACGTGATAAGATGACTGACGAGATAACCGAAACGATGTACCTCAAGACTTACAGGGTCAACGGCGAGGTTTTGGTGGCAGCATGTGACTGCGAGATCATAGGCAAGACTTTCGAGGAAGGTGCGCTCTTCATCGAGGTGGCTTCCGACTTCTTTGGTGACGAGAAGGCATCTTTCGAAGAGTTTGAGGCCGCCTTGAAAGATGCCACAATGGCCAACATGATGGGTGAAAAAACGGTGACTTGTGCCATTGATCTTGAGCTTGTAAACGATGAGAGCGTCCTTAGAATCGATGGCATCCCTTGCGCCCAAATGGTGCGAATGTAAATGTTAAGCAGCGTCTGTCCAAGATGCGGGCAACCTTCAAAGATGGGGTTGTGCGACAAATGTAGCCTGGAACTGACAACACTTCTTGATTGTCCTCGCCAGGTCGAGGTTACTTTGTGCCCGGTTTGCGGTGCCCACTTAGTCCAGGGGCGGTGG
The DNA here is from genome assembly GCA_964462795.1 of uncultured Methanotrichaceae archaeon. Taxonomy (GTDB): domain Archaea; phylum Halobacteriota; class Methanosarcinia; order Methanotrichales; family Methanotrichaceae; genus CAYWZG01. The sequence continues at coordinate 8,062 of CAYWZG010000030.1, forward strand.
CAACCTTACGAGGGCGATGAGGCTGATCTGGTTTACGAAGCAGCCGAAAAGGCGGTCGGAATCCACAAAGAACTGGAGACGCCAAAAGTCACTTTGGGGTTGGAAAAGAGGAAGGCAACCCAGTATTATGTTAGCATCGACGTTGTCGGACTTTTCAGATGCCTCCCTGCAAAAGAAGAATGCAACATTACGGTCTCCATAAAAAAGAACACCTGCAATCGATGCAGCCGGATGGCAGGAAATTACTACGAAGCGACCGTCCAAGTCAGAAGCTGGGATAAAAAACCGGCCCAAGAGGAACTGGATCGGTGTAAGGAGATTGCCATTATCCAGACCAAGAGAAGCTTGGAAAAAGGCGATCGGCTCTCTTTCATCCAGGAGATGAAGGACGTCAAAGGCGGGATCAACGTGGTGGTGGGGTCTGTTCAACAAGGACGATCCATCGCCAAGGCGATCCAAGAAGAGTTTGGCGGAAATACCCAAGAATCCTACAAGCTCGTGGGAAGAAGAGAGGGAAAGGACGTTTACAGAACAACTATTCTTGTTAGGTTGCCAAAACTGAACGCCGGAGACGTGGTGAGATCCGAGGGCGTTTTATTGGAAATTATAGGGTTTGAGGGAAAAATGACCATCGCCGTCGTGATTGAAGATGGAAAACGACGGTCCCTATCTGAAGAGATTGCCCAAAAGGCGCAGTTGTTGGGGAACCGGACCGAGGCCCAAAGAAGCATGGTGGTGGCAGAGGATCGAGACGTTGTGGAAATACTGGACCCAGAAAGCTTCAAGACCGTCTCGCTTTCTAAGCCAAGACAGATGGAAGGCGTTTTGGGACAAGAGGTGGATGTGCTCAGATCCAGAGAGGGAATGATAATTATTCCCCCCCTTTGAGTGCGATTTATTGTCTAAGTTGTGCACATATTGACGCTTGAAAAAGCGTGTTTGAACAACATAAACCAATATCAAATGATTTCGATTTTTCAGAAAACGTCACAAGAACGTTCGACTTTTTTGAGAATCTACCACAAAGTTATTAAACAGGTTTTGCCATGTTCCTCTGCGACAAATGTCGTCCGCAAAGGTTGCGGTCTAGAACGATCATTAAGCCCGCCAAAGGCGGGTGATGCACTTGGACGGAAAGATGGCAGCCCGAATGGATTGCCGATTGTAGCAGTCCACATATAATCACGAAGATATAGTCAAGAACCAATTAGGTGAAACTAATCGGTTCTCACTAGAATAGTGCTTAACGATACCTTTGAGCCAAATCTCAAACTCTTGCGAGTTAGAGATTTGGCTCAAAGGTATCGTTAAGCACTATAGTTAACATGAAGATAATCGAATATGTTAGCTAAATCACGATAATCGATGTTTAACCTGAAATAGTCTGATATATATATACATATACGTTCACGATCATCCGTCAGTCAATCACCAACACGCTAGTGTAGAGCTTCCAAACCAACGTGGTAGCGATATCGATATCAAAGATCGCGCGTTATTGCTACTTTATGTAGGATTCATCACACTAGTGCTTTTGGCCTTTTAAGGCCAGTGTCAAGGATAACGCCAAGTCAGCGTTAGGACTACGGGCCTGTATGTATATGTAATCACTCTATTTTAAAATTCGAGGTGTCTATGATGCAAAATGTTGATACCACTAAATATGTAATTCACGCTGGGATCACGGCTGATGGGATAGTGGAAAGGCCAGATGTGGTCGGAGCCATCTTCGGTCAGACCGAAGGGCTCTTGGGTAGCGATCTGGATCTCAGAGACCTGCAAAAGACGGGGAGGATTGGGCGAATTGACGTCCAGATCACCTCCAGCAGCGGAAAATCGTCAGGATCCATCTCTATACCATCAAGCTTCGACAAAGTTGAGACGGCGATTTTGGCCTCGGCCCTTGAGACCATCGATCGTGTCGGTCCCTGCATTGCTCGCATAAACATCAGTAAGATCGAGGACGTGCGCGCTTCCAAGAGGATGTACGTGGTTGAGAGGGCAAAGCAGATCCTAATGGAGATGTTTGATGAAAACCTTCTCGACACACAGGAGATCACCGAGCAGATTAAACAATCGGTCAGGGTCGAGGAGATTACTCACATAGGACCTGATCAGTTACCTGCAGGACCTAACGTCGTCGATTCCGATGCAATACTGGTGGTGGAAGGAAGGGCAGACGTTCTGAACCTTCTTAAGTATGGGATTAAGAACGCTGTGGCGGTGGGTGGGACAAATGTTCCTTCAACCATAACTGAACTTTGCAGCAAGAAAGTGGTCACTGCCTTCACCGATGGAGATCGAGGCGGAGAGCTGATTATCAAAGAGCTGCTCCAAGTGGCAGACATAGATTACGTTGCGAGAGCTCCTGAAGGCAAGTGCGTTGAAGACATGAGCCAAAAGGAGATCGTGAGGTGCCTGCGCCAGAAGATACCAGTAGAGCAGGTGCTCGACCTGTATAAAATAAAACCCTCTGCCAAAAACCGTCGTGAAGTCTCAACAAAGAGAAAGAGCTTGATCAGGGAAAGGCCGGTTAGGGTGAGTCGGTTGTCTGACAGGACTGCCAAACCTTCCTTTAGGGGTAAAGAACCCGAGCCCGAACCTGAAAGTGAGCCAGAGGTCAAGATAGAGGCAGCTTCAGAACCTGAACCGGTTGCACATCATCCATGGTACGACCCCCACGTGGAAGAGCTCAACGGGACACTTTCTGCCAGGTTATTTGACAAAAACCAGAACTTAATACGAGAGGTTGCTGTGAGGGATCTTGCAAAGGAGTTGAAAGAATCCAACGGTGACGTCGCAGGAGTCGTTTTCGATGGAGTTATCACTCAAAGAATTCTGGACATCGCCGCAGACAAGAACCTGGAATATCTGATCGGGGCCAAGATGGGAAACATCGTTAAAAGTCCACTTTGTGTCAGGACCGTGACCAGCGAAGCTTAAGGTTCAACCCAACTTTCTTTTCTCTTTTTTAGGCAAATACGTCAGATTCACCCCATCGTCGATCAGTCTCATCGCATCTGTGAAAAGCTGTCATGATCTGAACAGTTTGTGATGTGATACGAAATACGCGATATGTGATACATATGGGCACGAATACCACAGTGATTCTGGGCGGTTATGGTGGCGCAGGATCTGCCATATCGAAGCTTCTACTCGACAAGACTGACCTTTGCCTGAAAGTGGCAGGCAGGCGAGAAGAGATGGCCCACGTCTTCTCCGAACGTTTAAACGAAGAATTCCCAGGCGAAAGAGCATCTTATATCCATGCCGACGCTTCAGATCCAAAAAGCCTCAAAGAGGCGTTTTCTGGCGCAGATATGGTTATTGCGGCCTCCACCACCACCACCCCTTACGTTCGGAACGTGGCCCAGGCGGCCCTGGATGCAGGGGTCGATTATCTGGATATCCATTATCCTCAGGAGATAGTTTCCACGCTCAAAGATATGGCCCCCGCGATCGAGAAGTCAGGACTATTCTTCGTGACCCAAGCAGGGTTCAACCCGGGTATGCCCTCGGTATTCGTCCGGAAAGCAGCACCCTATTTTTCCAGGTATGAAAAAGCAAAAGTGGCCGTCGCCATGAACAGCTGGTTTGAGACGAGGGGATCGGTTTACGAGATCGTCGACTCCTTTGGAGATTATTCGGCCGAGGTTTTCAAGAAGGGGAAATGGCGCAAGGCCGGTTACAAAGATATGCCCAAGTTCGAGTTTGGACCGCCCTTTGGCACCAAGACCTGTTATCCTATGACTCTTGAGGAGATGAAGGCGTTGCCGAACCTTTTTGATCTTGACGAGCTTGGGTTTTACGCAGCTGGCTTGAATTGGTTTGTCAATTATCTCGTCGCTCCTGCGACTTTTCTGCTCTGGAAGGTGAAACGAGAGCTTGGCAGAGATTTTCTTGCAGACCTTGCGGTCTGGGGTTCAAAGAGATTCTCTCCAAGAGAGGAGGCTGTGGCCGTCCTTCTGGAGGCCGAAGGCCTAAAAGAGGGAAAGGAAAGGCGGGTTCGGATAGAAGCGAGCCATCATGACGTTTATCTATTTACGGTGATATCTGTAACCTCTTTCATGTTACAATATTTGAAAAGAGATATCGTCAGGCCCGGCCTTTGGGTGATGGGCCACATCATGGATCCGGCCAGGTTCTTTGAGGATATGGAGCTGATGGGCGCAAAGATCGATGTCGAGGTCTCAGGAGTGTGAGGATATTCACAAACTGTTCGCAAAAAAATTATCTGAATGCGATCATTTCGTCGCCCTTGACGGGACTGACCTTTGCGAGCTGCTCCATCCGGATAGGGAAGGGGTGAAGTTACAGATGGGCTACAGCATCGCTCATGCGAAACTCAAAAAAGGGGCGGCTTCAGCCCCTCACTTCCTCAAGACCTCTTCGGAGGTGTACTACATCCTGAAAGGCGAAGGTATCGTTCACATAGAAGATCAATCCAAGAAAGTTCAATCTGGTGAGGTCGTCTACATTCCGCCAGGATCTGTCCAACATATCGAGAACGTTGGTGAAAACGAGCTTGAGTTTCTTTGCATCGTCTATCCGCCATGGTGCAAAGAATATGAAGTTGTGCTTTGACTTTGATTCCGACTTTGGAAAAGAGATATTGAAATATAAACACCGCATCCAAGTGAAAAACTGAAACCAGCGCGACACTGCTGGAAAAATAAATATGCGTCATTGGGGCCATAATGGGTTGGATCTGTAACCTCAAAAATCATAAGGTTGCATGATCCAACTTGGGCGGATCATTCAAGTCTTAAAATACTAGGTCATTTTGCACTCTTGCAGGCACGTTTCTTCCATTGCCTTGATGCGCTTTCCTGCACCGCTGACGTAGATCATGTAGTGAAGGATCACTATTATGCCCCATCCAATAATCGAGTACAATACCAGCCAGCTGGGTGCATCTCCTTGATAGGTCGTGAAGATCAAGACCCAAATGGCGTTGAAGACCAAGTAGGCTAGTATGTGAAGCTTGAAGAGCTTCTTATGGTCCTCGATAGTTGCCAGCGAGAACAACTTTCTGTATTCGTCCATCATCGCTTCTGCCAAATTCACATCCTCCCTATACGGAAATCATCACCCATTTTATAGAGATCCTAAAGTATATAAATTTTTGGGAGTAATCTTCGCAGAATCTCAAAAAAGATTATCTCAATTTTGCATCATGTCCCATAAACATTAAATGTGTCGCCAACCACAAACCTGTTTGTGGCCTGCCAGAATAGGGATAAAGAAGAATACAAAAAACACATGAAAGATCAAGAAGCTACTCTATACTGTCCTTTTGAAGAGTGTTGTGATCACGACAAAACCGAAAAGGGAAACATAGTCTTCATCTTCGTAGCCGCGCGAAAGATCCCAGTCCTTAGGCTGGGGAGGTGCGCGTGCCTACACCTCCATAAAATGCATTTGCGAAGTTAATGGTATTCGTGCAACGGCTCGTATTGTTGGCGTGAATAAAGACACAGTGGGACCACTGATCAAACGTCTTGGTGAGCACGTAGATGAGATAACAGCTCTACTTTCCAAGTTTTCCCACTGTCACCCCTGGTTTATAAACTACCTTTGCGTCTCGCATAATATGAGAACCATACGGAATTAAATACGCCTCATATATTCCGATAAAAATAGCATTAATTCAGCTTACAATCTGGCAAATGTATACAAAAATCAAAACTTGGAATGTAGAGATAACAGAACAGGTGGTCCGGCGGTCCGCGAATATCATCTTGAAATTTGTGAAAACACATACGAATTGAAGATTGAAGAGATGGGCGGAACAAATAGAAATGTGGGCACAAAGAACTATCATGATGTCCACAAATACCCTAGAGAAAAGTCCACCCAAGCATTTGAATCTCGGAGTCACCCAGAATGATACCAAAGCTCGTCAAACACCTCTTCGCGCTGGTTTTGATCCTCTTGATCCTGCTGGCCCTGGCCTTCATCTTAGTCCACCCCTGGCAAGAACCCGAAGACCCGGTCAAGATCGGAACTGTGACTAGGGTAATCGATGGCGACACCTTCGATATCGAAGGCGTGGGGAAAGTGAGGCTGGCAGATGTTGACTGCCCTGAAAAGGGCGGCGAAGAAGGAAAGGCCGCTGCTGAATACGCCGATAATCAGCTTCTTGGAAGGAAGGTCGCCTTAGAGATCTCCAAAGATCAGGACAAATACGGCAGAGCCATAGCCCACATCTACCTACTGAGCCCCACCGGAAAAGTTGGCGCCCACTTCAACAAGATGATCGTCGTCTCGGGCCACGCCGTTATAAGAGACTATCCAGATACCAGCACCCCTGACGAGTGGTGCCCCGAACTTCTGGATAGGTTTCCTGTCATGCCCTACGTCCCCGGACAGAGGATGTATGAGATCCCGGAATGGTACGGGAAAGACGAAGGCCAAGAGAACTGGTTTGGGCCACTCTTCTCCCGCTCCCAAAAGTTAAATAAGATCGCCACCACCTCGCCCACCTGATGAATCAGAAGTCATGGGCACTCATCTCTGTAGCTTTCATATCGGCGCTGATGATCTTCTCTGGCTTTGCCGGTTTCGTCATGAGAGGAAGCGAGCCTGCCAAGATCACAACTGATGATGGCTGGTCTCTCTCTGAGTTTGGCGTAGGCGGAAGGCTGATAGATTGGGATTTTGCAGGCATGGGCGATGCCCTCGGAATGTACCCTGAAGACCTCGTATTTGCCTACTGGGTCAACCTGAGCGTTTCAGATAACCTGACCGAGGCTGCGACTATCGCGCTTCCACCCTCCGTTGGGATGATGTACAACAATCAACTGTACCCCTCAAAGATCAAGAGGCTTTCTTGGGGCATCTTCGAAAACGACTTTGTGGAATTCCACTGGGTTAAACCCTACAAGCGAACAGGTTATGGACTTGCCATCCCTTATCAAGGATACCAGATGATACCCCTCAATGCAGACCTCTTCAACGTCATGGGAATGCCAACTCTCTTTGGAACTCAGCCCTCTATAGAACAGGTCTTGGATGTGGTATCTGGTGAATCTCCCACGACAGATAAGTTCGTCCTACCCTACGACAAAACCGATGACCTCCAGATCATCTGCATAGGTCGAAAAGTCCTTGACAACCCCAACATCAAGCCGCCTTTTGATGGCGACTACCAGGAGTTCTACTTGGGAACAAGTCTCTCCGATGACGGATACGATCTGGATGTCAGTTGTCTCTCACCGGGAAGTGATGCCGAGGCAAAGCTTCGTAGCCTGGCAGAAGATTATGACCTTGATGTCGATGAAGTGGGTGGAACATTCCAAGTATCTGGTAAGGTTGAGGCTAATGCGCTGGCCGGAACGCTTGGCACATTCCTGGCTTCATAGCGCAACCTTTTTACCTGGGAAGCGGCACCCCATGTGCTAGCCGTTTAAGGCAATTTTTGCGATGAATAATGACGGGCGATTGCCCCGAAGGAGATTAAGATTATGGCACGAGCAATATACGTTAGATTTGACGTTCCAGCAGAGCTGGCTTTAAAATCGGTCCAGGCGATCGAGCTGGCTCGAGATACCGGCAGAGTAAAGAGAGGGACAAACGAAGCCACCAAGGCCATCGAACGCGGCATGGCCAAACTTGTGGTCATCGGCGAAGACGTCGAGCCTCCAGAGATTGTGGCCCATCTCCCGCCACTCTGCGAAGAAAAGAAGACTCCCTACATATATGTCAAAAAACAAAGCGAGATTGGCGCAGCCTGTGGCTTGAGAGTGAAGAGCGCGGCTGTTGCCATTCTGGATTCGGGCAAGGCCAAGGATCTGGTAGAGGAGATCATACTCAAGGCCCAGGCCTTAAAGTAGGTGATATCTGATGGCAGACGAATGGGATGGAGTTCCCGCTGAAGTCATAGAAATCATCGGTAACACCGGGATGCATGGTGAAGCCACCCAGATCAAATGCAGAATTCTGGAAGGCAGCAACAAAGGTCGTATCATCACCAGGAACTGTGTGGGCCCCATCAGAATGGGCGACGTTCTGATGTTGCTGGAGACCGCAAGAGAAGCAAAGAAGCTGACCACTAGGTGAAGCAATCATGGAAGAACGAATGTGCTCCTTTTGCAATGCGACGATCGCGCCGGGAACTGGCAAGATATATGCCAAAAAAGACGGCACGGTTTACTACTTTTGCTCATCTAAATGCGAAAAGAACATGATAAAACTTGGCAGAGTTCCAAGGCGTGTCGAGTGGGCCAAGAAAGGGTGGTAATCCTTGGAGAGAACCTTCTTCATGATAAAGCCAGACGGCGTTCAGCGCGGTCTGGTGGGCAAGATCGTTCAGAGGATCGAGGCTAAAGGCCTCAAGATTGTGGGCATGAAGTTCAGAGCCCTTCCCCCAGAGGTGGCCAAAGAACATTATGTCGAGCACGTGGGAAAGCCCTTCTTTCAAGACCTTGTGGACTTTATAACGTCAGGTCCATCGGTCCCTATGGTTGTCGAGGGCAAAGGCGCCATCTCCGAAATTCGGAGAATCAACGGCGCGACAAACCCACTCGATGCGCTCCCTGGCACAATCCGCGGCGATTTTGGCCTGCATGTGGGTCGAAACGTAGTTCATGGTTCTGACTCGCCCGAGTCTGCGACACGAGAGATCGCGCTCCACTTTGACGACTCAGAACTCTCAGATTACAGCCGGATAGACGAAACCTGGCTTTACGAGTAAAATATAGTCGAGAACTATGTAGCCTAGAACCAATTATAGTCGAGAACTGATTAGATGACACTAATCAGTTTTCGCAAGATTAGTGCTTAAAGATACGAGTAGGCCAAAATGTCGAACTCATAAAAGTTCGACACTTGCCCGAAAGGTATAGTTAAACACTATAACAGACAAAAGTATCCCCCTCAAGATAATATAGAAAAGGGCCTGATGAAGGCGGCGTTATAGGTCGAACCGAGGGATCCGGCATGAAACAAAAGTCAAAGAAAGGCAAGAAGGCAAAGAAGGGCGCGGTTGAGTCGGACGTAAGGACCCCAATAGTCTGCGTGATGGGTCACGTGGATCATGGCAAGACCACGCTCCTTGATACCATCAGGGGCACTGCAATTGCCGATGGCGAGGCAGGTGCCATAACCCAACATATTGGTGCCACTGAAATCCCGCTTAGCGTGATCAAAGACGTTTGTGGGCCAGTCTTTGCAGGCAAGTTCCAGATCCCTGGGCTACTTTTCATCGATACACCAGGTCACCACTCTTTTACGTCTCTTAGGAGCAGGGGTGGCTCCTTGGCAGACCTTGCGATCGTGATCGTGGACGTGACCGAGGGATTCCTGCCACAGACGGTAGAATCGATAAACATCTTGAAGCAGTACCAAACTCCTTTTGTTATAGCTGCAAACAAAGTCGACCGGATATCTGGATGGCGTTCGGTCGAAGGCGCACCTTTTTCCAAGGCACTGGCAGCCCAAAACGAGAGAGTACAAGGCGAGCTCGAAAACCGGATCTACGGGCTGATCGGCGAACTTTACAGTAGTGGTTTCAATTCCGATCGGTACGACAGGGTCACAGATTTTGCCACAAACGTGGCTTTGATCCCTATCAGCGCGGTAGGTGGCGAGGGAATTCCCGATCTATTGATGGTTCTCATCGGTCTTGCACAAAGATTCTTGAAAGATAACCTGAAAGTAAAGGCCAGCGGACCTGGCGTGGGAACTGTCCTGGAAGTTCAAGAAGAACGCGGCCTTGGAACTACGCTGGACGTTATCCTCTATGACGGCGAGTTTCAGACCGGCGATACCATCGTGGTAGGCTCGCTCCACGACCCGATCGTCACCAGGATCAGAGCACTCCTGAAGCCTAGACCCTTATCTGAGATCCGGACCGAAGAGCGATTCATCCCGGTCAAACACGTGGTCGCTGCAAGCGGTGTCAAGGTCTCCGCCCCCAAAATTGAGAACGCTCTTGCAGGTTCTACCATAAGGGTGGTCGATCCCTCTGAGGACATCGAGGCCGTGGCTGAAGAGATCAAGTCTGAGCTTGAGTCTGCCAGGATCGATACCGAGAACGTTGGTGTCATAATGAAGGCCGACACCATCGGATCTTTGGAAGCCTTGGTGAGCGAGTTTGAATCGAAAGATATGCCGATACACGTTGCCGATGTGGGTTCCATAACCAGAAAAGATGTCATCAGAGCCGAGGCGATTCAAGATCCACTCTACTCGGTGGTCATAGGTTTCAACGTCGACATATTGCCGGACGCTCTGGCCGCAGTCCAGAAGAACGAAGTTCCAGTCTTCCTTGGGAACGTCATCTACAACTTGATCGAGGACTACGAAGAGTGGGTCACAGATCTGAAGATGAAGATGGAGCAGGATCGACTTCATGCAGTCATAAGGCCCGGCATGGTCCGGATAATTCCTGACTGCGTATTCAGACAGAGCAAGCCCGCAGTGGTGGGCGTTCAGGTGGTTGGCGGTCAGATCAACAACAACGTATCCTTGATGAGAGAAGATGGTGCAGTGATTGGTATCGTCAAAGGAATCCAGGTTCAAGGGGACAACATCGGATCTGCGAGCGTTAGACAAGAAGTATCCATATCCATCGATGGTCCCACGGTAGGTCGCCAGATTCACGAGGGAGATCTGCTCTACACCAACATCCCTGAAAAACACGTCAAGATAATCGAGGCTGAGCTGAAACCGAGGTTCACTGTGGACGAATTGGAGACGCTCGATAATTTCCTTGCGATCAAGCGGAAGAGAGATCCCTTCTGGGGCCTCTAAAATCTCTGTTGCACCTTCTTATCTTGATACCCTTATAGACTTTTTTCAGTTTGAACTTCGTCATTCAGGGCCGATCTTGTAGTACTCTTTTGGGATCTCTATCTCGAACCTTGCGCCTTGACTTTCGTTCCCAGTCTCTTTGATCTCGATCCCGGTGATGCCCAGGATCTCCTTTACCAAAAAGAGGCCGTAACCCGTGTGTTTTCCGAAAGCCTGTTCAAAGATCCGGTTTTTCATATCTTTGGCTATCCCTGCGCCGTCATTTTCCACAAAGATCGTGGCCTTATTGGCACTTTCCTGGAAATAGATTCGAATCCAAGTTGCACCATCGCTGTGCCGTTCCACGTTTTCAAGGATGTTGGCAAATACCTTTTCCAGCATCGGTATCTGCGAAGATCTCCAAAGAACCTGTCTTGATCTGAATATCGAGTCCCTTCAAGGCCAAGCTCTTGGCTGCACTTTTTGCCATCGACTCAACGTTCTGCCATCTGGGACTCTTAACGCCCATGTTCTGGTAATCCCTGGTGAACTCGACCTGGCTCCTGATCGAGCGGGTCAGCTCGATTATCTGGTTCATGTACTTTTGCATGACAGTATCTTGGGGCAGGATCTCGCTTAGCAGTTGAGAATATCCTGAGAGTCCTGTGATCTGGTTCATGAGGTCATGTCTCGTGATGCTGCTCAAGAGATTTAACTTCTTGTTAGCTTCTTTGATGGCGTCCTGGTACCGTTTCATCTCGGTAATGTCTTGGATGATTCCGGTCACCCGGAGGGTTGTGGCCATTTTCGTCTTGATCTGTGATCCGTCCCCTGGTATGTACCCAGACCCATTTACCATCTTTAGATCTCATTCTGTATTCCGTCTCGATGTAGGGCAATTTTCCATCGGAAAGCGATTGGATGATTTCTCTCATGGCCTCTTGATCATCTGGGTGAATTTGTTGCCACCAATCCTCTATATTTTGGCCCATTTTTTTAAGTCTGTATCCGAGAATCGTCGCATATTCCTTGTTTCGAATGACAACACCTGTCTTCACGTTCCAGTCCCAGACACCCAGGTTCGTGCCTTCGATGGCGAGTTTTTGCCTCTCTTCGCTCTCTTTGAGCGCCTCTTCGGTGCGTCTTTGTTCGGTTATGTCCTCACATGTAATCAGATACTGGCCGCTTGGGAGCTTGACGGTTAAGAAGCTGATCTCGGCCTTTCGACCAAATTCACAGGAAACGTTGAAAGTCCGCCTCATCTTCCCAAACGCGCCAAAATGCTTGAGGTCTTCAAGCCAGGTGGCGATCACTTCGTGCCGGTATTCAAGATCTGGATAAGCTTTTCTGAACCACTCTTTTCCGTTTGGAACGCCTTTGAGATCGTAGCCGAAGATGTCCTTGAACTTGGTGTTGATGTACTCGAAAGTGCCATCTTCATTGATGATCATCATCCCAAAGGGGGCGTTATCAGAAAACGTCTGAAACTTCGCTTGCTCTTTTCGCAGTTCTTCTTCCATCTTCCTTTGCTCTGTGATGTCTATGCTGACGCCCAGGATCGCATACATCTCACCATTTCGGTCGCGCAGAGGGTATGTGGAAAAGATGGCCGGGAACTTCTCGCCCGATTTTCGTACGAGGGTGGAGGTGCCGCAAAATCCCATAGATTCCTCTCTCATTTGTCTGTGAGTCTCGGGAAACTTCGCCACGTCTTCTGGCAGGTGGAGCAAAGATACTTTCTTTCCAACTATCTCTTCTTTCTTGTAGCCAAATATGTTTTCTGCTCCAGGGCTAAATTCAAGTATTGTCGGATCTGGATCTCGGGCGTCTGTTATTATGAAAGAGACGTTCTTTGCGGCTTTGAATATCGTTCGAAGGTTCTCTTCGTTCTCTTTGAGCGCGTCTTCCATCCTTTTGCGTTCGGTGATATCTCTGATGACGACGAATAATGCTTGTTTTCCTTCATCAATAATCGGAACTGATGCCACTTCGACATCGATAACCTCACCATCGAGCCGTAAAAATTTCTCTTCGATGAAATCAGAGGGTTTTCTTTCCTCGCACCCCCCTTTGATTCGATTCCACACCAGATCTCTAAAATCTGGATGGATGTAATCCATTATCGGCTTCTTCTTAACTTCCTCGAAAGATTTAGCCCCAATGAGCTTCAATCCAACCGGGTTTATGTAAACGATCTCGCCCCCATGATGGATGACGATCGCCTCGGGAGATAGCTCTGCCAGGCTGCGATAGCGGCTCTCATTCTCGTAGAGTTCCTGTTCTGCTCGCTTTCGATCCGTGATGTTGCGGGCAATTCCAAGAACGGCTTTGTCTTCTGCATACTCGATAATTCGGGCGTTCACCTCGACTGAGAACGTTGACCCGTCTCGTTTCTTGTGACGCCTTTCGAAGATGTCGTGACCCTTTTGGAAGATTTCCTGGATTCGGTCCTGTATAGTTGAGACGTCTTCTGCAGCTTCGACGTCCTCTAGGGTCATATTGAGAAGCTCATCTCGCGAAATATCCAAGCTATCACAAGCAACTTGGTTCGCTTCCAATATTTTGCCATCCAGGCTGGCTATGAAAATGGGATCCCCGGCGTTCTCAAAAAGGGTTCGGAACTTCTCTTCGCTCTTTCGAAGTGCCATTTCGGCCTGTTTGAGCTCCGTGATGTCGCGAATGGATTCGATTGCGCCTATGATATTTCCATCTTTATCGAATAGAGGTGACGCCGCACCCCAAAGCCAAGTCACCTCGTTTTTGATAGGATGGAGAGCTTTAGCCTCGCCACAGACTGTATGTCCTTTTCTCTTCACGTTGGTGTAAAGTGATGCCATCTCCTCATCGCTTGAGAAGATCATGTCGATTAAGATTGGCCTGTTGAACTTGTAAAAAGGTTCACCATAAGCGTAGCCGCCCTTTCCGAGGATCTCCTCTTTTCGTACATTCGTCATCACCTCGATCGCCCGGTTCCATTCGGTTACCCTCTTTTCTTCGTCTATCACGAAAGTGGCATCAGGAAGAAAATCGATGATATCTTGGAAGCGCTTTTGGGAATCGTTTAGCTTCTCTTCGGCGATCTTTCGTTCCGAGATGTCTCTGCAGATTCCGAATATCACGTCTTGGTCGCCCCATCGGCCTGGTGCAACATTTGTCTCGACAGGCATCTTCGTCCCGTCTTTTGCCTGGAGACATCCAGTCCAGAGCATCTCGCCTTTGGTCGTGGCCATCTCGATAAGCTCTGAAAAGTCATAACGTTCGTCTGGTGGGTTTAATTGGAATCCACTTTTTCCGAGCAAATCGCGGTGTTCGTACCCAAGACGTTCTTCTGCAGCTTTGTTCACGCGCAATATTCGTCCATCCGAATCCAGAACGAAAATTATGTCCTGGAGTGAATCGAATAGGGTCTGAAGCTCTCTTTCGTTCTCATGAAGTTTGTCTATTGCCTGTATTCGAGCGATGGCGTTTCCTGTCATGGCCCCTATGGTTTCAAGTGCGTTGTGACATGTGGGGGGAACTTCATCGATTGAGTGAGATCCGACGCTGTAGTAACCGATAACGTGATCGCCATGAACCAAGGGGAGAACCGCCATGGCTCGGACCCCTTCTCGTTCTCTTATTTGCTGGTGGAGGAGGCCTTTGTCCTGACATTTTATCTCTACTTTCCAAGTTTTCCCACTGTCACCCCTGGTTTATAAACTACTTTCA
>CAYWZG010000031.1:0-13747 GCA_964462795.1 uncultured Methanotrichaceae archaeon
CCTTTCATACCCGCTGTCTGCCCTGTCAAAGAGTCCTATAGCTGAGTAGTTACACCTTTTCTTGCAATAAACTGCCGTAAAACTTAAAATAATCCATTCATATAAAAATCAATGGCGCCAACCAGAGACGTCGCCCCATGGTCTGCTTCGTGGGGCCAAAATCCTGGATATGCCTCTTTGGCTATCTTCAGCTATCACCATCCGATCTTTCTACCGTTTAATCTCGCGAAGTTATAGGTCGAATAATAGAGATTCACAAGCCGAACCCCCCCAAAGCGAACCCCCCCAAAGTTGGCGTTTCGGGTAAAAGCACTAACTTTTAATAAGTTCTGGACCACTCATTCTCCCAGTATTCTGATGAATAAGCGGGGATGCAGTAATCCGAGCGACCTTTTCTTAATGACTTGCTAGCCGCCGGTTTTTGGGCGGGAATCCGATAACAGAGGTGAATAATAATTGCTACAAAATTACAACAATAACTAAAATTTAAAGATTGTTAATTGGTCAGATTCGTTGTAGCCATCTGGATCATCGATCTCTCTAGAAGAACGGTCAGATTTTATTTCACCTGCATGGATCTCTTCTCTACCATTGAGGGCCGCTCTGAGAGATAAAATGTACACAATAATTGAAAAATATATAAGAAGTTTACCGAATGCAGAATTTTTGTTCCTTTCATTTTCCAATCCTTGATATTTATTTATTCGATTGGTAGCGTCCTCTATATATTCAGATGCAATTTCATTTTCATTTAATACATGCGCGTCTACTGCAAGTATATAATGTATCTCTGCTATATCGGTATTTTGATTTATAGCTACAGTATAGATATCACTAATAAAACAAAAATAAAATGATGCGGCAGCTAAAAGTGTTCCAAAACACATAAGTATATTAGCCCATTTCATTTATATTCATCACCGCATCTATTTGTGGTATCTAATTTTAATCAGTGAACCACCCAATGAACTTCCTAAATATACCCCATGCGAACTCAACTAAAGACGGGGCATCTAATGGCTCTGAAGTCTCTTGCACCATTTTGTTTGAAGCCGTATCCGCTTCAACCCATAGGATTTTTATTTTTGCTTCATTAGGTGGCTCCTTCTGGGCCAGAGCGATCTCTACCGTAGCCTTATCTACTGGATCGGTCTTTACTAAAGCGTACTCTACTTGATCGTTGTTACTAGTGCTTTGTCTACTGGAATGGTCTCTATTGAGTGAAGCCTCATCTACTGGTGACTCATCCAATGGTGACTCATCCAATGGTGACTCATCCAATGGCGCATCATCCAATGGTGACTCATCCAATGGTGAACTCATCCAATGGTGACTCATCAGATCCATCTCCTGGTGATGTAGATTCATCAGATCCATCTCCTGGTGACTCATCATCTCTTGGTGACTCATCATCAGTAGCAGTTTGATGCGTTGCACTTATTGATCCTATTACGAATGTGCATTTTCCTGTATCTGGATTTTCGACATATCTTCCTGGGTTCACATTTGAAGTGAAGTGACTTGCGGTTTGTGCACCTTGTATATTTGCCTGAGCCGAAGCCTCAAAATATGTAGGTTGGCTTGTAGCCTGAACCGAAATGGGTAGCTGCAAGGCTAATACTAGCATTAAAACAAGAACAAGCCCTAGTGAGAATAACCTGGAAGATAAAATCACTTTAGGGACCCTCCTACAGCCCTTTTGCTCACTCCATTTTATAACGTTATGTGATATGCAAGTTTCGCTTTACTTTACTGAGTTTAAAAGTATCTATGATTCTATAAAAGATAGAACAATAATTATTATTGATCATAGCCACTTCGTCTGTAGCTGATGTCGGCCTTCAGGTAGATCGGCTGTCTTCAGGTCAAAGTGATCAAGAACTGCGTCAGGAATATCCAGCCCAAATGTACTCAGTCAGTACTGCATACTCCCACAAAGACCTGTCATGGGGTTCCCAGTTATGTGGTGGTTGAGATACAAATGCTAGTGCGCTAAAGTAGAATGAATCTTTTGCCGATATTTTCTGTGATATTTGCTAACAGGGATACGTCGACTTTTGGATGCCGTTGCCCAGCTTGAAGAACAGCCCAAATAGGAAGATTATAACCAGGCTGGAACCGAGCATGTGGTCGAGGCAGGCGCCGTATCCATAAGATATCCAAGCTATCCAATATTTGATCTTGGGTACGTGTTTAGCCCCCCAAAATGAATTGCTCGATGTTGATTTTAGTCGGTGAACGCACGTCGATCAACAACTTGTGCCAGATTGGAAACCAATATCAGCAGCCGAAATTGCTTGGAATCAGCTCTTCGGAACAGATCACACGAGCCATCACGAAATGGGTTTACTGATGCCGATTGAAGAGAGCTAAACACATACGATCTTGGTAGGACTTACGCAGTTACTACATGTGGTAACACGTAATATGGAGATGTTATGTAATCACGTATTGCTCCGCGCGTAATTTCCCTTTTACTTTCAAACCAACTCTGTCCTGTTCTACATCTTTCCGTCCGTATTTGGAGGAATTCTCTGCAAAAGGCGAGTGTATGAATCATGTGAAGGACTTAGGGGCCGCGAAGAAATAACCTTGTCATATGAGTGCTGCGTAATTATTATACTGAATCCACTTCATGTCGGTTTTGTATAATGGGTGTACACGTATATGCGCAAGTTATTTCGCTACGGGCCCTTAAGTCACCGAGTGGATGGCATCGGGCAGCTTCGGTACAAGTGAAAATTGAATAAGAAGCAATCAGAAATTGGATATAATCTTCCACACTGCATCTCGGCAGATTCAAAGTATTGCTCTACCTCCCGGCACAATATACGAGTTTTAATATGTGTCAATTTATATCAACCTATCGGTCAACTGCGTAAGTCCTAAAGTCAAAATACTTGAAATTAGCTATTTGGAACAGGTTGCACAAGCCATCACGAAATAGGTTTACAGATGCCGATTGAAGTGAGCTAAACACATACCATAGTAAAACAGCGCCGAGGGGGAGATTCGAACTCCCGCGACCCTTATGGATCACAAGCTATCAGTCATTGATTCCAGGCTTGCGCCTTACCACTAGACTACCTCGGCACACTTGAATGCGACCAACCTCTGGGATAAGTCCCAGGATCCATGATCACTCGCGAAGTCTTGGCGACGATGCCAGACTGGGCTTCTGCCATACCTTCGCTTGCCATGGTCACAGTGGCCACGGCAACAGCTTCTCCCTTCAGAGTATAAATAGCTACCTTTTCGCCTTCGGATATGTCTGACTCGAGCCGAAGAAGGCCGGGTGCTGCCAAAGGCGCGCCATGACATATAGCATCCACTGCCATATCGCCTACCACGAGAGATGGCAGATGCCTCAGCGCCTCTTCTACAGGACGAATTACGTGCCGCAACTCGGTTTCGTCACCGGTACTGATCCAGACCTCGTGAGCGTCCTTGAGATTGTGCAAAGTTGCCAACGTCTCATCTTCGCGAAAAGGCCCGCTTTTGGTCCTGCGAAGCTCTTCCATATGAGCGCCAGTCCCAAGTGCAATCCCTATATCGTGACAGAGCTTTCGTAAGTAAGTTCCAGCTTCACAGCCCACCCTCATCAGGACACGAGGACCGTCTATCTCCATGACATCGAGGTAATATATCTCCCTAATCCGAAGCACTCTCTTGATGTTGGACTTGATGGGCGGCTTTTGATATATCTTGCACTCGAACTCGCCACAAACCTCGATGATCTTCTTTCTGGGCACGGTAGAGTGAATCCTCATGAGACAGACGTACTCCTTGCCTGCGCTAAGCAAGGTATCCATGATCTTGGTCGAGTCACCTAACATCACCGGCAGTATGCCAGTCACCCTAGGATCTAAAGTCCCGCTATGACCAGCTCGATCCAGGTCCAGAATCGATTTCACCCAGGCCACGACCTCGTGACTGGAAGGACCCGAAGTTTTGTCCAGGTTGATCGCCCCGAACCTGATGTACTGATCCAATGGCCTATCTTTTGGATAGGATCCATAATTGGGATTGGGCTCACCCGACTTTTTGAGAAGAACGTTTCTTTCGCGCTCAGAGGGAAGTTTCAGCTTTCGGGCCATGTTTCTAAAGCCTCCACTGCAGCAATGACGATCTCAACTACACCCAACTCATCCCAAGTATCGGTGCTTATGACAAGATCATAAACGGAATAATCGTTGATGTCGATGTTGTAATACTTCTCGTATCGGCGAGCTTCACACTGTTCTCTTGCCCTGCACTCAACTAGAGCCTCTTCAGCCAATGCCTCCTCACGAGACGCAATCCTCTCGGACCGGACTATGACATCTGCCTTGAGGAGAACTTTCAAGTCGGCATCTAGAAGGTGACCTGATAGTCTTCCTTCAAAGACGCCGCTGCCCTCCTCGGCCAACTTCCTTTGGGCATCGTCTATGAGATAATCGATCTCGGAACCCTTTTCGGCAAGCTTACCCAGCTCCTCGATCGAGATGTTCCTATCGCTGGCAATCTTACGAAACAGCTCGCCCGAGTTGATCCAACGCAACCCCAGCAGTCGAGAGACTTCCTTAGAAAGTGTGCTAGTCCCCGTCCCAGGAGATCCGCTTACCGTGATTATCATCACGTACCGCCGACGTTGAGAGCTTTGCGTATTACTTGCGACACAGGTATCGAACAGACGAAGTACCAATAAAACCAGTAGAATATGGGCCCAATAACGGTGCCAGAAAGGCTCTGTTCCCCCCAGAAGGGAAAGACCATCATGAGACCAGAAGGATGTTGCTCAATGTATAGATAAGCCCACATGAAGAGAGGTATAGAGATCACCCCGATGTAGAGCATGGGCTTCATCTGCATCTTCATCATCTTGCCTTGGTCACCCATCATAGTTTTCTGCTCGTTCTGGAGCTGTTGTTGCCGAGCTTTATCTCCCGACAGCTGAGCTTCTCGAAACTCTCGCTGGAACAACTTCATCTTCTCTTGCTGAACCCGAAGGTAACTCCAATCCATCTTGTATTTCTGGATGAGGGTCGCATAAAGACCCGTCACTGCCGCAAGGACAAAGAGCACCATGTAAAAAGGAAGATAATCAGGGAGCCAACCGATCAAGTAGTCCATCGAAACACCCACCTGATGCCTGAACTGCTGGCTGACCATTATCCCGATCATAAGGGCTGCGCCCACCCCCAAAACAAAGGAATCGATGGACTTGAGCGGGTTCGCGCTCGTGCCCTTTTTGCCTTTAATGCTCTTGAGGTCCTTGATGCCCGTCATGACATGTCACCAAAGAACTTGCGCATCATCGGGTACATTTCTTGGATCTGTTCGCTCGCAACCTGCTCATAGAGCCTGTAAACTATGCTCACGGCAAGGAGAAGACCTGTACCACCAGCGCCGCCCAAAGTTCCCATGAGGCTTGCAACCAAAGTGAGAAGCCCTATTATAGCACCGCCAATGATCGTGACTTTGGGAATATATCTTCCCAAAACCTTTTCGATACTGGCAGGGTTTCTCCTGTGACCGGGAACTTGAAGACCTGAAGCGTGAATCTTGGCAGCCACGCTCTTAGCACCCATTCCTGTCGTCTCGATCCAGAATATGGCAAAGATTATGCCGCCCACAATCAGAACAGTAGCATCGGAGAATACGTGAAGCCATATCTGCCAAGATGCGATGGGTGACAATCCCAAAAGTTCCATTCCAGGGGTGCTCTGGGAAACCAAACTTGGTATCCAATCATAAGGGCTGTTGATGGGCGAAAGGTAATACATCAACCCCGATACGGGCTGGGGTGATGTGGTGCTCACCAACGCATCCGTCACCATGTCCGTCTTCGTCGTGGATATGAACGTTCCCAACAAACTGGAATAAGATGTGTGGATTATGTTGACACCAGAAGCTGCATCTGTGGTGGTCACCACGTTTTGAGTTCCGATTTTCCCGGAAAGAAGCGTTCCTATCATCTGGATGTTAGCCTGAAGCGCCCTCACCAAGATCATGGGCAGAACGCTGGCATAGACCAGTTTTACAGGGAAACGACCTCTTGCACCTCTCACTGCGCTGTGAGCGAGAGGGATCTCTATTCTGGTGCTCTCCACCAAGACTACGAAGAGGATGATGGCAACTGTCGACAGAAGGGCGAGTATTCCACCGTCTATGAATATTCGTTCGATACCAGAGGTGGTGAAAACATCTTCCAAGCCCAATACGTCGTGGGTGAATATGTAGACCCACTTGGGAATTATGCCTATGGGCAGACCCTTATCCCCGATAGTCCAATTGAATATACCGGTGATAAGCTGCTGGCTGACTCCTGCCACGATGAAAAGCCCAACGCCAGACCCAACACCCCACTTGCTCACCACTTCGTCCATGAAAAGGATGAGGACGCCGCCAACACATATTTGGATGAATATTATGAAAGATATCACGGCCAAAGACACGCCCAGTGCAGTGGACAACGCGGAATCTGGAAGAAGATATCCGCCAGTCACCTGGGGCAATGCCTCAACGATGATCATGACGAAGACCAAGAGCTTTTGAGTCCCCTGGAAGATTGCCTGATCACGTGGATCTTGCAAGTTCAGCTTTATTATGTCAGCCCCAACCAGTAGTTGGAGCACGATAGACGCGGTCACTATGGGCCCTATGCCCAAAAGCATAAGGGACCCAAAAGATCCTGCAAAGAAAGCACGATACATCCCGAACAGGTCAATTGAAGCGGGAGAAAGGCCAAAGAGGGGGACGTTGGAGAGGGCAAAGTAAAGGATCAGTATGCCCACGGTCCAGCTGAGCTTCTTCTTGAAGTGGACGTGCCCCTCAGGCCTCTGCACCGCCGGGAGCCTTCTAACGAAAGGCTCTATAGCGTAGAAGAAGCTGTGTTGATTCATGCTACCACTACTTCACCGCCGACAGCTGTGATCTTCTCCTTTGCAGTCACAGAGAAACCGGCTGCACTGACTGTGAGCTTTTTGGACAGCTTGCCCTTTCCTAAGACTTTCACCAAGCCAAGGTCGACGTGCCCATTTTCGTCTGTCATTCTTTCAAGGTCGCCCACATTTATGAAGTCCATCTTCACGGTAGTGGGCCTGTGAAATCCATAATTGCCCAACAATTGACCCCTCATACGGGCCCTGATTATGTGGTGTTTAAAGGATCCAGCATTCCCACGGCCGCCATGGGAACCTGCACCTCTCCTGTTTTTGTGGGTGCCGCCGCCGCAAGTCCTGGTCCCCCTAAACTTCTTCACACTCTTTTTAGGCATGATACTACCTCATCTTCCAGATAAGATCTGCAATGGCTTCGTGATAACCCAGAACGCCACCTTCCTTGACGGTCTTTTTTATCCCGCTTGTCCCACGGTGTCCTTTTCTGGGTGGGTGGAGCCTGAAAACCGGCTTTATGCCAGCATCCTTCAAACTGATCGCGCCCTGACACATCGCTGAAGCAAATTCCTTCAGATCTTTGTAGGAAGTGTTCTCACGGATATACTGCTCATTCAGCCGCTTGTTGCCGCTCAATTTACCTCTATGCCCCAAAAGGGTGGCAAGAACGGTTTCATCGACCTCGCCCCAAGCCACGTAATCTTTCACCTTCTGAATCATACCTTTGTAATGGACATTTTCAGGGACGACGACACAGTGGTTTATTCTGTGGAGGTTGAGCATCTTGAGGGTGTCTTTGATCCCGGGCTTGGTATTGACGGTTCCTCTAAGTCGCACTATCGCATACATCGTCTATACCTTCATGGCAATGACATTTTGCAGCGCATTGTACGTGGCTTTGGCGAAGTTAAGCGTGGTTCTGGTGTTGCCCGAAGACCTAGTCCAGACATCCTGTATCCCAGCCATCTCCATGACTTTCTTCGCAGTCGCTCCAGCCGCAATTCCAAGGCCTTTGGGTGCTGGGATCAGGTGAATCTCAACGCTTCCGGCTTTTCCCATGATCTCAAAAGGAACGGTATGTTCATCGCCGCAACCGCACTCCCAGCTGCCACAACCTCGCTGTATCTTTATGATATTCAGCTTGGCCACATCGATTCCTTTTCTGATGGCAGGGCCTACTTGGTTATCTCGACCTTGGCCTAAGCCTATGTAGCCGTTTCTGTTCCCCACGATGACCGTAGCCCTGAACTTCACCCTCCGACCAGAGTCAGTCATCCTCTGGACCATGTTTATGTCCAGAACTTCGTCCTCAAGGCCGGGAAGGAGAGTGTCCACGATCTCAGGCTCTTTGATGGGGAGCCTGGAACGCAACGCCTCGTCGAGGGTAGTGACCTGACCCTCGTAAACGAGCCTGCCCAGCTTGGTCTTGGGGACCCATTCTTCTCCGTATCTTCTCACAATATCACCCCAATATTTTCTCTCGAGCAGCCTCAAACTGGGTTGCGACGTCCACGCCTCGATAGGAACTTATGTGTTCTCCCCGAATCCTTTCTTCGTCAGGGAAGATCTCAGGAC
Organism: uncultured Methanotrichaceae archaeon; assembly: GCA_964462795.1. Lineage (GTDB taxonomy): Archaea > Halobacteriota > Methanosarcinia > Methanotrichales > Methanotrichaceae > CAYWZG01. The sequence continues at coordinate 8,454 of CAYWZG010000031.1, forward strand.
TGTGAGGCACTTCTATTCCGGCATCGACAACTCCCTTCAGGGCCGAGTAAACTCTGCTACCCTTGGTACTGGCTTGAATCCCTATGTCCAAGATGGCTTCGGTATAGCCCAAAGATTTCATCTTTTTTCCGAATAGGAGTCCGGTCAGGTATGCAGCCGGAATGTTGCCAGTGCTGGAATTGTACCCGAACTTCTTGATCTCTCGGGAATTGACGGTAAGATGCGTCTCGTCGCCGATCAGCTTTGCTGTTACCAGTTGCAAGGAAATATTCCCGTTGCCTTTCCTGATAACCAGCCTTGGTTTTTTGGACAACAGGAGCTTGTATCTGAAATGGTAGTTCGTTCTGCCCTCTCTTCGCCTTCTAAAGGGCACTTTATATCGTGGTCCGGTTGCCATCAGTCACTCCTCATTAGACCTTTTGACTTGATGTAAGCGTTAAGATGAGCCGTGCTGCGGTACTCGCCACCTTTTGCCTTTCTGTAGAGCATCCGATAATCATGGCGGTCAATCTGACTGCTACTTCTCAGCTCTCTCAGGTTTCGGCGAAGTGCCCGAATCTTGGCCATCCACCTCTTTTTGGAGGGGGTTCTGGCCCCTTTGGCACCTTTTCTCCGACCGTAGCCTTTCTTGTGGCCGTAGTTTCTCTTGGCCGCCCTTATTTTGAATCTGGCACGACTGTTGCCTTTCTTGGGCTTGGCCTTTATGTTACCCGCTTCGACCTGAGCGCGAATATCGTCTCTGGTTATGGCCTCTGCGATTTCGCTGGCAACGTCTGGATCTGGATTAACCCAGATCCTGCTCTTGCCAGCCTTCATAACGCTTGCAGCCAGTCTCTTCTGCGTCGCAAAGTCAGGCATCTCACTTGCCTCCAGTCTTGGGGTTGAGGATCTTTAGATCCATCTCACGGGCCATAGCTTCTATCTCAACCCTCTTCTTCATGCCCACAGCCGACGCAATCCTGACTGCGCAGCCCTCTGCATTTTCTAGATCGGCAGCACACTTGACCAAAATTTCCTTCATACCGCAGGGGTGATACCCTCTAACGGATGCAGGACTGCCGTATCCGGCCTTGACCAATTTGCCTTTGGCCGAAATCTGGCGACGCAATTTGTTGTGCAGTCCTCGAGGTTTCCTCCAGCTGGTGGAAACTCTCTTTTTCTTGTGAGAATCACAACGGTTGAACTCAGGCTTCTTTCTTTTCTGCCTCGACCTGACCTTTAGCAGTCTCTCAGTCTCGGAACTCACCTGTATCACCTCTTGTCCACCAGGTATATTCCGTCCTGGAAGACTCTGATATCAAAGCCTCGGACCCGGGTCGCCTGTTCGATGTTGGCCATGGTTTGGCCAACATCTTCTTTGTTAATCCCAGTAATTACGACTTCGTCGCCTCGAACCTCGACTTTGGAATCGCCCAAGATCCTAGCAGTACGGGGCTTCCTCTCTCCCAGAAAGTTGCTGATTACGAGCTCATCTTTGGTGGTCTTCAGCTGTATGGGGAAATGAGAGTAAACGGCCTTCATATTGTACTCGAAACCGTCAGTTACTCCTTCCATCATGTTGGCCAGATGAGCGCTGAGCGTCCCTGCCATGGCACGATGCTGTTTGCGGGAGATTCGAGAGTCCAAGACCAGATCTGATTCCTCTTTTCTTATATCGATACCGGGATGCCAGAGGCGCCTGGAGACCGTGCCCAAGGGACCGGTTACTTTGACCACGAAGTCGTCGCTGATATCCACCTCGACGTCCTCTGGAATTGCCAATCTTCGTGCTAACTCCTTGACCATTGCCACCACCTAGTATACGTAAGCCAGCAGCTGGCCACCAATGTCCAGATCCCGAGCCTCGACGTGAGACATGACGCCTTGGCTGGTGCTGATCATCAGAACACCGAAGTTCCTGGCAGGAAGGAATCGTTTCTCCCATTTCTCAAACTCAGACACTTTTGTAGAGAACCTGGGCTTGATAACGCCACATTTGTTGATTTTTCCCAGCAATTTTACGTTGAACATGCCGGACTTGCCATCGTCCAGAAACTCAAACTCACCAATATATCCCAGATCAGTCATCACTTTCAGGGTATTACCGATCAGTTTGGAGGCAGGATGGATGAAGCAATCGCTCTTGCCCACGCTCTCTGCGTTCTTTATGGTGGACATGGCATCAGCAAGTGGATCCAATAGAACCATATTACATCACCTCATGCGTATTTATCGAATCCCATATCTCGGGCGACCTCTCTGAAACACTGCCTGCAGAGATATATGCCGTATTTTCTGATTAAACCCGGCTTTCTACCGCAGCGCTTGCAGGCGTTCGCACCTCGGCCGAACTTTTTCTTGCTATTCGTCATGCCGCCTCCACGATGTCTACACCATACTTGCTTTTGACAAACTCCATGGCCTCTTCTTTCTGGATCCTGTGACGCGTGGCTATCTTCGCTCTGGCTACACGCCTTCTGGCCACGCGGTACCCAGCTCTCTTGAGAGCCACTGAAACGTCCATCCCGAAGATGCCTATATCTGGGTCGTACCTCATGCCCGGAAAGTCGGTGTGTTCCTCTACGCCAAAGGAGAAGTTTCCGGTATCATCGAACTGAGTCATCCGAAGAACTTTACCTGCGACTTCCAAAGCGACTTGGAGGAACTCTTCGGCGTCTTTTCCTCTTAAAGTCAGCCTGCAACCGATGGGTTCGTCTTTCTTAATCCCAAATGCGGGAATGGTCTTCTTGGAGACTGATCTGACCGAGACCCTATGAGTAACCTCGTTTAGAATAGTCTCAGCGTTAACCAACCTCTGACCGCCCTCGCCTACGCCGATGTGGACGGTCAACTTGTCTATACGAGGATCCAACATTGGGTTGTTCATATCTCAGCCCCCATCTTGATCGCGGGCTTCTCTCGTCCAATCATGAAGACATGATCGACGGTGGTCTCGAAGTCCACTTTGCCTGATATGATGATCCTATTAGGCCTTGAACTCCGGACGGTCGTGATTTCCTTGATTGTGCCGATCTCACCGGAATGAGATCCGCCCACCGCCATAGCCAGATTGCCTTCTTTGAACTCGATCCTGTCTTCAATCTCTTTTCCAGGGATTGAAAGGATGATCGAATCGCGAGTCTGGTACTCGCCTTCGACGACCTTGTTGGTCCCGTCGTTGAGGTTGAGCTGGATCTTACCACCGTTCAAAGTGGTCTTGTTCTCAATCCTGTTGAGCTTTCTGACCTCGCCGGATTCGAGCTCGTGAAGGTTAAACCTGCCCTTAGCGTCCTGCAACACCCTGTGCTGTTTGTTTAGGGAAGGAACCGATATCACGTCGAAGATCCCTACCGGAAACCTGTGATCCTTCCTGATGGTCCCGTCCACCAAGACGCCACCCTCGTGAAGAACCCGCTTTGTTTCTCTCACGTTGTCGGCCAATTTCAAGAAGTCCCTGACCACGAACAGGAGGGGAATGCTCTCCTCAGCAGAGTGGGGACCTGGCCGGGTCTTTGCAGCCCATTTTTGGGTTTTTCTGGGGATGGGCCAGCTCCTAGGACTTGCAATCCTCTTCTGATGTCTGCTCACCTAAATCACCTTGAAAAGATTTCCTTGCGCTTTTCGTCATCTAGCTCTATCTTGGTGATGAGCACGTTGGAGGGTTGAACAGCTCTTGGAACTTCCGTTCCATCGGCGCGGAAGACGCTCACTCCTGCGACGTTGATGACGCCCTTTTTCAGGTCCACCTTCTCGACCTCGCCCTCGACTTCGGCGTGATCTCCGCGCATCATCTTGACGGTATCGCCCTTCTTCAACTGAGCGCTGCGCGTTTTCAGCTTCTCTCGGAGCTCCTTGATTAAGGGGGCATGCATATACTTCTGCCGTTTATGGAGGGGGGCAGTGAACCTTTCTTTCCGTTGTTTGCCTGGTTGTTTGCTCTTCATGGCAATCACACTATTATCGACGCGGCCGAGGCGATCTTTCCGTACATCTCCGCCACCTCTCTGGCCACTGGCCCTTTTATCTCCGATCCCTTGGGAATTCCGTCGTCATCCGTGATGACCGCAGCATTTCCATCGAACTTCACCCTAAGGCCGTCTGGCCTTCGGAACTCCTTTTTCTGCCGGATGATAACTGCTCGGAATATCTGTTTCTTCATCCCAGGGGTACCCTTCTTGACTGAAACCACGACCATGTCACCGATTCCGGCACGAGGCATCCTGTTCTTTACGCCACGATACCTTTTGACCGATATGATCTCGAGTACTCGGGCCCCTGTGTTGTCGACACATTCTAGGCGCGCGCCTGCGTTGAGCGCACGGGGGATTGTTGCTTTTTTCCCCTTCATCGTGCGACCTCCACCACCACGAAGGACTTTGTCTTACTGAGCGGCCTGCACTCAGCTATCTTGACCACATCACCCTCTTTTGCATTTATGCATGGGGGGTTGTGGGCGTGAACTTTGGACCGCCTCTTCTCATACCTTTCATACTTAGGCACTTTCTTCTCGAACTCGCGCAGAACAACTACGGTGTCGGTCATCTCGTCACTGATTACGACACCGTCGAACACCTGCCCGCGTACGGGAAGTTTTCCGTGAAAGGGACATTTGGGATCGTCACATGCCTCTTTGGGCGGTGTGACGTCCAGTCCGATATCCCTCATAGCTTCCACCTCGATCTACGTATCCTTTTGTGAATTCGATTTTCGGGTTGTGAGACCAATACAGCACCTTCGACCCTCACTTTTTGACCAGGAAGGTTGAAGACAAAGCCGGTGTGAGACTTGGGAACGCATTTTTCTCCGCGTTCGGTCTCGATCAAGAACACGTTCCGGGTTTCATCTACCACCCGGCCTGATATGCCCACTGTGGAGGGATTTGCACTTTCAACAACCTCCACTGGCAAGCCTATTAGTTCGTGCCTGACGAGATTTTCTGGAGTAATTATCACGCCATACGCTCCCGCTGAATTGTCTTGATCCTGGCGGTGGACCTTTTCAGCTCCTTGATCCTTCCAGGATTCTCAGGAGCGCCACCTGCAACGACGATCCCTCTTTCCCGAATGAGCTCGTCTTGGAGATTAAAAAGCTCCTCTGACAACTCTTCGGGACTCATATTTCGAAGTTCATCGACCTTGAATATCGCCATGTCAAGTCACACTCACGTCTCACGCTTTGTCACCCGGCTGTTCTTCGCTCGCTTCCGAAGATTGCGCCTCAGTGTCGATCTCCTCGACGGCTTCTTCAGATGCCTCTTCGACGATCTCCTCGACGGCTTCTTCAGATGCCTCTTCGACGATCTCCTCGACGGCTTC
>CAYWZG010000031.1:13847-21827 GCA_964462795.1 uncultured Methanotrichaceae archaeon
TTCAGATGCCTCTTCGACGATCTCCTCGACAGCTTCTTCAGGTGCCTCTTCGACAGCTTCTTCGGCTAGTTCTTCGAATGCCTCTTCGGTACCCTCTACAGATTCTGCAGCTTCAGTTTCGAGAAGCTCTTCGAGCTCGTCTTTGGACTCTTCAGGAACTGTTTCTTCGGTCTCAGAAGGTGGCACTATCTGGAACTGGTCAGGTGGAATTACGTCTGGTTGGACAATTCTGACCCGACACCCGATAGTCCCCAGCTTCTTGACCGCCACGGCATAACCATAATCTACGAGCTCTTGAGCAGGTTTGCCCGAGTGTTTGATGTAACCACGAAGCACTTTTTCTGTTCTTGATCTTGGGCCCGTAAGCTTGCCACTGAGGATTATCTCGCATCCTAGCGCGCCACTATCCATTACCCGCCGAACCATGCTCTGGCTAGCTTTACGGAAGTACCAGCCTCTCTCAAGAGAGCTGGCCAACCTGCTGGCAACCACTTGAGCGTTCAGCTCGGCCTTGCCCACGTCCTGAACATCGATTTGAGGGTTGTCCAGACTGAACTTGCGATCTAGATCCCGAGTGAGCTTCCTGATTAATTTTCCGCCCTTCCCGATAACCATCCCTGGCTTCTCGGCATAAACGATGATTTGGGTCCCCATAGGAGTCCTGTTCATCACCATTCCGCCGTAACCTGCTCGACCGAGTTCTTTGGTCAAGAACTCGTTGATGAGAGCCTTGGTGAAGCCATCAGCTACGAACTTCTTCTCTACACCCACTCTAGCTCACCTCGGTAAGGATCATCTCTACAGATACGGTCTCAGTGTCCTTAGGGGTAGCTCGGCCCATGGCTCTTGGCATCCAGCCCTTTATGGTTCTGCCCTTCTTTGTGACAGCATGAGTGATTCTCATATCTTCTGGGTCGAGACCTTTGTATTCAGCGTTGCTGGCCGCATTGATCAATACGCTCAACACCGCTTTTGCGGCCTTTTGTGGGTACCTACCGGCATCCCAACCAATGAGTCCGCGCCGATGGGGGACTTTACTGTTGTAACGCTTGAAAGGCACTGGCCGTTTCAGGGCGATCACGTCTTCTAAGTAAATCCTGGCCGCTTCAGCCCGCATTCCTTTGATGGCACTACATATGTCCAGAGCATGTTTGGGTGAGACGTGAAACTCCGTGCCCATCGCCCTCGATGAACGTTCCTTTTGGGGGATCTTGCAATATTTTAGTCGTCCCAAATTCCACACCTCACTTCAACGGTACATATCTGCTGGACCTGGTAGCGCCCACACCGGCACTGCCGTGAGAGACTCTCGATCTAGTCAAGGAAAATTCGCCAAGATAGTGACCTACCATCTCAGGCATGATGTCAACTCGGTTGAAGACTTTGCCGTTGTAGATCTCGATGGTTTTTCCCACCATCTCCGGGAGAATTATCATGTCACGGAGGTGGGTTCTCACCGCATCTTTCTTCTTCATCCTCGATAACAACTTTTTCTGATCTTTCGAGAGACCTCGATTCAGCGTCCTTCGCTGCCGAGCAGGTAGAAGATCAACAAATTCCTCCATACTGAGATTTTTGAGGTCATCCATCTTACGACCTCGGTAGGTGAACTCTTCTTTCCTTTTCGGAAGCTTTGATCCTGATTTCCTTGCCAAAATAATCCCTCTTTAGCGCTTTCCGGTCCTCCGGGCTGCAATGGACCCGACTTTACGACCGGGTGGTGCGTTCCTGCTAACTGTCGTCGGCCTTCCAGGATGTTGCCATCCACCGCCGCCGAAGGGGTGATCCACCACGTTCATGGCAACACCTCTGACTCGGGGATACTTGGCAGCTCTTGATTTCAACTTATGGTAACGCTTTCCGGCCTTGTAGAAAGGTTTCTCGGTTCTGCCACCACCGGCCACAACGCCAATGGTTGCCATGCATCGGGGATTGAGCCACTTCATCTCTCCGCTGGGAAGCTGGACGACGGTCTTTCCTACGTCGTGAGCTATGAGCATTCCGTAAACCCCGCTGGATCTGACGAACTGGCCTCCAGCCCCTGGATTAGACTCGATATTGCAGATGGGAATACCCTCTGGAATCTCGGCCAAGGGTAGAGAGTTGCCAGGCTTGATCTCGGCAGATATACCACAAGCGATCTCCTGACCAATGTAAACCCCTTCAGGGATGAGGAGATATCTCTCCTCGCCGTTATCTAGGGCAACCTTGGCTACAGGAGCGCTCCTTGCAGGATCGTGGACGATATCTTTCACCACGCCCTTGACGGTCTCATCCGGGCTCACTTTTACGTGTTTGAGCTCGGCCCTGTACTTGTGGGAGGGGGCTCGGTAGGTCGGCGTTCCGCGACCACGATTTTGTTGTATTAATCTATGTCCCATAACCTCACCTTAGAGCAGGCCAAGCCTCGTCGCCAACTCATTTGCAGTTCCATCGCCTGCCAACTTCACAATGGCTTTCTTTTCGCCCTTGGAAGTAATCATCGTCCTTACCTTGAGAACTTCGACTTCGTACAAATCTTCCAGAGACTTTTTGACCTGGGATTTGTTAGACGTCATGTCTACGATGAACTCCATGGTGTTGTCGGAGTCGATCATGTTGGTGACCTTCTCCGTGATGAACGGACTCTTAACGACCATAGTTCTCACCCAGCCATTTCAGAGAGGATTCGGTCCAGACAGCAAGCCTTCCCGGATGGGTTCCGGGGGCTAAAATCTCGGCGTTCAGCCTCTCCACTGTGATGAAATCGACGCCTGGCAAGTTTCTTGCGGCCTTCATCAGACCTTTGTCTTGGCCTGCCACGATCAAGAGGCTCTTTCTGTTCTTGTACTTTCGGCCCCTCATCTTACCTCGACCCGCGCGGATGGTCCTGCCATTCTTGGCCCTCATCACGTCGTCCCAAAGGCCCGCTGCCACAAGGAAGTTCTTCATATCTTTGGTTTTGTCCAGCGTCTCAAGGTCGTCCTTGACAACCACTGGGATCGTTCCCGAAAAGACGTGCCCTCTGGCCCTGACTTTTTCGGAGTCCACGGTGGCAGCTATGGCCGACTGAATGGCCTTTCTTCGCTCTTTTACGTTGATCTTCTCGGTCCTGTCGGCCTCTGGCTTGGGTGGATGGGCCTTTCGGCCACCTCTGGCTTGAGTTACCCTGGCAGCTCGTCTCCCGTTCACGATTCTTGGAACTCTGGAAACTCCACGGCATGTTCCCCAGGACTTGGCAGAGGTTTTGATCCCGGCAAGTGGACCTGGGCCGTAGGGCTGAAGCCTATTAGCCTGAGAGGCTAGTACCGCTTTTTTAATGAGGTCGGGTCTGTACTCTGTTTCGAAGACGAGCGGAAGCTCAATCTCCCCAACCTCGTTTCCTGATAGATCGATAACCTTAGCCTTCATCACGATCCCTGCTTTGAATCTGTACTGACGTAGAGGATCTCTGGCGTCTTTACGGCTCTGTTTTTGGCCCTGATAGCGTGTCTCATCCTGATCAGCCTCTTTATGGGGCCGGGAAGGCTTCCCTTGACCAGGACATAATCGCCTCTAACCACGCCGTATTCTGGAAAACCGCCTTTGGGATTGATTTCTTCGACGTTTGATCCCATGGCCAGGATTCTCTTGTTGAAATCAGTTCTCTGTTGATAGCCCATCTGACCCATCTGAGGGACGGTCCACCTGACTCGGTGGGGGTTCCAGGGACCCAGGTTGCCTATGTGCCGAAGCTTGCCTCCACGGGAGTGTTTTCTCTTCTGAAGCATGATTCCCCAACGCTTGACGGGACCTTGGGTGCCTTTACCCTTGGTGATTGCCGAAACGTCGATTACCTCGCCCACATTGAATATGGACGTGATTGGAATCTTGGTGCCTAAAACCCCCTTGGCAAAATCGAACTGATCTCCTATAGATCCGCCAGTGACCTGTATTTCCATCAGGTCAGGGGTCTTACTGGGAACTCCAGTCAGAAGACTTGGGTTAGTGTGAACAATCAATCGTAATTCATCCATCTCGTCGATCTTGGCCTCTATGCTTTCGAGAGTGTGGCCTTTCTTGTTAGTGGGAACGGTTATTGACCTTGCGAGGTAGGGATCCAGCGTCTCTGCCCAGGTTTCCCCAACAGCTCTCACGCCGCCATTGTACTTCTCGTAGACCCGAAGGGCTGCTACGCTGATGGGTGGCGTCTCAACAATGGTGACGGGCACGCTGATCTCCATGCCTTCAGTTAGGCTTTGGGGTCTGTCGTCGACCATTATTATGTGAGTCATGCCGGCCTTGTATCCGGCAAAACCACCCATTCTGGCGCTGTCTTCGCCAGCTGCCCAGCATCTGGTCCTGGGAGTCTGGCTCTTAGCCCGTTTACGGGGGCTGAAGGCCAATGATCCTCGTCTTGGTCGGTGTATGGTTGCCATTTAGCCCTCCATAGAACGCATCAGGTTGAGCATTGCAAGAGTGGCGAAAATCGCCTCCTCAAGACGAACTGTCTCTGTGCCCTGATGCGGAATGGTGTTGATCACACAGCATCTTTCCATCGTTTTGCTGCTCAAAAACGCATCAATTCCGCGCGCTGGTGAGCCGAAGGCCAATGTCAGACCGGAGGAACCCTGGCCGTATCCTCGTTGGACTATTCCTTGGAGGAGTTTTGGGGTTGCCAAATCGCCCCATCGGGACGCGGCCACCACTAGGCTGCGAGCAGAGCTTATGTACTGCTCTAGGCTAGGTACCACCACGGTTTCATACCCCCAGTAGTGAGGTATGTCCGATCGGTCTACAGGCTCTGCGGCGAGCGGCTTCAGCGAAAAGATTCTGACGTTCAGACGTTGCCCAGCTCTCAATTTCACATGTTTTTTGATTTGGAGGGGCACCGGGCGCTCGATACCTATGTCCACCCGTACGCCTTTGTCAGATCCCACGTCGTCTACTACCAAACCGACTCTGAACTCGCCGACCTTGAGCATTGACGCTTTTGAGCGTGTTGGATGATGAGCGGTGCGCAGCGGCGGCAGAATGCCCGCATATCTCAGCTCTTTCATCATGGGAAAGAGCTTTTTTCGAAGGTATTGGGGCGTCTCTGCGTACTGCAGGATTCGGCTTATGAACCTGGAATCGTCGAATTCATCATCTCGATATATGACGATACGGTCCACCCCGAATACCGCAGCGGCCCTTGCGATTTGTCCAACCTTAAGCGTACACATGCGCAGGTCCGCCGACTCCATAGTAGTGGACGACGGAATAAGGATGGATGTCTCGCAGTCACCGTTCATCGGATTCTTAGCCCAAGACTAATTCTTCGTATAAAAAGGTTTGTGACTGCATCTCGCCCGAAAAGACGGGCTTCTTTCGAAACTTTGTATAACTCAGTCGCTTCGATTCGGCCGGAAAGGCAAGCTCAATGAGATGAGTGAGATGAGTGAGACTGGTCAAACTGATGGAGATGGCTTGAAGGTTCTGGGGTCTAATGAGAGTGCAGTCTCGCAGCAGTTGCATATGGTCTCAAGGTCAGATTCTGAAAGGATGGCCTTGTCCACTTCTTCTTGGGGCGGGATGTATTGAGTGATCTCTTCTCCGCAGATGGGACATTTGATCCTGAGCCATTGAAGTGTGGACAGGTCCCTTATATTTCGTATTAGCTCTCCGATGGCATCTTGGCTTTGTCTCACAGAAAGACGGATGGGCCTGGTGTATTTGAGGAGGGTTGGCACCACCACCTCGGGTTCGGCCAGCGGTATGATGAGGTGGCCCATACTGACGGCAAGTCCGATTTCTTGATTGACCAGGGGCGATACCATCCCATCAAGGATGAGCAGGACGACCACACAGTCCGAGTGGCGCATCCCAAAAACGATCCGCTCGTGGTGAGGGATTGTTCGTGCCCTCTTGTAGGTGGAGACGAAACACTCCATGTTTACGGCCCAGAGGGATTCTGCAAGCTCTTGGGCGAGGGGCTCGTCTTCTTCGCAGTGGGAGATGTAAATTTTGGTGATCATAAGAGAAAAGCACCATAGAGTTGTCGTCGTGATGAGTATTCATCTTTTGCATCGAGGGTGCGGAAACGAGAACATGATGGGGGCGTGATGTAAAGTTGAAAGAAAACGCCGCCAGAGAACTTAAATTATGGGATCTGAAATAACAAGTCTGAGAGGCGAAGAAAATGGCGATCCCAGACTACCAGAGCTTAATGCTGCCACTGCTGAAAATCACTGAAGACGGCGAAATACACAGCCTTCGTGAGGTCATCGGGACACTGGCCCTCCAATTCGATTTGACCGGCGAAGAGAAACGAGAGATTCTTCCAAGTGGCAAACAAGCCAAATTCGATAACAGAGTGTCCTGGGCCAGGACTTACATGAAGAAAGCGGGATTTCTGGAAAGCACTGGGCGGGGGAAGTTTCGGATAACCGAACTTGGGCGAGAAGTCCTGAGGGAAAATATTTCAGAGATCAACGTGAAGTTTTTGTCTCGTTATCCTGCCTTTCAGGAGTTTCGTGGGGTGCCCACTCAGAGCGATGACTCGGAACAAAAGTGCGATGTTACTCAGACCCCAGAGGAGATCTTGGAGGCGAGCTATCAAGATTTGAGGCAAGATCTGGCCCAAGAACTTCTCGAACGGATCATGAATTGTTCGCCTGAGTTCTTCGAGAACCTGGTAGTAGATCTTCTGGTAGCGATGGGGTATGGCGGTTCTAGGAAAGATGCAGGTCAGGCCGTTGGCAGGACCGGTGACGGTGGGATTGATGGGATCATAAAAGAAGACAAGTTGGGCTTGGACGCTATCTGCATACAGGCTAAGAGATGGGAGGGCACTGTCGGGCGGCCCATCGTACAGGCATTTGCCGGAAGCCTGATGGGTGAGGGTGCAGGAAAAGGCGTGCTGATTACCACGTCCAAGTTTTCGAAGGAAGCCAGAGGTTATGTGACTGCGATCCAACAGCCCAGAATCATCTTGATCGATGGCGAAGAGCTGGCCCAGATGATGATCGATCATGACATAGGCGTTGCAGATGTTGCCGCCTATAGGGTAAAGAGGGTCGATATGGACTATTTCGGCGAAGAATGAACCCCCTCGTTGCTGCATCAACCTTTTCTCCTGATCTTCATCGATGCGACCACGTCTGTCGAACTGGTCATGGGCAGGCTTGTCTTCTCTCTCATCAGATCGAGCTCTTTCTCGCCGCCTGTGGTCGAGGGCGCCCTCAGGATCGATCGGCCAGGATATCTGCGGCGCGGGATCCGGGGCGGTGGAGATGATGCGCCTGACCGACCTGACAGATGGAGAGGGCGGCGGTGACGCTGATATTCACAGTTTTTTGGCAGTAAACGCGGCCACAATCAATTTTATATTTATTATATGATGCACTTTGCGGTTTGTCATGATTTTTTAAAGATTCTTCGTTTGGATTAGATTTTAATAAGAGTGCGTACAACACAGTATATTAAAGTTAAAGATCTATGTCGGAGGCAATAACATGAAAAGATCAGGCAGAGACGTTCCAACTGGAGTTTTCGTTCTTGCTGGGCTTGCTTTTCTCAGCGGATTCGTCTACATATTGTTTGGGCTCATTGCTATTATGCGATTTCCCACGACAGCCACTACCTCCTTTATTGTGGCCAGTCTTTTAATTATTTGTGGTTCGTGGCTGATCTCGCTTCAACCCCGAGGCTGGATGTTGGCGACGGTCATCTCAGGTCTGTATCTTCTCCTTGCGCTGGCAAATATCTCTCTCAGCGGAAATTTAGCTGCGGGATTGATAGATGCTATAATTGCCGCGATAATTTTAGTCTACTTGAATATACCGGCTACTAAACGGGTCTTTGGACGCTAATGGCATGCTGTAAGAGCCGATTTTCCTCAGAGAGCGCCCCCTTGATCGATCGGCCGGGAGATTCTGCGGCGCAGGCTCGGGGACGGTGGAAGTGATGCGCCTGACAGGCCAGATGGCACTATCTAAAAATCGAGTGATTTTCAGATATTGAGCGCAAAATACCCCTTCG
>CAYWZG010000032.1:0-21160 GCA_964462795.1 uncultured Methanotrichaceae archaeon
CCAATGTTTATCGGTTTAAAAGAGCATGAAAAACGGGCGAGGGTTCACTTCATCCCCGCCCTAAAGGATGGGGTATTCGTGACCCTCCGCGCTCCCGAAGTAATAAAATCTCGATACAAAAAACAAAAGGTGCAGTGATGAACGAGTACAGGCTCTTTGCGCAGAGAGTAGGGTTGATGGGCGTAACAAACCTTCTTGTAAATCTGAGTGGAGTTATCCTGCTCCCGATTCTGACAAAGACGCTTCCCATCGAAGAATATGGAATTTGGGCACAAATTATCGTTACCATCGGCTTAATACCATCGATCGTAGTGCTCGGGCTGCCATACACGATGGTCAGATTTCTGGCGGGAGAATCAAGAAGAGAGAAGATCCAAGAGGGGTATTATTCCATATTTGTTATCGTATTATTTGCAAGTTTGGTCGTCTCCTTGGTGCTGTTTTCGTCCTCCAGAATGATTGCTGCGACTTTGTTCGATGATAACCAAATCATAGTAAAAATATTATCTATAATCCTCTTCATCGAATGTCTAAACGGCGTACAATTCACCTTCTTCAGAACATTTCAACAGATGAAAAAATACGCCTCATTTGTGTTTATACAAACATGTCTGAACGTTGTCTTAGTTGCCTATTTCGTCTTATCTGGCTACGGAATCACTGGGGCTGCCCTTGGAGTTTTAATCACAAGATGTTTAGTATTTTTAATTATGGCCTCGCTTATCGCCTCAGAGATCGGCGTCAAAATTCCTAGGTTCACGAATATGCGGGATTATCTGGCTTTTGGGCTACCCACCGTCCCCGGAAATTTATCAAGCTGGGTGGTAAACTCAAGCGATCGCTACGTTATTGGGATACTTCTGGGCACGGTTTTCGTGGGTTATTACTCTCCTGGATATATGTTAGGTTACATCATGTACATGTTTGTGGCACCACTCAGAATCATATTGCCTGCCCTTTTATCGAAATATTACGATGAGAACAAAATGGCGGAGACGAAGATGGTTTTGAAATATTCACTGAAATATTTCTTATTATTGGCGATACCATCGTCATTTGGTTTATCCCTTTTATCGGAGCCTCTGTTAAAGATACTTTCTACGCCAGAGATCGCGAGGGACGGATATTTGGTCACGCCGTTTGTGGCCGTTGGCACGGTGTTTTTTGGAGCCTCTGTGGTCGTCAATCACATAATTATTTTGGAGAAGAAGACAGCGATCACAGGATCTGTATATACTCTGGCGGCCATATTGAACCTTGGGCTGAATTTGGTATTAATTCCGTATATAGGGATAATAGGCGCTGCAATCGCGACTCTGGTGGCGTATCTATTCATCTTCGTCGTAGGCATGTATTATTCTTTCAAATATCTCAGATTTGGGATCGACCTTTACTTCATATTGAAGAGCATCTTTGCATCGATCGCGATGTCTCTCGTGATTCTCATATGGAATCCTGGAGGATTATCAAATGTGATGATCGCCATCGGTGTTTGTGCCATCGTCTATGTGGCGACTTTATTGCTTTTAAAAGGGCTGACGAGAGATGAAATTGTATTCTTCAAAAGATTGTTCCGGGCCTAAAGGGTTAATCATGCTCCTTTTTGTTCATATCATATTGCTCTTGGCGAAGAGCCAAAAGGGATATATCTACGTGAGATGCTGAAGATGGAATAGTGATACAGTCCGCCAGATGTTGGGGGAATTATATTAAATGATTTCTGTAATCGTTAAAGATAAATACAAGACAAGCCCCAAAATACGGGTAGCTTTCGTGTGCTATTCGCCTAATGCATCGTTCATAAGGAATGATTATAAAATATTATCAAAACATTTCAACGTAGATAAGTTTAATTATAGACGGGCGTGGGACGCCTTCAGGATGATGGCGGCCATTTGGCGGTCAGGTGTATCTTTTTCGTGGTTCGCCGGAGGGCATGCATTTCTGGCGGTGTTGTTCTCCAAAATCCTCAGAAAGAAGGCCATCGTGGTTGCTGGTGGCTTTGATGTAGCCTATGTGCCAGAGATTAATTACGGGCAGTTCACACTGGGTTGGCACAAAAAGATGCTTACAAGATTTGCGTTGAAACACGCGGACCTAGTCTTGGTCGTCGATCCATCCCTTAAAGAAGATGCTATGGAAAACGCGAAGATAAGTGGCGAAAATATTGATTATCTTCCAACAGGCTACGACCCAAATTATTGGCGTAGTAATGGCAAAAAAGAGGATATTGTTTTAACGATTGGAGGGATTGACGAATCAGTGATAAAAAGAAAAGGATTTGAGACATTTGTGAAAGCAGCAAAGCATCTTCCAAACGTTAAATTTGTATTAGTAGGTAAATACGTTGATACTTCTGTCAATCACTTGAGATCCATCGCAACATCAAATGTGGAATTTACAGGTTTTGTATCGGATGAAGAGCTACTTGAATGGTATCAAAAAGCAAGAGTATACTGCCAATTATCGAGATATGAAGGACTTCCAAATGCGTTATGTGAGGCAATGCTCTGTGAATGTGTCCCAGTAGGAACTAAATACTGTGGAATTCCAACAGCAATAGGTGACTGTGGTTTTTATGTTCCTTATGGCGATCCAGAAGCAACTGCTGATGCGATAAAAGACGCCTTGAATTCTCCTGAAGAACTCGGTAAAAAAGCGCGAAAAAGAATTAAGAATACGTTTCCATTAGAAAAAAGAGAACGCGGATTGATACAAGCAATAAGTAGATAAGTGGGATATGATAACGCACCCACGTATTGGATTAGTTTCAACTTTGGATCGTGTCCGTGAATCATTGAAAATCACCAACACGCGACCGAATGGGTAACATCACAAAATGGGCTTTCCGTGTCCATTTTTCAGATTTTCTTCAATTATCGGCACCCACGACCCAACTTTGATCGGCGAGGATAATTTGGTGTAATATATGCTTAGATGTATAAAACAGTGTGTGAGGGTGGCAAAGTTATTAGTATTTAATATTGCATATGTAGGTTATTCCCCTATCTCAAAATTATATCAAACTGATGCTTATATCGTGGGTTTTGCATCTAAGCACTTTAATGGAAACCTTAAATATCTCTATGAAGAGATAGATTCTAATTATAAGAATATAAAAATATATTTTGTTACTGAAAGCGCTGCGGAACTAGAAAGGCTGAAGGAAGCGAATGTAGAGGCGTATAATTGCAGAGACATAAGAAAGATCCCTCTATTTGTAAAAACCAAAGTTTGGGTCACAAGCCACGGTCCATTTTATATACCAGAGTACTATCTATTTTCGTTATCGAAAAAGCATAAGAGCAAATGGGTGGATTTGTGGCACGGTATAGACATATTAGATGGTAATGGTGTGGGTAGGGCAAAGATGCTAAAATATTATGATGTAGGCCTCGTCTCATCAGAATTTTTAAAGAATTATTACGTCTCAAAAGAAGATGATATTTTATCTAAATTAAAATTAATTGGTTATCCTAGAACAGATCCTCTAGTAAATAATAGCAACATTAGCAGAGAGAAAATCATAAATGAATTACATATTCCTTCTAATAAAAAAAATATACTTTATGCGCCCACGTGGGGCAAACCTACAGCAGATGAAGATGAAACTAAACCATTTTTCCCCTTCGAATGTGATGAAACGATACTAAAAGACATAAATGAATTTTGTATATTAAATAAATGCAATTTTATAATAAGGATGCACACCAACTGGGAACAGGTCAGGCGAAAATATGCAGAGAGTATTATAAGCCACGTTGAGAAAATTGATAATATATTTTATTCACCTTTTAAAAATTACCCCCTTACCGAACCTGTATTATACGTTAGCGATGTGCTAATCACTGACCATTCAAGCATCGCAGACGATTTCATTCTATTGGACCGACCGGTAATCCATCTAGATGTCGGTGTGGATACAAGAAGATTTACTCCTGGGTTGGGGAACAAATGGGGGTATATCGCAAAGAACAAACTAGAATTCTTTGATATGTTACAGAAAGCTTTAGACTCACCTGAAGAATATCAAGCAGAATTTAGACAACAGAGAGATGAGTTTATCAAAAAGGCTCATGAATATGCGGATGGAAGGTCATCACAGAGATGTGCGGAAGAAATTATGAAGCTACTAAATGAACGTTAGTAGTCTAGGGGCGCAATGGAATGAAAGTTGCAGTAATTGGTGGAGGAAGTTTGGGAACCGCGATAGCTCAAAGTATATCAACTAACGTTGATGAGATATACCTGTACGCCAGAAGGAGAAAAGTTATAGATGAAATCAAGCGCAATAGAGTAAATTCAGAATATTATCCCGCAATAAAACTATCCGATAAGATAATTCCAATTAACAATTTTAGCCAGATGCCGAATCTTGATGCAATTTTTTTTTGTGTACCTTCGTCTTCAACGCGTGAAGTCGCACGGGAGCTAGAGGGACAAAATGTTTATGGCGATATTATAATTAGCACTGCAAAGGGTATCGAGTATCCATCATTAAAACGAATGAGCCAAATAATATCCGAAGAAATAGAACTGTCTCCAGTGATATTTTCTGGCCCAACTTTTGCAAACGAAATCGTTCTGAATTTGCCCACCGCAGCTACTATAGCATCCAAAAATGCCAATGATTTAAAAATTTTGAAAAACATATTAGCTACAGATAATTTTATAGTTGATATGTGTAAAGATGAAGTCGGGACGGAGATGTGTGGTGTTATAAAAAACATAAATGCAATTGCCTATGGTATTTGTGAAGGTATGAATGTTAACGAGAATGCAAAATTTGCAATGCTTACAAAAGGTTTTAATGAAACAATAGAAATTGTAACTAAGATGGGGGGGTGTCCAGAGACTGTTCATAAATATTGTGGATTCGGAGATTTAATTTTGACATCTACCTCAAATAGAAGTAGAAATCGTACTATGGGTCTGCTTTACGGGCA
Source organism: uncultured Methanotrichaceae archaeon (assembly GCA_964462795.1). Classification (GTDB taxonomy): domain Archaea; phylum Halobacteriota; class Methanosarcinia; order Methanotrichales; family Methanotrichaceae; genus CAYWZG01. Next base: position 4,947 of record CAYWZG010000032.1, read on the forward strand.
GAAAATTATTATTGATGAAAAATCAACGGGGGTGGTATTTGAAGGAAAAAAGTCTATACGTGCAATAAATGATATTTGTGAAACACTTGATATTGATAACATTATTGTAGAATTTGTACATAATGTTGTAGTTCTTAGTGAATCTCCGAAGATGGCTTTTAGAAGAATGTGGGAGAAGTTAAGGGAGTGACTAAAAAGATGCTAGCAATAATACTAGCAGCAGGTTTAGGTAAACGTTTAATGCCTTTAACGGTCAATGTTCCAAAAGCACTTATCGAAATAAGGGGTATAACAATCTTAGAATATGCAATTAGATGTTGCATAAATAACGATATTGATAAATTTGTCATAGTTGCAGGTCACAAAAAAGAGCGTGTCATCGATAAGTGCTACACCTTATCGAAGAAGTACAATATAGACATTTCCATTGTAGAGAACGAAAGATATACAGAAACGAATACAGGATATTCATTATATTTAGCTCTGCAAAATGTAGCAGAAGACGTTATAATAATAAATGGGGATAATGTATTTGACGAAAGAATTATTACAAAATTATTGAGATGTCATCACACGTCGATGATTATAGATGCTAAAAAAGAATTGGATGAAGAGTCTTTTAAGATAATTTTAAATAAAAATATTATTGAGCAAATGGGGAAAAATGTAAATATTGAAGATTCTATTGGAGAGTTTATTGGCATTTCCAAAGTGATAAAAAATGATATTGAAGTGTTTAAACACCCATTGATTGAATTAATCGAGGATAATTCACAAAATTATTATGATATAACTTTTAAGGAACTAAACAAAACGCGAATAATAGATTTTGTTTATTCAGATAATTTAAAATGGACCGAAATAGATACATTTAAGGATCTAGAATACGCAAATGAGATAATCCGTCTATTAAATAACTAATCTAGGAAATTATTCTGATTTAAGTGCCCAAATATCATCCATATATTTTCCAGTAAACGCCGCTGGTAGCAGCTCCGTTGCCGTTGCAACGCACGCGTCGCCCTTGGTGTTTGCCATGATCACCTTTGTATCCCCGCCGAACTCTATCAGGGTCTGCCTGCAGATCCCGCAGGGCGCGACAGGCCCCTCTGCCTCGCCCACTATTGCCAGCGCCTCGAAATCCCTTTCGCCTTCGGATAGGGCTTTCGCGATCTCTGTCCTCTCCGCGCAGATGGACGCGCCAGAGAAGGCGTTCTCCAGGTTCCCCGCGGAGTAGACCTTGCAGCTTTTGCAAGAGCAGAGCCACACTCACCCTGAACCGAGAGCGGGGCGCGCAAGAGTGATCCATAGCCCCCTTCGCCCCTGCGACGTCATACCTGAGACGAGGTTGTCGACAACCACCGTTCGGGATTACCTCAAGGAGTCTGCCATAGATATTCGTTTCTCCCCCTAGCATTCGCTCCACCGAAACGATGCCGTCACAGATCTAGAGCCATGCCGACGCATCTCCAGCAGATTGGCGAGCTGACTCAGGGAAAAGAGTATAATCTTCCCTGTAATGTTTGCTATGAATGTAGGTCAGAACAGCCAGCCTATCTTCACCTTTGCGGATGGCCCCCAGTAGGCCATGGGCGCCAGTATGAACTGGCTGTGAGGTCGATTTGATGATCCCCGTAGCAAAACCGATACTTTCCGGCAAGGAGATAGAAGGCATCAGGGCGGTTCTCGATAGTGGAATCCTCGCCCAGGGAAAAGCTGTGGCCGAATTCGAAGAGAAATTTGCCGAGTACGTGGGCGCAAATCACGGGGTTGCCACCAACAGCGGAACCTCAGCCCTTCACACTGCCCTGGCAGCCCTAGGCGTGAGCGAAGGCGACGAAGTTATCACAACCTCTTTCACCTTCATCGCGACCGCGACGAGCATCCTGATGCAGAGGGCAAGACCAATCTTCTGCGACATAGATCCACAAACTTACAACATCGATCCCGACCAAATCCAGGAAGCCATAACGAAACGGACGAAGGCCATCATCGCGGTCCACCTTTACGGCCTTCCTTGTGATATGAAGCCGATCATGGATATCGCCCAGGATAACGGCTTGAAGGTAATAGAAGACGCATGCCAGGCCCACGGTGCTGAATATCACGGCAAAAATGTGGGATCTTTTGGAGATGCTGGAATTTTCAGCTTCTATCCCACCAAGAACATGACCACTGGCGAGGGCGGGATGATCACTACCTCCGACTCTCGGGTGGCCGAGATGGCTGAGATGGTCAGGAATCACGGCCAAAGCCAAAGGTACGTCCACGAGATTATGGGCTACAACTACCGGATGACGAATATTGCCGCAGCCATCGGCCTATCCCAGCTGAAGATGCTGGACCAGTTTAACGCTAAACGAAGAGAAAACGCTGGCTATTACGACAAGAGCCTGTTGGTCAAGACACCGTTTGTCCCCGAAGGGATGAAACACGTTTACCACCAGTACACCATCGAGGTGGAAAGGCGAGAGGAGTTCCTAAAGCACCTGGAAAGGCATGGTGTGGGTTACGGAGTGCACTACCCCCTCCCAGTACATAAACAGCCCCTTTTCAGAGATTATAACGATATTACTCTCCCAAATACAGAAGCGGCTAGCCAGAGGGTGGTATCCATTCCGGTTCACCCTGGACTTGCCAAAGAGGAGCGAGAGCTGGTAGTTCGGACGGTGAACAGTTGTGAGTGAACCCACTTTTCTTGGAGACGTTCGCCTTGGACGAGGATGCGTCATCCAGGACGGCGTGATCATCGGCGCTCAAGATGGGGGGACCATCATCGGCGACGATGCGGTGATAAGAAGTGGAACCGTGATATATCCCTCCACGAGGATCGGCCACAGGTTCCGGACCGGTCACAACGTCCTGATCCGAGAGAATACGGTGATTGGAAACGACGTGCTCATCGGCACCAATTCTGTTGTGGACGGAAACTGCAAAATCGGAGACAACGTTAGCGTCCAGACGAACGTTTACATCACCACCAACACCACCATCGAAGACGGGGTCTTCATGGGGCCCTGCTCAGTCACCTCTAATGATATGTACATGGTAAGAGGTGCGGAGCTGATAGGATCTCTGATCAAGAGGGGCGCAAGGATCGGGGCCAACGCCACCATACTGCCAGAAGTTGTCGTGGGCGAGGGCGCAGTTGTCGGTGCGGGGTCGGTGGTCACGAGGGACGTGGGTAATGGTGAGATCGTCGTGGGAAATCCTGCGAAAAGGCTCAATTCCGAAGGTTAGAGCGAGTTATAGCGTTTAACGATACCTTTTGATCAGCGGTTCCTGATATATCGGCCTGATATATTTTGCATTGGGCCCTTCTGACAGCAAAAGCGCATTATTAACTTCATAGAAATATTTTGTGGTGGGCGACATGAATATTGGAGTAATTGGCACCGGAAACATGGGACGGAACCATGTGCGCATATATTCCGAAATGAGGGATGCTGAAGCGGTTTACGTCTATGACCCTGATGAAAAGGCCGCAAAGAAAATGGACGACGCTTTTGGCACTATGACCTGCAATTCGATCGAGTCCCTGCTCAAAAAGGTCGATGCAGTAAGCATATGCGTCCCGACAAAATATCATTTCGACGTCGCAAAGAGAGTTATAGAGAGCAAAGTTAGCTGCCTGATCGAAAAGCCCATCGCCTCCGATTCAAAAGAAGGAGCGCGACTGCTGAAGATAATCCCTGATGATCTGGTCGTAGGCGTGGGTCACATCGAGAGGTTCAACCCAATCGTCGGAGAGATTAAAACTCTTATAGAAAATCCAAAATATATGGACATAAGGCGACATAACCCGGCCTCATCGAGGATAACTGATACCGGCGTGGTCGTAGATCTGATGATTCATGACATAGACCTCATCTGGAACTACTTTTTCAGTGGCAAGCAAAGCTCCGACCTATATTCTCTCGGAGACAGTGACCTTCGCAAGATGATTACTATGTTCGACGACTGCGTGGTCTCGCTATCTGCAAGCAGGATCGCCTGCCGGAAGATGAGGACTATTCACGTCGAAGAGGAAGATGTCACAATAGATGGTGACTTCATGAACCAGGAATTGTACATCTACAGAAAGCCAGAGAAATACGAGGTGGAAAACACCCGGTACGCTCAGGAGAATATCATCGAGAAGGTACAGGTAAACAAGGTAGAGCCCCTCAAAGTGGAGCTGAAAACCTTCATCGATTGTGCCAAAGCGGGAAGGCAGTTTCCGATCACACCTGAGCAGGCGGTTCTCAATCTGAAGATCGCAGAGCAGAACGGATAGAGTTGTCGGCACAGGTCTTTCAGTTTCGGTTAGAAAAATTCAAAGGAGATTGGTCAGAGTGAAGATTGCGATCGTCGGGTTGGGCAAAGCCGGTCTGCCGCTGGCCTCGGTCGTGGCCGAAAGTGGCCTCGATGTGGTTGGTGTTGACATAGATCAGAGAAAATGCGAGACGATCAACAAGGGCATAAATCCAATCCCTGAAGAAGTGGGATTGGACGAGCTGATAGAACGACACGGCGGAAAGACGCTCGTTGCGACTCATAGATACGAAGACGCCAAAGATTGCACCAATTTCATAGTAATCGTGCCTCTTTTTATCGATGAAAGCCACAATCCGGACTTCAGCATTCTAGAAGAGGCTTTCCGGAGTGTGGGCAAGATTCTGAAGAGAGGGGATCTGGTGGTTTTAGAGACTACAGTTCCACCCACCACGACTGAAACAATGGTCCGAAGCTGGCTGGAAGAGGAAAGCGGCCTTCTGCTGGGCGATTTTTACCTGGCCTATTCTCCGGAACGGATAATGACTGGCTATAGCATATCACGCCTCAAGGAGTTTCCAAAGATAGTCGGCGGAGTGGATGATGAAAGCGGACGTCATGCCTTCGAGCTGTACGGAAAATTCATCCCCAACTTGCATAGGGTATCCCGATCAAGTGTTGCGGAGTTCGTCAAGATAATCGAAGGCAGTTATAGGGACGTCAATATCGCCTTGGCCAATGAGATCTTCAAGATCGCAGAGGAACTCGACATCGACTTTCATGAGGCAAGGGAGTATGCGAACCATGATTACTGTCACATTCATCTCCCGTCGACGGGTGTCGGTGGTCACTGCATCCCAGTCTATCCTTGGTTCCTCATCAATGAGATGGAAAAAAGAGAGAAGTTCGGCTTTGTCGAGCTGCAGAGAACCTCAAGGAAAATCAACGACGAGATGGTTGAGCACTGGGCTGAGAAGATCATTCTCGAATGTCTCAAGGTCGATAAGCCCTTGAGCCAGGTCAAGATCTGCCTCAAGGGCATAACCTATCGGAAAGGGGTGAAAGGTCTTCACCATAGTAGGAACCTCGCCCTGGCAAGGCTTTTGGCACGTAAAGGGCTTCAAGTTGGAGTCTACGACGAGCTATTCTCCGAAGAAGAAATCGAGAGCCTGAATATGAGGTTCATGAACCCGGATGATGCCGATCTGGTCTTCGACTGCTTTGAGCTGAGCGTCTCCAGGTGAAATGGGCTCGCTCATTCGACGGTCACGCTTTTCGCCAGATTCCGCGGTTTGTCTATTGGAAGGCTCCTCGCATCAGCGGTGTGGTAGGCAAGCAGCTGGAGCGCCACCGTGCAGAGCACCGCGGAGAATACGGGCCTCGCCTCTGGGATCTCGACGACGGTGGTAGCAATCTTGGAAATGTCAGGATCGCCTTTTGACGCAAAAGCGATGACATCTGCACCCCTTGCCCCAACCTCTCTGATGTTGGCCTGGATCTTCTTGCCATGAGTTGCAAGAGCCACCACGGGCGTCCCATCAGTGATCAAGGCGAGAGGACCGTGCTTTAGCTCGCCGGCAGGGTAGCCCTCTGCGGGAATGTAAGAGATCTCCTTCATCTTGAGTGCCCCTTCCAGGGCGATCGGATAGAGGAAATCCCGACCAATGAAGAAGTACTGATCTCTTTTGGCATACTGCTCTGCGATCTTTCGTATCTCGTCTCGCCGGTCCAGCACTTCCTGGATCTGGCCCGGCAGCTTTGTCAGCTCCACCAGCATCTTTCTGGCATTTTCGTAGCTCAGATAATTCCTGGCCCTGCCCAGCTTTATGGCCAGGAGTATCAAGGCCACTAATTGACCTGTGAAGGTCTTGGTGGCCGCAACTCCGATCTCTGGGCCGCATCGGGTGTAGATAGTCCCGTCGACCATATTTGTCACGGTGCTGCCCACCACGTTGGTTATGGCAAGGCGTTTCACGCCGAAAGTGCTGGCCCTTTTCAGAGCATTCAGGGTGTCGGCGGTCTCGCCGGACTGGGTGATGCTCAATAGAAGGGTTCCGGGCTTTAGAAGAATATGCTGGAACTCCGAGGCAACCTCGATGTCGACCGGGAGGCCAGCAGCTTTGGGATACAAGTACTTGGCCAGGAGGCCAGCATGGTAAGACGTACCACAAGCAATGACCGAAACCCGATCGAGCGCCTTTATCTCTTCGTTTGTGAGCCCTATATCCATCCGAACTTCGCCGTCGATCTCTGAGGTCCTGGATGCGAAGGTCTCCTGGATCGCCCTTGGCTGTTCGTGAATCTCTTTGAGCATGAAATGTGGATATCCTGCCTTCTCAGCGGCGTCGACATCCCAGTCCACACACTCCAAATCGAAGGGCAGAGATTTTCCAGCAATATCTCTTAGGGTTACTGTCTCGGCATCGATTATGGCAATCTCACCATCCTTCATCCGGATGACATCCCGAGTATAGGGAAGAAGGGCAGCAACGTCGGAAGCCACGTAGTTTGCACCTTTGCCAACGCCAATCACGAGGGGGCTTTCCTTCCTCGCGCACACGAGACGTGGCGAGCCCTTGGCCAGGACCGCTATCGCGAAGGACCCCTTCACTAAGGAGACCGCCGAGGCGACCGCCTCTGCTAAGTTCCCTCTGTAGCAAGATCCGATAAGGTGAGCCAGGACCTCGGTATCTGTCTCGGACCTGAACTCGAAACCCCCTGCGATGAGCTGCTCTTTTAGCTCTAGGTAGTTCTCGATTATGCCGTTGTGGACCACGGCAACATTGTCAGAAATGTGAGGGTGGGCGTTCTCGGCGGTTGGGGGTCCATGAGTTGCCCATCTAGTGTGACCTATGCCCATGTCTTCCCCTGGAGATCCAATTTTTCGGTAAATCTTCTCGAGGTCTGCTATCCTGCCCGCGGATTTGATGACCTGAACCTCACCATCTGAGATTACCGCAACACCTGCAGAATCGTATCCGCGGTACTCCAATCTTTTCAGAGTGTCAAAAAGTATTGGGCCTGCCTTGTCATGGCCTGCATATCCGACTATGCCGCACATCTCTAGATCACCCTGCACTCCCTTTCGATCCATCCACGAAGCTTTGTACCCGAACCTATCTTTGATCCTGCACCCACCATCGTTCCAGGATGCATCAACACTCTTCCACCTACAATCACGTTGTCAGCCACCACCGCGCCGAACTCAGCGCGATGAAGCTCGTCTTCTATCGGCACCATCGATTCGCCCGATTCCACGATCAAATGGTCGCCAAAACTGGAACTGGCCCCAAGAATCGAGCTTGATACGACGGTCCCTGCCCCTATTCTCGCGCCGTTCATGATTATGCTGTTCCTGATCTCAGTGTGAGAGCCGATCTTCACCGAGTCACCGATGGAGGTCGTCGGAAAAACTGTCACATTTGGCCCCACGTCGCAGTTCTTGCCGATGGTGACCGGACCTACGATGTAAGATCCGGACCTCACGATGCTTCCCTGCCCGATCTCAACGGGACCTCGAAACCATGCGCCCTCCTCTATCTCGCCTTCAATCTTGGGCACACCAATTCCAGAAACGCTGCTGTTTGCCTCCAAAAGGTCCCAGGCGAATATGGCGTCTGCCCATACGCCGTTTGTTATCTTTGCCCTCACATCGCGGCCTTCCTCGATCATGTGGGCGATGGTCTGGGTTAGCTCATAAGATCCCCTCTCAGATATCGGCGTGTTGGGCAGCTCTTCAAAGATCTCCGGGCTGAACTTGTAGACTCCTGTGTTGAGGATGCCCGCGCAGGGGCGACCTGGCTTCTCCACTATTTTGGTCACTTTTCCCCGCTCCACAGTCAAGACGCCGTAATCACCAGCGTGTTCCCGTAGGGCGGTCAGTATTACGTTCTCGCCCTCTGCCTGCAGGATGTCCTCTATGGCCTGTTCGTCGACCAGATTGTCGCCGTTGACCACCAGGATAGAACCATCAACGTAGTGTCTGGCCTTGCTCAGGGCATCGGCAGTGCCAAGCTGCTCGTCCTGGACCACGTACTTTATCTTCACATCGTAGTGGACGCCGTCGCCGAAGTAGTCCATGATGCGCTCTTTTTGGTAACCCACAACAATCACCAGGTCGCGCACCCTGTTGGCCGCCAGGGCCCTGATTACGTGCTCCATGAACGGCCTGTTCCTCACAGAGAGCATGACCTTGGACCGCGTCTGGGTCAGGGGTCTACATCTCCTTCCCTCTCCTGCTGCCAGTATAACCGCTTTCACGCAAAGATCACAACCGGGATTATCTAATGACGTCTTAATTCTTGATATCGGGTGTTATATGTTCTCGCACCTAACATTTTAGACATTTTGTGTTTAACGATATATTTCAAACAACTCTCTAAGGGCCCGTAGAGAAATAACTTGCACATAATCGTGTATGTCCATTATACGAAATCGGGTCGTGTCCGTGAATCATTGAAAATCACCAACATGCGACCGAATGGATAACATCACAAAATGGGCTTTCCGTGTCCATCTTTCAGATTTTCTTCAATTTAGGACTTACGCAGTTGAACAAAAAAACAGTAGCATGAAGCACCAAACTGTCTAAAGCATAATCTTCTTGACAGGCTCTCATGTGCTTGGTTTTAACTACCAAGTGCGTAACTCCTACAATTATCGGCACCCACGACCCGAAATCGACATGAAGCAGATTCGGCATAATAATTATGGATTACTTATATGGCACGGTTATTTCTTCACGGACCCTAACTCGTAAGAGTCTGAGATTTGGCCTTATTCGTATCGTTAAACACTATTCTGGGGTGGACCGATTAGTCCAATATAATTAATTCTCAACTATAATGCCATTACTCAAAAAACCTTAATTCAGTTATTCGAGAGGGCTCACCGCTATCACAATATCGGTCACGCCAGCAAGCTTCATCGACTCGATGACATGTTCGATACACAGCTTTGTTCCCCACAGGAAGAAGCTCTTTTGGTATGGCATTCGTAAACGGCCTGAGCCTCGTTCCGCCACCTGCATCCGGTATCAATCCTTTCATCACCAACAAATACCCTCTACATCTTCGCACGACAAAATTCGTCTCCCCTCGATGATCACCCTAGATTTCATCAGGTCAAACTCTTTATCCAGATCTTTGAACTCTGGCCACTCCGTCATGACGACGCAAGCGTCGGCCATCTTCAATGCATCTGACGCAGTTTCTGCGTACTCGATATCTGGAAAGATCTCTGACATGGCATCTCTGGCTTTGGGATCGTAAGCAGCAACGCAAGCCCCCTTCGTCTCAAGCTCGGCGATGAGGGGGATGGATCTGGCTTCCCTCACGTCATCAGTATCGTTCTTGAAGGCCAACCCAAGGACTGCGATCCTTTTTCCCTCAAGATCGCCAACTTTCGTCTCAAGAAGCCGGACTATCCTGAGCGGCTGGCGTCGGTTCACCTCCATCACCGACCTCAAAAGAAGACTCTCTTCGCGAAGATCTTCTGCTAAATGAATCAGGGCAGCAACGTCTTTGGGAAAACAACTGCCACCAAACCCAGCGCCCGCGTTCAGGAAATAGGGTGATATCCGGTGATCCATCCCAACACCTCGCATAACCTCGTAAACATCTATGCCAAGTATCTTGCAAATGTTCCCGATCTCGTTAGAAAAGGATATTTTAGCGGCGAGAAGGGCGTTGGAGGCGTACTTGATCATTTCGGCCTCGGAAATCCCGGTTCTGAGAACAGGCGCGTTTAATTTACTATAAACTGATTCGACCATATCACCTGCCCTCTCGTCGGAACTTCCGATCACGATCCTGTCTGGGTTCATGAAATCTTGGATGGCAATTCCTTCTCGGAGAAATTCTGGGTTCATGGCAAAACCAATATCTTGGCGTCCCTTTCCAGAACAGGCCAAAACTTCATCGACGACCAGATTCTGAGTGGTCCTAGGCGGCACCGTGCTTCTCACCGCCACGACGCGATAACCTTCCTGGTTCTGGAGAAGCGCTCCTATGGATCGGCTTGCTGAAATCACCATGGAAAGATCAGCGCTTCCGTCTGACTTTGATGGAGTTCCCACGCATATGAGAAATATTTCTGATTCAGGAAGATCGTCATAACCAAGATGTGCCGAAAGGTTCTTGCCAACATGGGCCGACAGCATATCTTCCAGTCCCATCTCGTATATAGGCGGCCTGCCCAAATTTATCATATCTACCGTATCTTTATCTATGTCCACCATGGTCACAAAATGGCCAAGCTCTGCAAGACACGCAGAAGTGACCACGCCCACATAACCGCTGCCTACAACTGTTATTTGCATATCCAAAATTCTCCACTGACGAAGATCACATACCTTTTAGGAATCTCACGAGGAATATAAACGCCACTGCACCAGCTACCGCCATGATCAAAGAGCCGATGGTGCCATGGGCAGAAAGACCCAAAAGCCCAAAGAGGAAACCTCCAAAGAAGGCTCCAATCACGCCCACTACCATATCCCCTATCAAGCCAAACCCCTTGCCTCTGGTGATGTGCCCGGCTAACCAGCCCGCAACGATCCCTATTATCAGAAACCAAAGCCAACCAAACATTCTGAACCGCCAGTCCCAAAGAAGGGACAAAGTATGAAACTAATCAGTTCTCACCAGAATAGTGCTTAACGACATGAATCAGCCAAATCTCAAACTCTTACGAGTTAGAATTTTGTCCGAAAGGTATCGTTAAACACTATAGTCTCGCTTAGCCGTTTGCAAGCCACGGCCTTTAGGCCGTGGTAGTTGACACCTGGGTAGATCCTCCTGCAAGCACCGTTTGCTCTGGAACTTGGACTTCGTACTGTGTTTCGCCTACTACAAGCTTGTAAGGACCTTTAGGCATCGTTGTGAAGTTGGTTGCACCAAGGATAGGTCCTTCAGTTGAGTAGGGGACGACAAGCTCGAACTGGCCGCTCGAGTCTGATACTGTGCTCTGTTTATAAGTGAATTCCCGTCCCTGATTAGTCCTTATGGGTGCGGATATCGAAACATCAGTTCCGGTAGGGGCCAATCCTTCTATCTTGGCACCAGGAACGTGCTCGAAGATCTTGACGTACTTTTGCCCGTTCGATGTGACCGCAGATTTGGACTCGTATACCAGCCGGTAATGTTTCAGGGCCTCGAGAGGCACAGCGGTTGATGCAGGACTTTGGGTCACGATCATTGCTCCGTAGCCCTGTTTTACGCTCTCGTTTACGATCTTCTCAAGCTCTGCGTAATTCCTTGAGACCTTTATCGGCTCGACTTGGCCGCTGGGGCTCATCCTGATCGCCCAAGCCTCGCTTACTGGTGTTTCAGTTCCATCAAAGAAGTGAAGCCTTGCCACCATTGTATTGAAGTAAGCGGGCATGTAAACCTGCGTGTAGGATGACCCTTGTGGAATGGCGCCGTAATATTTATTTTGAGCTTCGCCGCTCCAAGCCGCGATGGCATGGAACTTGTTCACTGCCATCGGATAATCGGTGATCACGTACTTTGTGTTAGAGTATGCAGACCTGTTTTCGTCCAGTTTGGCAAGGACTGCCTCGGCTTCAGACTCGTTTTGGGCTAGGAAGAAAGGAGACGAACCAGGGGCGCCAGTTGCTTTGTTGCCTATTCCCTGCTGGAAGGGGTTGGCGTTGGGAATCCTATGACCTATCGTCTCGATCCAATGACCGTAGTCCCACCAAGACATGATGCCGTAAGCGGTCTCTGGATAGGGATAATTCTCTCCTTTCGGCGGCCGCTCGTAGATCGTGTAAAGTTCCATCCCTGGATCGGGAGTATTGTCCTGGAGCCACAAGACCGATTCGTACCAATCCTTTTCGGGCCCACCCACCTGATATTCAGAATGGTAACTTCCTATGAACATGCCCTCACTCGTTCCGAACATGCTCGGATAGATGAAGAGCAGTAAGAGTCCGAAGACGACTAAGACGGTTGGCAGGACCCGCGAAGCGTCCATATCATCTCTGGATTTGCCTTTAGTCATGTCAATGAAAGCATCTTCCACCTCTGGGAACTTGGCCTTTTCTAGGAGAACAGACACCAGAAATCCGCCCAACAATGCCACATTGATTGCGTAATAGTAAGCAAACCGATTCTGGGCAAATGTGAGCGCTAATATCATCACAGTCCAGACCAGTATCAATAGGTCGGAGTTTTGGTCTTTTTTCCAATACCTGTATATGAGAAGTGGAAGCCCAAAGACCAAAACCAGCCAGAAAGGCGAGAGCGGTGATATCAAACCCGGAAAGTTCCTTTGAATTCCATCTCTTTCCGTTATGCTGGCCGCCTCAGATATCGTGGAGGGGCCACCTGTTTTGGGCTGGAAGATGTGTAGACCGCTTGTGAGTGGTCCTATGAACTGGGGCGTTGCGACGCTGAGGACCAAAAAGCCTGCAATTACGACGCCCACGATTAGCAGCGGAAAGTAATGCTTCTTCATCCCTTTTTGGGCAAGATAGGTCGAACTCAGTGATAAGAGAAGTACGAATATAATCCCAAGAATAAGCATCGTTGGCTGGAACAGCGAATAAAGCGAAGTGCTAAACCCGTTCTCAACTCTGATGAAGGGCAGTATCAGCAGAAGGGATACTGTAAACACGATCGTTCCTGTGATCCCCAGATACTCCACATTTCTTCCCTTAAGGTGATCGACTATGCTCTGAAATACGGTAATGATCAGAATTACGCCCACAAAAAGATGACCCGAAGACCATGCATCCAGATACAACCCCAGGAAGAGGCCTGCAAGCACAGAGTAGAGAAGCGACCCCTTCAGAGCGACTAGTTTTCTCTCACTAAGGGTGGCAAAGGATAACTTTCCTTGACCCGCTCGAATCGCGAGCAGGAAGAAGAGCATGGCGGTGGTGCTAAGCAGGACTTCAGCAGCATGGTGATCTGTGAATCCTATGACCGACCGCGATAAGAACTGTCCTGGAAGAACTGCGATCATGGCAGCGGCCATGATTCCTCCAGCCCGTCCACTTATCTCCCGACCTATGAAGTAGACTGGAAAGACCAGAAGCGCCCCGATTATAGCTGGGAAGAACGCCCCTACCACCTCGACGGTGTGCATGCTAGGATTACCCAAATCTGCGATGTAAGAAAGTATCGCGATTCCCCAGCTGTTGAAGGGTCCAAAAGTGATTTCCCTTCCATGGGGAAAGTTGGTAAGCGGATCGAACCAAAGGCGTTGGAGGTTGAGGACAGTTCCCTTGGCCAACATCATGTGGTACCAAGGGTCGTTGCCATCAAAGAGGATCGAATCTCCGACAAATATGCGTGACATGGGCTTGATGGCCCGCAGATAGAACGAGAACAGAAATACCAGGACTAGGCCCATGTAAACATAACGGTCCTGAAAGTATTTCACCTCCCTATCGCTCTTCGCAGGTCGATCTTTTTTCTTCACGCTCTTCGTCGTCACCTTCATCGATTTCTTGGTCATCAACTGGGACGAATCTTTTTCAAGCCAGATAAACATTTTGAATCCAAAAGGTGTCTGAGTAGTGACGTGGTCAAGAAGATCAAACCCAGCCCATCCAGTCAGTGGAATTTCACAGATATTATTTAAATATCATTAAATGATATACGATATTTAAGTAAAATAGCGTTGCATATTACCATCCGCCATATACGATGAAGGAAATAGTAAAACCAAATAATTTCTCATTGTATATTATGCCGTCGGGGAATAATTTCTCTAAATCCCGTTTACGAAGTAAACGAATTGAAGCAGCAATCTTGGTGGCCTCTTGTTTATCAGGAACTTTGTTGTACCATCCCAAACTGAAGTGGCGGAGCATAAAAACCTTGAGCCACAGGGGGAAAAACTGGAAAAACGGGAACAAGAAGTGTGGTTCGAAGGGAAAGTGGAAGTTGGGCGTCTGAATGAAATACCGCTTGCCTATTCGCTTGACTTCTTCGGCCATTTGGCACTGTTCTTCGTATCTTCCCACATGCTCTATCACCGAGTTTGAGAACACTATATCAAACTCCCCATCACGAAACTCGCTCATGTTTCTGGCATCCCCGATAACACTCTTTATATTTACATATTGTTTTTCGGCAGCGGATCGATTTAAAACCGTTATATCATAATGTTCATCGTTGACGAAATTCATCTTTTCCCAGAACAAAACAGTTCCGCCAACGTCAATAATCCTTAAAGGTTTTTGAATGTCTGATGAGAGTTCCTTGAATAAAGCGATCCGTTTTCGTCTTAAACTTGTAATTAGTGAATCATCTTTTTTGAAGTCGACAGGTCGTTTGAGAAGATCTCTAATCATCTGGCATCACCGAATGCATCCCACATAACTTTGTCCTTGCATACGTTACTTATTAGCTTTTCTGGCAACTATTCTGCCTCTGTCAATGGCGGTACACGTTTATGTGCAAGTTATTTGTCGAATACCCAGCAGCTTGCTGCGGGGATGAAAGGCAAATAACTGGCTCAAGGATTGATGTGAGCGAAACCCATACTAGGATTTGAATCTTCTGCCTATAAATCAGTGCAACTAAGCAGCGGGGTGCGCCGTCGCAATTTGACTTCGTTCCAGATCCTAAGATGCGCGACATTGTGCGTGTGGCCGTCCCGTCCTAAAGGACGAGGTATGCTCCGGGCCGCACGCCCTGTTTTCGGGATTTCAAAAATATCCGAATCTTTGTTGCCCAGACTCTACCAACTTTGTAGGAATGTTTATGATCGCGCCAATAACGTGTTAGCTACTGAGAGTTCTCGACTATAATTTGCACAGAAGAATCAGTCGATATTTAAGATATAGTATTACAATTGGCCGAAAAGTTAATATCAAATTGGATACATTAGTTCTGTCGGAGGTGTCATTCACAATGTCGGAAAAGAGAACGCGTCAGAAGAAGTTGGTGGTATCAGATGAGGCTGTGCCTTTCGTGGCCAGAGGTGGCCAGATCTTCAGAAAACAGGTGATCGGCGCAGATCTAGGTATAGAGGATGGAGAGGCTGTAATAGTCGTTGACAAAAGAGATCACATACTAACCACTGCCCGGGCTCTTCTTTGAAGAGTCAAGGTCATCTTTGTATTCTAAGACATAACTGAAGTTCAGCAAATTATCTCAGAGATCCACAGGACCACCGTTGCTGCTAACCTCACAGACCTTTCAGATGTCTTCTCGATCCTCGCTCAGCTCTCTGATTGCCATCGCCAGGACCGTGGCATTGGCCAAGTTTCCCGCTGTGAGCAAAGCCGCACCGATCTCATCGTCGGTGATGCCCATCCTCTTGGCGATCCTGATATGAAGCTTCAGACAGTGACTGCATCTGATGGCCGCAGCCACAGCTATCGATATTAGCTCGAGGGTCTTTTGATCCAACGCCTGAGAATTGCGATTGATAGCATTGTTATGAAGAATCTTGGTCACCAAAAGCTCGGGCTGCCCCTTCATGAAACGGAATATGTAGGGCACTTCTCCATAAATTGCCTCAATCGCATTTAACATATCCTCGGCAGTCTGCTCAACGCCCTTATCCAAGATGATCTCCAGCTCGTCTTCAAAAGCCATTTTGTCCACCTAGACGACGAAGCCCGTCTCGGAAATAGGCAAGATTCTAACAAGTATATAGTTCTTCATCTTGGAGGGCATAACCCTCGCGATCTCTCCTAAAGTTACGCCTTCGTCGAACTTGATGTTCTCAACGGCCTCGTGATATTCATCGTATGGCAGTTTGATCCTCAGCCCGTTTAGGTTCAAGGCTATGGGCAGAGGCGAATAGGAATACATGATATCGGGAACCTGTTCCCTTACGACTTCCATCACTCTTGGCGGCGTCGTCGAAAGTGGATCTTTTGATATCGCCACTCTTGCGCTGTCAAGAGCCCTTCCCGCTGCAGCTACGATGTTGTCTAAGCTTCCAATCTCGGTGGCCTTCCTGGACCTGTGTGCGATCCTGCCAACCCCTTGAAC
>CAYWZG010000033.1:0-21143 GCA_964462795.1 uncultured Methanotrichaceae archaeon
TTGCTACCGAGATCATTGCCACATTGCGATTTTTGTCTTAACCGATGACCAATGAGACTGGCTTTAGATTCCCGACCTCATTGAAGAAATTTCCCCAGTATAGAGGGATCACGCCTTTGGTGTGGTTGGCAGAATATCCGTCACCAACGTCGACTATCAAGTCTGAATCGGCCAGGTTATCCATCGAAACGAGATAATCGCCATGGACAAAATTGTCCTGATCCGCTGGCCCGGAAGCGGGCTCTGAGGATTTGGCGCTGACGGTTCCCGAGGTATAATAATCTTCAAATCCCGCCCAATTTGGACCTTGCCACGTGTTCGGCCCAGATGATCCACAACTCGAACAGCCAGCGATCGCTCCGCCTACCAGGGCCGGGACGAAAAGCGCCCCAACCAAGAACATAACGCTCACGTTATAAATCGCTCTTTCGAATCGATCGCGATTTCGTCGAGACCCAGCCAAAAGGTGACCCTGCTCATCTTCGATTGACATAAACTATTACTCCCAAATTTATCGTGATATGTCTGAATTGATATCCCAGCTAGATCTGGAAAGAAGCTCCAAAACCCCTATGCCCTCTTCGATTTCGTTTCCTCGAACGTCCTTTGCCGTCAAGACGATCTCGTAGCGGCCTGATTCCATTATGGCCGTCTGGAGCGTCCCTTCATAGGTGCCACTACCAGTTCTGCTCATTATCACTGGCGGATTGTAACCTGAAGACACCAAGAGGTTGTGGACCCGGGCCGATACTGAGGCAACCCCGTATTTGGAATCTACCGCGACTGTGACTTTCACAGTTTGGCCTATCTGGGCGCGAGCTGGAAATACAGTCCAATCTATTAGAGTGAGAGGGAGAGAAGATGGCCCCATTATCGGGTAGAGATCTCTGACAAAGCCCAATTCATCTATCCAGTAGGGCTCATCGCCAAAGCCGTCACCTCCTGTGATGTCTTGGCCGGGCCCACCCATCTCGTCCGCGCCGCCATAATCTCCCCAGAAGTTTCCACCTTGCGGATAGGCGCTCCACCATCGGTTGACGCCTCGATCCTCAGCCTGTATGACGTTCTCAAATATCCAGTTATTGTAAATGTGGTTTCCGTCGTTGGATATGAAGATGCCTTCCCGGCTTTCAGAGACGTTGTTTTGGGTTATCGTGTTGTTTCCAGGGCCGTCCTGTATCTGGATTCCGAAACGGGTGTTTCTCTCTATCTCGTTTCCTTTGATCACGTTGTTTCCAGACCCCAGCTGGAGGAAGATCCCTACTACCTCGTTTTCGACGATGGAGTTATTCAGGATCAGGTTGTCGACGCACTCGTGCATCACCTTCAGGCCGGAGTTTCGATTGTAAGAGAGCTGGTTTGACTCGATCAAGTTCTCTGAGCAATCGGTGAACATGTAGATTCCATAATCGTTTCTCTCCATCACGTTGCCAAAGATCGTGTTTTCGCGACAGGAAGGGAAAAGACAGATTCCGTATTCGCCGTTGTCGCTGGCTATGTTTCCTGTGATCTCGTTCTCGTTTGAGTTGGAAAGGTAGATCCCATACCAGCCCTCTCCGCCAAGACCGTTGAAACTGGCGACGTTATCAGCGACCAAATTACCATCTGAAAAGATGAGACCAATACCCCACTGCTCGCATCCTGTAACCACGTTATCAGATATGACTGAACCCTCAGACCCTTCCAGATGGATCCCATAAAGGCCACCATTCACCGTGAATCCAGAGACGTTGACGTTGTCAGACTGGATGAATATCCCTATCTCGTGCTGATATGGAGAGATCACGGCGTCTTCACCTATGAGGTTGAGGCTCTTGTCTACGAGGATCTTCCCGTAAGTCCCCGGTGCCACAATAATCGTGTCTCCGTGCTGAGCCGCGTTTATTGCGGCCTGGAGGTTGGAGTTGGAGTTGACGTTATACACAGTCTCGGATGCTGATGCTGCCAGAAAAAGCAAGATCATCAAAGTTGCCCCAGCAAAGGGACGCAGATATGCAGAATTCCTCAAGCTAACCCACCAAACGGGAAAGAGTGATCACAGGCTAATAAACGTAACGCGAGTTTGGATGGCTCAAAGAGAGAAACTTTTGAGAATATGCTATTTGTGGATCTCTTATAGGACTCATGTAGGCCAAAGATGAACGCAAGTCTTTTTATCCGCACCGATCCAAGAGATGCTTGAGGAATTCAGTCATGAAATATTTGTTTGGATTGGCATGCGTATTGGCTTGCGTTGCGCTGATCGGGTCTGCATCTGCGGGCAATTTCTATCCCGCTCTTCTCGATGACACTTACGTGAGCACAGAAGAGGGAGAAGAGGTCTTTGGATCCAAAGATGAACTCTGGGTTGTCTCTGAAGACGACGAGCCTGCAATGATAACATACCTGTACTTCATGAAGGTAGGAAGCAAATCTGCCGACGAGATAGACTCTGCCACACTGAGCCTCTACGTAACTGAGGTTGAGGAACCTGGAATCGTTGGCATCTACTTCTCAGAGGGAGGATTTAGTGAGAGCAACGCCAACTGGTTAGAAGACGAACTGGAATATGATGACGAGGCAGACGATACGGAGGACATCGACGAAGATGGCTGGTACGACTTCGATGCAACCGAACTTGTGAAGAAAGCTATCGACAGGTGCCCCTCTTGCCCCTTCAGCATCGTCATAGTGTCTGAAGGCGATGCATCTGTTGCTTTCTCTTCAAAAGAGGGATCTGACGATAATAAAGCCGTCCTGAAGTTCACCACCGTCGAGTGATGGGACAAACATTGGTTTGTCTGTACCGGAACGTTCTATACCGGAGCCTACAGGATGCGGATAGTTTCATTCCGCACCCAAAATCAAGTTTTTATACTATTGGATAGGGTCGGTCTTTGATGAATTACCATCTGCCCGGCCCCAGAAGATATTTCGTGCTCTTTTTGGTCGCCGCCATGTTGCTTTCGCCCCTGGTTTTGGGGAACGAGGCCATACTGATATCGTCGCCAGGATGCACTAAATGTGCCGCGGCCGAAAAGGTGCTAGAAAAGGTCTTGGCAGATTACCCTCGCACCGATATTACAACCTACCAGATATACTCGGATGAAGGGCGCAATGTCATCCGAGAGCACAACGTCAAGGGCGGAGTTCCGGCAATCGTGATCGGGGACGAGGTTATCGCCTACAAAGAATACCACGGCGATGAAGTCTTGCTGGAAAAGATGATCAAAGATGCCCTGGCCCCAAAAGCAGACTCTCCACAAATCCCTTCAGGCGGAGAAGAGCAAGTGGGTGGACGCGAAGATAGCGCCAAAAACGGTAAGGCAGATTACGTTGAAGATGGACACGGCGATTCTGAATACACTGGCGCTGAACACAATGAAGATGAACATGTTGAGGCTGAATCCGGGGCACGCGAAGATCAAGGCGAAAGAGAAATCCAAGACTCGGGCGCATTGAATCTCTCGCCCGCAACCGTATTCGTTGCGGGATTTCTGGCAGGGTTTAACCCATGTCTTCTTGCGGTCCTGGCCTTTCTCACTACCGCCGTCATAGCCAGCACAGGAAAAAGGCGCGACATATTCCTCATGATCGTCTCTTTTTCCTTTGGCATATTTGCCATGTATTACCTCTTTGGAGCCGGGCTCT
The DNA here is from genome assembly GCA_964462795.1 of uncultured Methanotrichaceae archaeon. Lineage (GTDB taxonomy): Archaea > Halobacteriota > Methanosarcinia > Methanotrichales > Methanotrichaceae > CAYWZG01. Next base: position 3,631 of record CAYWZG010000033.1, read on the forward strand.
TGCGCACCTTACAAGGGGATATAATGACAACTGGCTTTAGGCTCGGCCTTACAGTTATCCTCCTTGGATTGGGATTGATCCACATAGAAGATGCAAGAAGGCTCAACAAAGGTGCAAGATCCTTCTTCAAGTCCGCATGGGGCCAAAAGTACATTGAAAGTGCGATATCTCAAGGGAAGCTCAGCACCTATTTCCTCTTGGGCGCGCTCTTCTCGCTTGTCAAGGCACCTTGCGTTGGGGCAGTTTACATCGTAATCTTGGGGCTCATTGCCGAGAGCGGTTACACATCTGGGGCTCACTACCTTCTGCTCTACAACCTGGGCGTCATACTTCCGGTGATCCTACTTGGTGGAATCATAGCCCTGGGCATGAGCCCTGACCAGGTAGACCATTTCAGAAAGGAGCACAGAGCAGGGATCAGGTTGGCAACGGGTCTCACGTTGATCGCCCTTGCGCCCTTAATATACTGGCAGGTCCTCTGAACGCCAGTGCAAAAGGATTAATACCGGGCAGGATTCTTTCGCTGATTTGAGGTGAACGCTTGTTTTTAGTAGGAGAGGCCCTGATAGGGGAAGAGCCTGAGCTTGCTCATGTCGATCTGATAATAGGGGATAAAGACGGTCCTGTAGGATCTGCTTTTGCCGCCGGTTTAACGCAACTTTCTGCAGGACACACGCCGTTGATTTCCGTGATAAGACCAAACCTTCCCACAAAACCCGCCACCTTGATAGTTCCCAAGGTGACCGTGAAGAACATGGGACAAGCAGGTCAAATATTTGGTCCTGCTCAGACCGCTGTTGCAAAAGCGGTGGCAGATTCCGTTGCTGAAGGTGTGATCCCAAGAGAAGAATCTGAAAACCTGGTGTTAATCGCCAGCGTCTTCATACATCCAGAGGCCCATGACTACGAAGCTATCTACAGGTACAACTACGGTGCCACCAAGCTTGCGATCAAGAGGGCGATGGAAGGGTTCCCAGACATAGACACGGTTCTTTACGAAAAGGACAGAGCCACCCATCCGATCATGGGTTTCAGGGTGACCAGACTTTGGGACCCACCATACTTGCAGGTAGCTTTGGACCTGGTGGACATGGGCGTGGTCAGGAGAGTTTTGTCACAGCTACCGGATAGCGATCACCTTCTGGTCGAGGTGGGAACGCCTCTTGTCAAGAAGTTTGGTGCCCAGGTGGTTAAAGAGATCAGAAAGGTCAGGCCCGGCTCTTTTGTGGTTCTCGATCTAAAGACTCTCGATACCGGAAACCTCGAAGTGAGGCTTGCATCCGACGCCACCGCAGATGCTGTGGTCATATCTGGTCTTGCCCCCAAAAACACCATGAATATCGGGATTAAAGAAGCGAGGAAGACCGGGATATACTCGATTATCGACATGCTCAACGTCCCAGACCCCTTGGAAGTGCTAAAAGGACTTCCCGAGCTGCCAGACGTTGTCGAGATGCACCGGGCAATCGATCTGGAGGCCGAGAAGCACAACTGGGAGATCATCCAGGAGATCAAGAAGATGACAGAATCTTCGCCTAGGAAACTTCTGGTTGCAGTGGCAGGCGGAATCCGGGTGGACACCGTGCCTGAAGCGCTCGCATCTGGCGCAGACATAGTGGTGACCGGAAGGGCGATTACCGCATCCAAAGATGTGAAAGATGCTGCAGAACAGTTCCTCGCCCAGCTCAAACAGACCGAGATCGACCAGTACAGGGTCATGACTGACTTTTGAGATGAGACTTCCCATTCAGCTGGCCCTCCTCGTCCCCCTCCTCTTATCTGCCCAGGGCATGACAGAAGTTTGGGTGGACGGGCCAGATCGGGGGGCTCAATCGGCAGTTATACTCGTAGTCGAAGGGATAGGGGCAAACAGCGTCTATCCCGAATATAGGGCAGAGGTTCCAGAAGACTCCAGCCTGAACCAAGTGAATCAGGCTCGCCTCTTCAATTTGACAGGCAGAGGCGCGAGGATTCTGGACTTGAAAGTTCCAGTGCCAAGATCTGACCTCAGTCAGAGCGTTCTTTTCACCGGTTGTTCTTGGGCGGATCCTTCACTTCTCAGCGTCCCAGGTTCTAACTTGTTTGACGCTGCAAGAGCAGAAGGATTCCTGTGCGCAGCGATAATCGAAGGCGAAGGAACGATCCCGCTCATCCTCGAACAGGACGCAGTTCTCTTCTTCGAAGATGGGCCTGTGATCGGGGCAAAAGAAAGCGCGCCCCCTGACCTTATCTTGGCTCTTCAGAAATGGCGCGACCTATGGCCGAAAGTGGCACTAAACGTTCCAGAAAGGTATTGGGTTGAAAGTTTCTGGACTCTCGATGCGACCGCGGACCTGGTCGAAGTCCTGAGTGATTCGGATTCAAATTCGAGATCGAGACCGTTTATTCTCACAATCGTCCTTGACTCTGTAGGTTCTGCAGGCGAAAGCCTTGGACCCGATGGCTATATCGAGTCGATTGAGGTTCTCGATGCGCCTTTGGGCCGATTGGTTCGGGCTTGCGAGGATGAGGGCGTCTTGCTCTTCGTCACATCGGATCGCGGAATGGCTTTCTCATCTTCAGGATTAAAGGGTGATCTCGACTCTTCTCGATCTTCAGATATTGAGTGTCTCAGAGTTCCGGCGGTCTTCTTCGGCCCGAGGGTGGACGAGATCGTCGTTGCAGGATCCTGGTCTCAGGTGGACCTTGCGCCCACACTTTGGGACCTTTTAGGTCTGGAAGTGGCCGACACAGAGGGCGCGGTCATACCGATATCAGATCGTTATGACTTGAAGATCGAAGGAGCAAAACCCTCAAAAACTGTGGTAGTTGGAAGGGGCAACAAGACAGTTGCCAAGGCGAGCGGCGACTCAAGCTACCGTTTCCGGGGCTTAAAAAGAGGCGTCTATTCGGTCGAATCTGGCTACCAGGTCCGCTCGATCTGTCTGAATGGTGATGGATCCCTGGACCTCGGCCAGGAGATCTTGTTGCCAAAGATCAGTTGGCCGAAGGTTCCCCATGTCCAGAGCAGGACACTTGCAGGCGCGTTTCTCATAGCTGTGATAAATCTTGTTGGATCAATCGCCATCATCCGAATCGCAAGGGCAAGGTGAAAGTTCAGTTCCGCGGAAGCGCGCCGAAAGTCAGATGATGAGCATCACCCAGGGGAAAAATACTTACTCAAAAATACATGGGATTTCTTGATGGGTTTTGGCTTGTCGGCAGCCGCCATCAAAATCCCCCAATATTTCACTCAGACGCATTCTTCATGGCCTCTTCTTTCTTTGCCAGCAGCACGTTGTCTTCTATCGCCCGGTGCGCTTTTTCATCATTCCACCAATCCAGCTTATTTGCGCCGAGGTATCTGCAAGCCTCGTTGATGTCTCCAAACTCTTTTTCGTATTTTGTATATTCTGGGTTCAAAGGCACCATGGAGTTGGTGCCCATCTCTTTGTAGCTTGGCTCCACCTCGATGGCCTCTCCTTTCGGCGTCCTCACCAGGAGCCATAGGTGACTTTTACCTTCGTCGCGGAAGTCGTCTGTATAGGCGAATGTGACACCTTCAAAGCCATGACTCTTGAAATACCACTCGTAAAATGCGGCCCGCTCAAATATGCTCAGGCCCGTTGCGTAGCTCTTAATGGAGCTGCCATACCGGATTACGTCGTCGGGGTTGTAAATATCCGCCTTCTTGCCGTCCAGGTAATAAGGGTCAGGGATCTTCGAAGAAGAACCCAAAAATCCGTCTGTCCCTGGAATTTGGTTGCCACTATGCAGGACCACATATGCACCTGCGATCACTGCCAATATCATCAAAGCCAAGATTATTTTTAGCCTCATTTGATCTGCTCCCGGATCATGAGTTGCTCGTATCGTGAGAAAAATGTTTCGTTATATAGTGTTTAACGATACCTTTCGGACAAATGTCGAACTCGTAAGAGTTCGACATTTTGGCCTTATTCGTATCGTTAAGCGCTGTTCTCGACTATACATGACCCCACCGACAAAGATATTTGGGTCGTTTAGGAGGAAAACAAGTAATGGGCGTAAAAACCTTCGACGTAAAAGAAAGACGCACGCGGATTAACGTCTTTAGAATCGGGAAGCTTTGGGTCTTCAAACGTTACTTTGCCGATAACAAGGAGCTTTTCAAGCAGCTTGCCGATTATTACAACCGCAAAACGTACCGTTTCGAATTCACGACGGTTACAGAAAGAGACGTGGCGATCGAGCTGCTCGAAAAGAACGGATTTCGCGCCTGTCCCATCGAAGATCAGAGCGGTTACCTGGTCAAGCTGGGCAAGTTTGAAAAATATGCCCCAGTGCTCAGAAACTCGATCGATTACATGGAAACTCCCACTGAGAGGATTTTCCTCATGAAGGATCTTGTCGCAGTCGAAGAGGCGTTGGAATTTGGGGCCGAGATCGCTGAAGCCTATAAAGGGTTCTTTTAAGCGGCTGAGAAACGGCAGACCAACGAGGAACAAGAAGAGTGAGGCGACAATAACATGAGGCGAAAACTGGAGCCCTATAAAGACCAGAAGGCCAAATTCACGGCCACTGTAGGTCGTTTTGGCTTGAAACCTGCCTTTCGTGGTGGCGATCAGCCCACCATACTTCTAAAAAACATAATAATGAAATCCGAGGGCGAAAGGATCGCGATAGATCATGCGTGGGTGACAGTAGGCAAAATGATCGCAAGGTCCAATCCCAAAGAAGGTGACCGCATAGAATTCAACGCCTGGGTTAAGCCGTATCACCACTGGGACCGAGAGATCAGAGCAGAAATCCCCGACATCGGGATCAATCGGGTATCTGCGATCTCTCTTGATCCGATCGGCAACGGGCAAAGTTTTTTAGATTTCTGGAATGAGCAAGCTGAGAACAAAACGAGGTTTACGACAAATAAGCTCGATGACGTCCTTGAAGAACATAATCGAGAACCGATTAGGTGAGACGAATCGGTTCTCGAAAGGTATCGTTAAACACTATATGCCAAAGAGCGCTTGAAAGGATCTGATTGAAACGAGTTCGGCCAAAGGTAGGCAAGTTGCATTAGGACAAGCAAATTGAGAGCGCCAAAAGCTGAATTATCCAAAGTGCTCGGCAGGAAGCCAAAAGTATTTAGTCGGGAATGATCACTTCCCCCCGGGCAATCAGATGCAAGAGATAGACTCGAAGACGGAACCGACATGTACCTCAGACCTTTGGGTGATGTCTGCACTGGGCAGAGATCGTCCCGGGACCATACGCGACCTTTTGGAATTGCCAGCCAAGATGAACGTAAATATCGTGGACCTGGACCAAAGAGTGCTCCACGGAATCTTCGTCATGTCTCTGGTGGCCGATTTTGGAATATCCATGGTGACACCCCAAGAGGTGGAATCACGCCTCCAGAAGATCGCGTCAGAAATGGACATCAAGATCAATGTCCTTTCTTTGGAGCAGTACCGAGGCCGTCAACGGAGCAGAAAGAACCTTCAGGTCGTCACAATCCTGGCCAAAGACCGAGCAGGCATCATCTACGATGTGGCCGCCATAACGGCCGATATCGGCATCAACATCGAGAAAGCATCGGTCACGGCCAGAGGAGAGCTGATATCCATAGAGTTCGTGATGGATTTTGGCGAACTGGATCGGGAGTGCGCCCGAGAAGTGCTCCGATCCAAGTTCGAAAGGCTCGGCCTAGACGTGGTGATGCAAGATATGGACAAGTCCAGAAAAGAAAAGAGGTTGATAGTATTTGACATGGACTCGACCATAGTCGACTTCGAGACTATAAACCAGATCGCAAGTTTTGTGGGAGTGGATCAGCAGGTAAAAGAAATCACCGAGCGGGCCATGAACGGCGAGCTAGATTTCGAAGAGGCCCTAAGAAAGAGGGTTCGCCTCCTGAAAGGAACACCGGTCAACGCGTTAGAGGAAATCGCAAAGAACATACAGTTCACGCCCGGCTCCGAAGAGCTGATCCGCCACTTAAAAGAGGTAGGATTCAAGACCGCCCTGATCAGCGGCGGTTTCACGTACTTTACAGATATCCTCAAAGACCGAATGGGTTTTGACTACACCTTCGCCAATAAGCTAGAGATCGCAGACGACGTCCTTACCGGCGAAGTCGAAGGCGAGATAATCGATGCCGCTGCTAAAGGTCGCATGGTAAACGAGCTGGCAAAGCTCGAAAGAATCAGCCCCGATAACGTGGTGGCAGTAGGGGACGGTGCTAACGACTGTCTCATGATCCAGAACGCTGGCCTTGGTGTTGCCTTCAACGCAAAAGATATCTTGAAGAATATATCCGACGGGAGCCTCTCTAAGGAAAATCTACTCGGACTCTTGAACGTCCTGGGATTAGCTGATGAGAAGATGGACTTGCTCTGATCCAGTTCTAGCACCCTTCCGGCAAAGATCGCTTCCGCCTTTGACAGTCTCGAACTGGCACCGAAGGGTCTAATAGTCAATAACCAGTTAGATGAGACGGATCGGTTCTTGCAAGATTAGTGCTAAGCGATGCGGATAGGCCAAATCTCAAACTCTCACGAGTTAGAGATTTGGCCAAAAGATATCGTCGAGCACGATAAGCCAAGAAGAGCCAAAAAGACAAGGTCCAAAAGAGCAGCGGTTGCCGATCGGAAAAAGCATTTATACTTGGCTGGTTTTAAAGACTCTGATTCGTTGCTTATCTCGTCGTGGAGGATTGAATAATTTGACGACTGTTTATGACGTGCCTCCCAACACTCTAGTAGATGCTGTGGCAGGGGAGCTCAAGATCAACGAAAAAATCGAACAGCCCGAATGGGCCGCCTACGTGAAGACTGGTGTCAACAAGGAGATGCCGCCTCTCAACTCCGAATGGTGGTACGTGAGATGCGCCTCTTTGCTCCGCCGCCTGTACGTGGATGGACCAGTAGGTGTCTCCCGACTCAGAACCTATTATGGCGGCAAGTATCGCAAAACTACTGCAGGAGCCCATTTTGCTAAGGGAAGTGGGTCTGTGATCAGAATCGCGCTACAGCAGTTGGAGGCAGCAGGATACGTAAAGAAAGTGAGAAACGGAAGGCAGATAACTCCCGTGGGCCAGTCCTTCATGGACAACATAGCCCATCAGGTGAAGGCTGAAGTGCAAAAGTCGATACCCGAGCTTGAGAGGTATTGATCCATGGGAATGGATGATGAGCTTGCAAATCTGAAACGCAAAAAGCTGGAAGAACTCCAAAGGCAGCAGTCTGAGTCTCAGGCCTATGGTGCACAGCAAGAGCAGATGCAACAGGAGATGGAAGCCCGAAAACAGGCGGTTATGAGGACAATCCTGACACCCGAGGCCAGAGAACGGCTGAGCAGCATACGGATGGCTCGGCCCGATTTTGCAGCCCAGATCGAAGCCCAGTTAGTGACGCTGGCCCAGGGCGGTCGGCTCAAGGGTGCAATCACAGACGAGCAGCTCAAAGCCATGCTCAAGCAGCTTACACCGAAGAAGAAGGAGATTACGATTACGAGACGATGAAAGCTGCCGTTCTCTTCAGTGGCGGAAAGGACAGCGCCCTAGCCTCGATTCTTCTGGAGCCGTTCTTTGAGGTGGAGCTGGTGACCTTAGATTACGGTCATCACAATACAACGAAGACGGCTGAAAAAACAGCAGAGATCTTGGGATTTCCTCATAGGACTGTTCTCTTCGAAAGGGAGATCCTGGAAGAAGCGCTCCAGATGCTCTTGTCTACAGGATACCCCAGAGATGCGCTCAATTACGTCCATCGATGTGCTGTGGAAACTTTGGCCCAAGAAAACGAGTTTGTGGCGGACGGAACAAAAAGGGAAGATCGCGTCCCCATGATAGGTCAAAACGAAGTTCGCAGCCTTGAGGACAGGCTTGGCGCCCATTACATAAGGCCACTGGCAGGTTACGGTAGCAAGACCATCAACCTTTTAGCCTCGAACTATATGGAGTTCGAGATGCTTCCAAGTGAAGATTACCCTGCTTCGGACTTTGAGGTGGGGCTCAGACAAGCGCTGGAAGAACGTTGTGGTCCAGAGACTGTAGCGGAAATATTTCCAACTAATCACATGCACTCCAGAGTCATCAGGAGGAAGGGTTTTGAGCATAAGAACCAAAGGTAAAAAGATCAGACACGCCAAGGCATTCAAACAGAACAGGAGAGTGCCTGGCTGGGTGATTATAAAGACTATGAGACACGTAGCAACTCACCCAAAGAGGCGCCATTGGAGGCGCAGCAGAATAGAGTAAGGTGTCGGAAATGGAGACGGAACGGATATACACCATTCCTCTTAGGGACGTGAAGAAGGTTCCCCGGTGGAAAAGGAGCAAGAGGGCCGTGGTCGAGGTTAGGAACTATTTGGCCAGGCACATGAAAGCGACCCCAGAGGCGATCAAGCTGGACAGCAGCCTCAACGAGGCGATCTGGGCCAGAGGAAGCGAGAAACCACCGCGCAGAATCAGAGTAAAAGCGGTAAAGTTCGAAGATGGCGGGGTTGAGGCAGAGTTTGCAGGTGAACGACGCAGATAAGCGACTGACGATATCAGGAAGCCCAATCCTGGGAGTCTTTGCCTGTTGCACCGAAAAAGTGGTTCTGGTGCCGCACGAGACAGAAAAGGCAACGATCCGATCTTTAGAGCGATATCTGAAATGCACAGCCATGCCACTCCTTGTGGCAGGGGGATCTGTCGTGGGATCGTTAGTCTGTGGCAACAGCAACGGTTTCATTCTGACGCCTCACGCAAGCAAAGAAAACTTAAAGAAGTTCTCATCCCTCGGAAAAGTGGCCTGGCTCCCAGGAAAGATCAGCGCTGCCGGGAACGTCATCTTGGCTAACGACAATGCAGCTCTGGTTCATCCAGGATTATCTGAGAAAGCCCAAAAAGTAATCTCAGAGACGTTGGGAGTTCAGGTGAAAGAGGGCACCATAGGCGGCCTAAAGACTGTGGGTATGACCGCCGTTGCCACCAATCGAGGCATTCTGGTCCATCCTGGGATGACAGAAGACGAGCTTGCTGTGCTTGAAGATCTCTTTGACCTTCCCATAGATGTGGGCACGGTCAACTTCGGATCGCCCCTTGTGGGCTCTGGCATTTTGGCCAACAGTCACGGATACGTGGCCGGGAAGGATACCACAGGTCCAGAATTAGGCCGCATAGAAGATGCGTTGGGTTTTATGGAGTGATCCTACATGAGCGAGTTTGAAATTCGGGGAACGTTTAGGATTGGAAAGGCTTGGCAGTCTTTCACCAAGGTCCTTGAGAGCAACAACGAAAAGAACGCCATCGAGAAGGCATATTCACTCTTGGGAAGTGAACAGAGAGTTAAGAGGAGCTTCGTCCGGATCGATGAGGTGAAATCTCTTGGCTAATGCTCCTGCACCTCATTCTGAAGAGCTCGGCGAAGAAGACCTTCGCCGAATTATGGCGGCCTATCAACAGTATCAGGCCGAGGCCGAGGCTATCAACCAGCAGCTGGGTCTGTTCCAGGTGTCTATCGAAGGATGCGACAAAGCACTAACCACCATCAAAGCAATGGGATCTGCAGAAGACGACCAAGATATGTTGGTTCCGATCGGAGCTGGATCGTTCATTCATGCCAAAATGGCCAGCAAGGACAAAGTTATCCTGGGCGTTGGGGCTGACGTGAGCATTGAAAAGGATGTGATGGATGCGAAAACCTCTCTTGAAGCGAGACGAACACAACTCGTTGAGGGATCTAGCAAACTGAACGAGACCCTCAACAAGATCACCCAAGAGATTGGAAAAATTGAGGCTATAATCACTCGGTACGAAGAGGGTGCTACAGCTAGGAGCGGGAACGTTGTTCAATAGGTTCAAAGACAAGTTAAAGGGGTTCAAGGAATCAGTCACCACCAAGATCAGGGAAAAAAGCGAAATCCAAGAGAAGGTGGCATCAAAATCCAAAGATGGCAACGTTCCCACGTCTGATGTGACCCTTTCTGATAACGCCACCAAGGCAGCCGAACCCGTTAAAACGAGTTCTGCGCCAAGTTCAAGGACCGAGAATAAACCCACCTTTACCAGCAGGGCCAAATCCCTGATCTTCGAGCAAGAGGTGGTCTTGGATGAAAAAGACCTAGAAGACCCTCTCTGGGAACTGGAAATGGCACTTTTAGAGAGCGACGTTGCCCTCCCCGTGGCCGAACAGATCGTAAACTCGGTTAAAGAGGATTTGGTGGGGCGAAAGAAGAAGATTCGAGCGAACACCGGCGAGATCGTTGAAACTGCCTTAAGATCTGCCCTCATGAAGGTCCTATCCGAGAATAAATTCGACATAGACGAGTACGTTGAGACGGCCGAAAAACCCGTGAACATAGTATTCGTAGGGGTTAACGGGACCGGGAAGACCACCTCCATATCAAAAGTGGCCAAATACTTCAAAGATAGGGGCTACTCAGTGGTCCTGGCCGCAGGCGACACTTTCAGGGCAGGAGCCATAGAGCAGATAGAAGTTCATGCTGAAAGGCTCGAGCTGAAGCTGGTCAAGCACAAGACCGGCGGTGATCCGGCTGCCGTGATCTTTGATGCCGTTGAGTATGCAAAAGCCCATCACAAGGACGTGGTGCTCTCGGATACTGCAGGCAGGCTTCACACCAACATAAATCTCATGGACCAGATGAAAAAAATCGTTCGAGTGAGCAAACCAGACCTTTTGATATTCGTGGATGAAGCCATTGCCGGAAACGACGCCGTGGAACGAGCTAGGCTCTTCAACGAAGCGGTTCCCATAAACGGAACTATACTCACCAAGACCGATGCCGATGCCAAGGGCGGAGCTGCCATATCCGTCGCCCAAATAACTGGAAAACCAGTACTTTTCTTGGGTGTAGGCCAAGACTATCCCGACCTTGTCAAGTTCGAGCCAGAATGGCTGGTAGACAGGCTGCTGGGCCCGTAAATCACCCATCACTAAAGTGACGGGCATTTGACATGCCCTGGTTTACCAAATCATCAATTGGGAGATAATATAATTGATAATCGATAGGAACGAATTTATAGTCAAGAACCGATTAGATAACACTAATCGGTTCTCACCAGAATAGTGCTTAACGATACGAATAGGCCAAATCTCAAACTCTTGCGAGTTAGAGATTTGGCTCAAAGGTATCGTTAAGCACTATAGTTACCCTGGAATGCCGCCTCAGTTTCAGGCTCTAAGGGCACCGGTTAAACAGTCCCGATGGGTAGGGGCAGTGCTTGTGCCATTCAAAACCGTTCCATATCCGATCGAGAGGAAGTCGGATCCCGGGATTGACTCCACAATCTTGGGTACGCACAACTCCATTCGTGGAGGTAAACTCTATGTTAGTTTACACAAATTCGAACGCATTCCACCCCCCACTAAAAGGGGGGATCCTGCTGCGTTCGTCCTGAATGGCGAAGAATCGAGATCCGTTTAGAGACGCAACCGGGATATATTTCTGATTTTTATCGAATGTCCTGCAGCTCTACTGCGGGGTGCGCCGCCGCAATTTAACTCACAGTACAAGTGCGGCAGATAAAGTGATGGTTGGAACAATTCACCATAATTAATTAAGATTAATCTGTGTTTTTGGTGTATTTATTTATCATGTTGATTTTTTATGCCATTTGTGAACATAACTGTATGGAATATAATCAAGAAGCTGTTATCACTTAATGTGAAACTACTTCTGCTATTTAATCATATAGTTGTATTTTGAAACTAAATGCTACATTTTAAATTAAATTTTAGTACCACCCATAATAAAAGATAGGTATAGATTATGATAAATTATTATAATAATCATTTTCGACAGATTTATAAACGAAGAAGTGTAGGTTACGCCAGTGTTTCCAAAACCACCTCATGCCACCGAGTTAACGGAGGCAAATGGTGACGAAAATGGAGAAAGGAGCGCATCTAACCAAACGATACACGCTTCACAAATGGAAATAAATCACCATATCCGTCCGAGATTTAACGTGAGAGGTTGGAAACACGTTTAGTTTGATGATAAAGGAGGGTTGAAAATTGGCAGGAGAGAAGAGTGGAACAACTAAAGTTCTAATGGAAGAGACCAGAATTTTTGAGCCGCCAAAGGACCTAGCCGAAAACTGCAACGCTTGGCAGTGGGCTAAGGGAAAAGGATTCAAGACCGAAAAGGAGATGCGTGCCTGGTGCGGCGAGAATTACGTCGAGTTCTGGGACGAGATGGCCAAGACCTTCGCCGATTGGTATGAACCCTACACCCAGACGCTTGATGATTCCGCGATGCCCTACTTCAAGTGGTTCACCGGCGGCAAGATCAACATGTTCTACAACGCCGTTGAGAGACACATCAAGGCAGGAAAGGGCGACAAAGTCGCATACTACTTCATCCCTGAAGCAACCGACCAGCCTGAGAAGGCCTACACCTACCAGGAGATATATGAAACCGTCAACAAGCTCGCTAACGGTCTAAAGAGCTTGGGCGTCGTCAAGGGCGACAGAATATCTATCTACATGCCCATGCTCCCTGAGACCGTCATGGCGATGCTGGCCTGCGCCAAGCTAGGCGCCATTCACAGCCTGGTATTCTCAGGGTTCAGCTCCAAGGGGTTCGGCGACAGGGTCCAGGACTGTGAGGCAAAAGTAGTCTTCACATCCGACGGGTTCTACAGGCGCGGAAAGCCACTGCCACTCAAGCCCCAGGCCGATGAAGCTATCCTGAACGCTCCGAGCGTCAAGAACGTGATCGTTCTCCAGAGGACTGGCATAGACACTCCATGGACCGAGGGTCGCGACATCTGGTTCCACGAGCTTGTCGAGAGCCAGTCTGCCGAGTGCGAGACCGAAGTTCTGGACGCTGAAGACAGGCTGTTCATCCTCTACACCTCCGGAACCACCGGCAAGCCCAAGGGTATCGAGCACGCCCACGGCGGATACTGCGTATCACCAGCTCAGACTCTCAGCTGGGTCTTCGATCTGAAGGAAGACGACATCTGGTGGTGCACTGCTGACGTTGGATGGATCACCGGTCACTCTTACGTCGCCTACGGACCTCTCTGCCTTGGTGCGACCAGCATCATGTACGAGGGATCTCCAGACTATCCAGACTTTGGCCGTTGGTACAAGATTATCCAGGACCACAAGGTCACAGTCTTCTACACCGCTCCGACCGCAGTCAGGATGCTCATGAAGCAAGGCTCGGAATGGCCCGAGAAGTACGACCTCTCCAGCGTGAGGTTGCTCGGATCCGTCGGCGAACCACTGAATCCTGAAGCCTACGTCTGGTATCGCAAGTTCTTCGGAAACGACGTGTCACCGATCATGGACACCTGGTGGCAGACCGAGACTGGATGTTTCATCATATCTCCGTTGCCGATGACTCCCTGCAAGCCAGGATCCGTCGCATACCCCTTGCCCGGATTTAACACCACAGTCTTCGACGAGGAAGGAAACGAGGTTCCACTGGGAGAAGGCGGAAACATCGTCAACCCGACGCCCTGGCCATCGATGCTCAGAGCTTTCTACAAAGACGAGATCAGGTACAAGAAGGAATACTGGGACATGTACTGGGAAACCAACCCCGGCACCTACCTTGCTGGCGACAAAGCCACCAGGGACAAGGACGGATACTGGTTTATCCAGGGCCGTATTGACGATGTCTTGAGCGTTGCAGGTCACAGGATCGCAAACGCCGAGGTCGAGTCCGCACTGGTAGCTCACCCAGACGTTGCCGAGGCAGCCGTTATCGGCAAGCCCGACGAGATAAAGGGAGAAGCAATAGTCGCATTCGTCATCCTGAACACAGGTGTCGAGGCAACTGACGACCTGATGAAGGCCCTTAGGACCCACGTCAGAACTACTCTTGGCCCGCTGGCAATACCCGCAGCAGTCATCTCCGTCCAGGACGTTCCCAAGACCAGGTCCGGCAAGATCATGCGCCGCGTGATCAAAGCCAAGGCCCTTGGAAACCCCACCGGCGACACCTCTGCACTCGCTAACCCCGAGTCAGTGGACTATATCCCCTTGGTATAAGGTTCTTGAACCTTGGAAAATCGGATGAGCAGGCTTTAAATTGCCTGCTCAAGTCCGTCTATTTTTTCGCATTTTCAATTGTGTGATCAAAAGACTCATGCCCGAAATATGAAAATCGATACGTTTCGACTGCATGTGCTAGATTATTTTCATGGGAAATACTAGGCACTACTCTAGCCTTTTGAAACTCAAAAATCAGAAAGAAAAGTAAGTTCTGCGGCCATCAGGCCGCTAACTGAAATAGAATGTTACACGCAAGTATCCAAGAGCCTGCCTTTGCCGCCCTTCTTCTTGCTGCCTCCACCCCTCTCTTCGCCAGGATGTATGGGCTCGACTTTCGCTACCTCTTCTTCTTTTTTCTTCTTCGTTTCTTCAGCCATTTTACATCACTCCTCTCACTAGTTTGTACATAATCGTTTATTAAGTTTTCTAATATTCCAATAACTTCACAGGTATTAAGCGCGCAACTGTCGAACTATAATCCTATTCCACAGATTTAACACATATGAATTCTGCCCCATATTACGCTTAGGTTGGCCGGGAACACTGGGCTGGCATAGATACATTTTTCGTGGATAGTGACAAGAGTTATCTCCAAAAAGGTGAGGAGATAAGAACGGAATTCGTTTTGGCCATGTTCGTGCTGGCGATACTGGCAACTGAAGTCGTAGCTGACGAGGTCGACGATCTCATATTGGGTCTAAAGGATGAAGAAGGGGCCGTCAGAGAGAATGCTGCCTATGCACTTCGGCGAGATCAGCGATCCAAGGGCCATCGATCCTCTCATTGTGGCTCTCAAAGATGAGAACTAGGACGTCCGAGAGATTACTGCCTATGCACTCGGCGAGATCTGCGATCCAAGGGCCATCGATCCTCTCATTGTGGCTCTCAAAGATGAGAACTGGGACGTCCGAGAGATTACTGCCTATGCACTTTGGCGAGATCGGCGACACAAAGGCCGTAGATCCTCTGATCGAGGCACTCAAGGATGGAACTGTATTGGTCCGAAAAGCAGCGTCGGAGGCTCTGGCGACCATCGAGGGCTAAATCAGCCCATATCACTTTATGGCCCTTCGCTGATTTTCCAACGCGTTTTCCAGGATCACGCCGCCTTCCACCAAGTCGCCACAGTATTACTCGACGGCCAGCCAGACGGCGCCCGAAGAGGTGGGGTCCAAGGTGGCGATTAGCCGCTCCCCCCAACACGCCCTCGATCTTCGAAGGCGAGGAGGCGGTGAAGGAACTTCCGGCGGTCGAGATGGTGCATCTCACCGTCCAGGGGCCTTACACAAACCTAGAAGACGCCTACAGCCAGCTCTTCGGCTGTGGGTATTCCAGAGCGGATACAAAATTAGCAGGCACCTTTCGGGAAGTCTACGTCAAGTGGGGCGAAGAGATGCTCTCCGAGTAGTGGGTGACGGAGATCCAGGTCCCTATCGGGATGTAGAAGAAGACGAGAAAGTGGGAGCCCACCACCGAGACGAGGCTGGCCCTCTCCATAGTCCGGAGCATTTTGTGGATATGGACTCTTTGAGAGGGTGATCTGTCCATAAGAATGCACGTAAAAGTAAACCCGACTTTCGGCAGGGCGAGTGCTGATCTGAAATAATTCTCTTGATAGCGGTTTGGCGGTAGAAACGACTATATAATTTAATTAACATTAAATCAACACACGCGTAAGCAGTAGTTGTGGGATTTGAACATTTGTGGGCGGCCCATACTCAGATAATTATATGTTGAATTTAGTCCACATTATGTAAAGCAAAATATTGTGGAAAAATATTTGTGGGGGAAAATCCCCTGCCGAATGTCGGGTAAACCTAGAAGACAGATATTATTAATTATCTCATATTATACGCTTGAAATATGGGCTAGATTTTCTAAATTCGAAAAGTATTATAAAAATCAAGATTGCCCAAAAGACATATCCTAAAATATATTCTATTGGAAACATCAAAATCGATTGCATTTTAGTCATTGGTGATTCAATAAGTGATAACAATGCGAATATTATGGAAAATATTGGTATGAGTTTAATCCATTCTTTTTCATACCAGTAATTTACATGTATAGTCAAAACTTGTTTATCTAAATAAACAGTTTGTGATTTAGATCTATATTTTAAATATATGTTTATAAAATGGTCTCCGCTAGGCGCATTTTCTGCGAGTGTAAATTCAAAACGATATGGTGGCTCACCGTCAATATCACTTTCTCCTATAATTCTCCCAGGGAAATTCAGATCGCTACTACAATACTTACGAAAACATCTGTCTAATGATATAAAAAATCGTGAACCTTTAAGGGGGTCTGTGGTCCAGTCTATCTTTTTAATAACTCCTACGTTAGTATTGCCGGATTGCTGAACTACGAGCTTAAAATGTGTGTATTTTATTGTGTCATCTTTGACAAGATATGGGGGAATGGATACTATGATGTTGCCATAATCTATGTCCCCGTCACCTGATATATATAAATTTGCACAAAAAGCATCCATATGATTTAGATGAGAACCACTTACTACGTGCGCTAAAATAGCATATGAGGGTTCGCCTATGTTTATTCCCATACATCCTCGAATCCTAGCATAATTCTATTTGAAATAGTGGTGAACAATATAAACATTAGCCATTCGGAGGGACGGGCTGTATCCTGGAGAGTAACCTTTCCTCTGTTCCCACCTCTTCCGGGCGGTGGCGCTAGGTGGTGGAAAATATGGGGGTGGTCTTTTGGCGGTAAACTTTGGCCCGTTAATAATTATGGTACGCGACGAGAGGGACAAGTTCCCAAAATGTCTCCACCTCCTGCTTCTCTTTGTGAGTGCTATCATATAATATTTCAAGAAACATTTGACGCTCCAGGAACGATGATCAGACTGAGACACCCTATCCCCTCCACCTCGGCACCACCCGCCCGATCTTCTCCACGTACTGCCGATACTCCTCACCGAACTCGTCTTCCATCATATTCTCCTCGCGCGGGATCCTCGCAATATACAGAGGAATTGACGCGACCAAAAAGGCGGGGCCTGCGATCCAGTTCTGGAGGAGGAGAAGCTGAGCCACGGCCCAGAGCAGGTGCGCCGCGTACATCGGGTGGCGGATCTTTTCGTACACGCCCGAGGTTACAAGCGCGTGTTTCTTCCTCAGCTTCAACTCCGGCGAGAAACTCTCACCAAGGTCTGCGTGCGACTGCCACAAAAGCCTCAGGGCCTGGAGGAAAAGGGCGGCTCCAAGCGAGCCTGCAACAAGGCTTGCCAAAGATGGCAAGGTGTAGTCTGCAAAGTCCAGCCGGGTCGTGAAGAGATAGAGGAAAGGAACGATTATCATGCCCGTAGTTGTGAGGATCATAAGCGGTTTGTCCTGCCCCCTCTCGCGATCTTCTGCAACCTTCTCGCGCTTTCGCCACCAGTGCGGCGTCCTCGCAAGACAAACGGCCCGGATCACAGAGGCCGCAAAGAAACCGACCAAGAAAGCAAGATCGAATACGTCGTCGAGCATGACTGGTTCGTTCCTTCGGGAAGACAAAAATAGGCGGCGG
>CAYWZG010000034.1:0-21109 GCA_964462795.1 uncultured Methanotrichaceae archaeon
CCAGACTGCTATGTTCACAATCCCACGATCGATACCAAGAATTTTGATATCTTGAGTGAGTTCTGGATCTGGATGTTCAAGAGAAACGTGGAGGTAGAACGTCTTCGACCGCTTATCATAAGATATCGTCGAAGACTTGATTTTCCAGGTCAAGTAGTCTTGGTAACAATCAGGGATTTTGAATGTGGTTTTGATCCGTCCTTTGGTGGATGCGATGGTGGCAATGCCGCGAATCAGGTTCACGGTGATTACTCTTTGATTATATCTCATCGCAGCAAACGTCTTTCGTTCCGGAAGCGACTTGCATTTGGCGACCTTGAGTGCCTCACATGCGCAATCTCTAGCTCTTTGTACCAACGATGACAGAAAGCTCAGGATTGGTTTGACGAACAAGCTTGTATGTGGCGTTGTGATTGTCGACCTTGTTCCAGGATTCGTTCTCAAATCCCCACGTTGCGGATGCAGAGAATGCATTGGTGTACGCCCTCATCGTATCGAGAAGGGTACGCCGATCCTGGTTAGCCAGCTTCAGCTTGAATGTTACCGTCCTAAGCACATTCATATAGTGGATGGTTAGATGGTATATACTTAACGGTGGTGTAGGCACGCGCTCCTCCCCGGCCTAAAGACCAGGGTCTTTCGCGCGGCTACGAAGATGAAGGCGTACATCGGTTTTTGGGGGTCGAACATGGATGGTTATGCGTTTGTTATGTGGCATCCATGCGGATTGAGAAAGATCCATTTAGGTTGAGAACAGTCCGCCAGCTTGAAATGTGAAAAGACTTGTGAGGGGAAATCGATCCATGATACAGAACATCCGAAAGAGTTTTGCTTCTGCTAAGGCTTGCCACCACGGTGGTCGGGTAAGGAAGATCGCCTCAGAGATGGGAATTGATCAGAGTGATTTGCTGGACTTTAGCGCCAACATAAACCCCTTGGGATCTCCCCCTCTAGAGGAGCTGATCGCGCGAGAGATGAAGGCAGTATGCCACTATCCAGATAACGATTATGCCGAGTTCAGAAAGGCCGCAGCAAAATTCGCTGGGGTGCCTATCGAAAACATCGTTCCGGGCAATGGCTCTTCAGAATTGTTCAGGCTCTTTGCAGAATTGGTCATCGGAGAAGGAGACAGAGTGGCTATTCTAAACCCCACTTTTGGTGAGTACGAAACCCAGTCCAGACTCTTTGGAGCTCGGATAGAAAGGCTTGATGGCGGGATTTTCCATCCAAAAGATCCAGACGAATTCCTGGACGACGCAACCCTTCAGGATGTCAAAGCGGTCTTTGTCTGCAATCCCAACAACCCCACCGGAACTCTGCTTGCCAAATCCCAGATAGAAAAGTTGGCCAAGAGGTGCGAACGACAGGAAACTTTCCTCCTCGTGGACGAAGCGTTCATAGAGCTATCCGATCCCAACGAGAGCGTAACCCAGCTTGCCCCAAAGATGGAACGGCTCTTTGTGACAAGATCGCTTACCAAGTCGTTTGGAGTCCCGGGTTTAAGGCTTGGGTTTGGCGTTGCAGGAAACGAGATGGCAAACGTGATGAACCAAACTCGCCTTCCATGGAGCATAGGCTCTCTTGCTTCGGCGGCGGGAGCTTATCTTCTGGGACAGGAAGATCACCTCGAAAAGAGCAGAAAGAAAATAGGTGAGGAACTTTTCTGGCTAACCAATGAGCTGAGGCAGTTGGGCCTCGATCCAGTTGAGAGCACAGTCAACTTCATACTGGCTAAGGTGAGCAGCACAGGGTTCACGTCAACCGAGATAACGGAGCGAATGGTGGCCGAAAAAGTGCTGGTGAGAGACTGCATCTCTTTTCCGGGCTTAGGTGACGAATACATCAGGTTTGCCGTCAGAGACCGAGAAGAAAACACGCGTCTGGCGAGAGCTTTGGGAAGGGTGCTTGGATGCAAAGGTTAAGTTGTGACAGATACCCTTGCCATTTTCCAGATCAAGACTGCACCTTATGTTTTTGTCCATTCTATCCATGCAAAGACGAGAGGACTGGAGGGCGTTTTGTGGATGGCGAATGGTGTTGTGAAGACTGCTTTGTAGTTCACAGAGAAGAGGTTGCAAAAGCCGTGATAGAAGCGCTCATCCAAGGCGAAGACGTCTCTATCGCCTGGAAAGAGGTGACAAAATGGCTCTGACGATTCAATCTCTTCAATTTCTCCAAGTTCATTGGGCGTTGGCAGTCTTGCTTCTCGCCGTGGCAATAGACTTGATCCTAGGAGAGCCTCCCGTCAAGTTTCATCCCGTGGTCTTGATGGGAAAGATGATCGCGACTCTGCGAAAGAGAGCGAGCCCTTCGCGAATTTGCGGGATTGGAATCGCGTTTCTCGTGATATTTTCTGTGGTGATTGCAGGTCACCTGTTGATCGAGGTTGCAAGAATCGTTCCGATCCTTGGATTGATCTTTGGACTTTTCGTTTCGGCCTACCTTCTCAAGTCGACGATCGCCATCAGATGTCTCCTGGAAACTTCTGCCCAGATAGGAAAGATGATCGACGAGGACCCGGATGGGGCAAAGACGATGCTTCCAGCATTGGTCAGTCGAGATCCTGGCCATCTGTCCAAATCACAGGCATCTTCTGCGGTGATAGAGTCACTATCAGAAAACTACGTGGACACCGTCGTCTCGCCGCTCTTTTATTATCTGATATTCGCACCTTTGGGCCTGGGGGTAGAGGCGGCCCTTGCTTACAAGGCCATAAACACGCTCGACAGCATGTTAGGATACAAGACCGACGAGCTGGAAGATTTGGGATGGGCGTCTGCCAACTTAGACGACCTGGCAAACTGGATTCCAGCAAGGCTGAGCCTTCCGATCATGGCGATCTCTATGCCTAGACGAGCAGGAAAGATCCTGAAAACCGCGTTCAGGGATCGGGCAAACCCGCCAAGCCCAAACTCTGGATGGCCCATGGCGGCAGCTGCCGGAGCTTTGGGAATCAGATTGGAAAAGCCTGGGGTATACATCGTGGGAAATGGCAAAGATCCAATCCCTTCCGACATCTCTTCAGCCTTGAAGTTCGTGAGAACGGCAATCGCCTTATCCCTAATAGTCACAGGGACGCTCCTGATCTACTGACGGCTCAAAAACCAAAAAGGTCGATAAGTTGGAAGTTTCAAATCACGCCGAATGTAGCAGGATGCCCGCGACTTTAGTCGTGGGATGAATGTGTCCATGTGCATATGTCCCCTGCCTCTTTGAACCGAAGATCATTTGAGGCTGAAAGATCACCGGTGATACAATGACAGAACAGGTGTTAACCGTTCGGTGCAAGCTTAAACCCTCTGAGACGCATGTGGTGGCCATCGAGGAAACTTTGAAAACTTTTGCAGATGCTTGTACATGGATCAATCAGAACGTTGATCCCAAAATCAGGGGTAAAATTCGGATTCAACACTTGATCTACCAGGACGTAAGGGCGAAGTACGTTTTGTCTTCCAATTTGACTATCCGAGCTATAGCCAGAGTAGCCGCCAACCGCAAGAGACAGCTGGTAAGAACAAGATCGAAGGGTTCCAGCCTACCAGTATCGACTACGATCAGAGGATCTTCCAGTACCGTGAAGCCGATGAACAGGTGAGCTTAACCCTATTGCATGGCAGGGAGCGAATACCCCTTGATATCGGAAACTATCAGAGGAACCTGTTGAAAGGCCAGAAACCCACATCAGCAACGTTGGTAAAGGAAAAATCTGGTTACTACATGAACATCCAAGTCAAGTCCGAAGCTCCAGATCCTATCAAGACGGATAAGGTACTCGGAGTTGACTTGGGGATAACAGATCTTGCAGTAACATCGGAAGGTGAGACGTACTCAGGATCAGAAGTTAAGAGAGTGAGAAACCATTTTGCCCAACTGCGAGCCAGCCTCCAAAAGAAAGCCTCGAAGGGCACAAGAAGCTCCAGATGGAGATGCAAGATAGCTTCTGAAACGGCTGTCGGGTAAGGAGCAAAGGTTCCAGAAATGGGTTAACCATGGGATCAGCAAAAGAATCGTCCAGGGTGCCATCGAAACCAAGTCTGCGATAGCGTTGGAAGACCTGTCCGGGATCATACAGACTTCTAACCGTCGAATAAAATCGCTCCATACGTGGGCGTTCTACCAGATGAAAGAGTTCATCAGCTACAAAGCGCTTGCTGCTGGCGTTCCGGTGTTTCTAGTGGAACCTGCGTATACGAGCAAGACCTGCCATCAATGTCATCATGTCGGAGACAGGAAAGGCAAGGAGTTTTCGTGTCCATCGTGTGGTTGGAGCGGTGATGCAAACTACAACGGTGCAAAGAACATTGCTGATCTTGGGGCTGTTGTAAACCAGCCTGGCGTTCCGGGGTTGTTCTGCTTAACCAAGGCAGAAAAAGTTCCAGGGCTACAGAAAGCCTCCTTTTTCAGAGGGGGGTAGTTTACCCGTTGCAGCTATCGTTACCGCACTCGTCATAGCTGAGCGAGCCGCAACGGTCGGGCTGGCCCGCATAAATCATGAAACCTTTGCCTCTCTCATCGTTTATGTAGTCGACCACGGCAACTTGCATCTCATCGGCGTCCATAGGACTCATGTAGATCTCGATTCCCTTACTCTCGAAGATCATATCTTTCTCCTGTGACGGCGCAAGGCCTATGGCGTAGGTGGGTGGCTCATCTGGCATACTGGTTTTGTAAACCTTGATCACTTTGCCCTCTGTTTGGCTTGCCATCAGCACCTCTGCCGCAGAATCTGTTATTTCTATCATCTTAACACCTTTACCTTACTAATGACTAAGATATATAAAAAAACTATGGCGACATCTGGATCGAAATGACGACAGATGATGACAAATGCACTTTGCATCTTCAAACGAGCGAAAATGCGACAAAACATTTATCCCGATCGAGAACCAACTCGTTAAAGATGGAAACGATGGGCGATCTGCTGGAGGTGCTGCGACATTTCGATTCTCTTGGCAGCTCGAAGGAGGCCGCTAAAGAGGCCTTTGGCTGGGGCGTCGAAGATGTCATGATCAGGGAAGAGAGGACCGGTGTTGATCAAGTCATAATCAAATTCCACAACGGCTTGATCATGGAGGCAAGGCACATATTGAGTGAAGTCCCAGGGGATTTTCGAGAAGATTGGGATTTCAGGCTAAAGATGGTATCTGATCTCACCTCCACTTTGAAATACAACGCTTACTATTCGAGGTACATCCACGGACAAGGATATCTCAGGACCGACCTTGGATATATCAACCACAAACTTTTGAGGAAAATGATCGAGGATTTCTACACACCCCGACTGCGTAAAACCTACAAACCCGTAATCTTGGAGTTTAAGGGGCTTCAATCTTACGATTTCTTCGGCATCGAGGTGAGCAGAGATCACAGCGAGATATATTATTCTACCACAAGAGCAGGTCGCGAAGAAGCAAGTTCCAAGATAGAAGATGTGGTAATGAGACTCAGTTACCTAAACGAGAGGATGAAGGATGAGAAACTGAGAAAGTTGCTCAAGGATTTGGACGAGGATCTGTGTAAGGTTTTGTGCGTGCTCTGTCCCTCAGACTGAACGCCCAGGTAAAACGAAAATCGATATGCATGGGGCTTAAAAAAACTCAAATATCCATGATTCATGAACTCATGCCCGAAACATGAAAATCGATATGTCTCGGACCCATGATCTGACCATTTTCATGGGAAGTCCGACTGAAGGAATTCTGGAGAGAACCAATTAGTTTCATCTAATTGGTTCTCGACTAATAAGATCATTTCAAGGCCAGCTTGAGGGCTCGCTGGGGACATGCTGTTATGCAAGCCCCACATTGGACGCACTTGCTCGGATCTGCCACCACTAAAGAATCTTCGAACCTGAAAGTTCCAGTTGGACATATCGAGATACAAGCCCCGCAGTGGACGCACTCGTCATCGTTTTTTATCACCGGCATCTTCAGGATGAATACCTTGGCACCCCTATTCTCGAAGGCCTTCTTCACTTCGATGCATTTGTCCTGAGATACGCCCACCAAAATCTCGCCGGTGACGGCATCCACTTTTGCCCGCTCTATGTTGATGAGCGCTTCAGTCTCCAAGATGACGGATGCGATCACGGGCTGGCGAATGATATCAGGATCCACATGAAGCATAAGTTTCAATCAGATCGCCCCCTGCTAAAGAGCCGGCTCAAGTGATCGGTGGTTACCATCCCGACTACGTGGTCCTCTTTGTCGACCACCGGCAGAGCCGATATTTTGTGATGATCCAGCTTTCTTGCAACCAGTTCCAAAGGCTCTTCTGGGCTGGCTATGAAGACTTTCTTTGTCATTATGCCAGAAACCTTGGAAACATGGCCGTTAGCTACTGCTTTGGATATATCCCAAGCCGTCACAATTCCTATGATCTTCTCTTCGTCGGATACAACCGGCAGGTGATCGAAGGTGCTGCCAACAATTATCTGGGCCGCTTCATCTATTCCGATGTCGGCATGGACTGTCGTCACATCTCGGCCCATGACATCCCCAACCAAAGGATACTCTTTGGTCTGTCTCATGGGCTCGTTTTTGCCCTCAAGGGTCAACGGTTCCACAGGCGCAGAAAGGAAGAATTCACTTTGAAGGATCTGGTCGCGAAGAGCACAGGCAATCTTTCTTGCAACGTAGCGGCTCGAAAGTGGTGAGGCGTTCACCTCTTTTCCATTTATCTCCACAACGCCTGAGTATAGATCTTCGTAGGTTACCGCTTTTAAGACCGGGCGAGACCGTCTTGGAACGCCGTAGTCGTAAATCTCGGTCGTTATGTCTTTGTCCCTGATCGCAGTCTTTTTGGCGATATTCTCGTTCAGAACAGGGATCGGCACGCCTAAGCCGACATAAAGAGACGGGCCGTAGTCCTGCAAAGTTGCTGCTCTAAGGTAATCGTTATTCATCCCTTTCAGGTCGCCTTTCACCATCAGGTTGGAAAAACCACTCTGAGGGTGGTGCTGTGTTCCCGAGCCGATTATGTAACCTTGAGCGCCACATAGGAATATCCGGGTTCCGATTCCGATGTACTCAAAATCAGGATCGTTACATATGGGGTTTAGGGCTCCAGCCCCGTTGAATGAGATGTTTCCGCTGCGTGGAAGAAGAGTGCCCATATAAGTGTGAATGGTTCTATCCGTGGTGTTGGTGGCAGCAGCATATGTTTGATACGCGTTTCTGGGATTGACCATCGTGGCCTGATTGAAATCTTCAAGCCGGAGTGAAGTCTCGATATCGAGCCGAGGATAACAGTCTGTGACGACGCCTTGGGATTTTACGTCCACCTCGTTTCCCACGACCAAATCTTCGATCACGTGAGCGCCGCCGTATTCGTCCCCACGGTCCAAAGAAGGCTGTGTTGCACCCAAGAACAGATCGACTGCTGCAATGCCTCCGTAGGCTTCAACGCCATTCAGCCAGGTTTTTCCCATCTTTATGGGCGGGTCGCTGTGGCCCAGGTTCAAGAAGACGCCTGAAGAACACATGGCACCAAATGTCCCTGTCGTGACCACGTCCACTTCGCGCACGGCTCCATCCGTGCCGAGCTCGTCTACAAGATTCGGCATCTCCTCTGCGGTTACCACTCGGACGCTGCCGTCTCGGATGCGCTCATTGATCTCGGACAAAGACTTCTTTCGCACGTTCTTTTCTAGAAAAGGAGGTGTATTAAAGAGTTGTGGATGCACGGCTCAACACAGTTATCTGTGATGGACAAAAGGAAGTGGCCAGATGTCAGGCAAAAGGATCGTCCTCACCAGCGATGCCACCATGATGAGCAATTACAATGGTGGCGTCATGTTGGGGTTTGCGTCTATACTTCCAGTTTCTCTGATCAGTGAGAGGATATTCAGGTGGTTGTTCTGCCCGCCAGTCGAAGCGAAGGCCGATGGATCTGCCACCTTAGCGCCTTGTGGGATGCGGAAAGTCGAAGCCGCACTACTGGAATCGGGATTCAAACGCGACGAGGTGATGGTGGCCCATCCGGACCATCTGGACAAGGCGATAGGTTCTGATACCAAAATAGTCGGGATAACGCATGATGACCCCATGGGCAAGATCGCCATCCGAGAGATCGAGGAAATGATCGAGAAGGGGGCGCCCTTCAACAGGACCAAGTTCCTGGAGCTTGTGGCCCATCCGCTTATCAAGAAGTACCGGCCCAAGATCATCGTGGGCGGGAATGGATCTTGGGAGGTAAGAGGCGAAGACGTCAGCGTTGATCTTGTCTACATGGGCGAGGGCGAGCACGACTTTCCCCAAATCTGCAGAGACATAATAGAAGGAAGAAAGATCCCTCACGAGGTCTGCGGCCAGATCGTTTCCGCAGACGAGATTCCGGTCAATCGGGGCGCGACCATCGGAGGGATCGTAGAGATAGGGAGAGGATGCAGTCGAGGATGCTCTTTTTGTTCGCCCACTATGCGAAAGACCAGGCACAGGCCGATTTCCAGAATTCTGGAAGATGCGAAGGTGAACATCGCAGAAGGGCAAGGTGACCTAATACTCCATTGTGAAGACGCGTTCCTCTACGGGTCTGATGACCTCACCCCTAAAAGGGAACCTCTTAGAGAGCTGTTCACCGAAATTAAAAAGCTAGGTCCAAGGACCATCGACGTCTCTCACGTTAGTATGGCCTCTGTATATCACGGCCAGGACGCTCTAAAAGAGATCTCTGAGATTGTGGGCGTAGGGATCGATCAAAAGTACATGTCGGCCTGGGTCGGGATCGAGACCGGTAGCTCCAGTCTTTTGGCAAAGCACATGAAGAACAAGGCAAAACCTTCTTCAGTGGAGATCTGGCCTGAGATCGTGAGGGAATGTTACACGCTATTTCACGAGCAGTCTTGGCTTCCGATCGCAAGCCTGGTAATGGGACTGCCTGGCGAAACCATTGGAGACGTGGTCAAGACCACAGAGCTTGTGGAATCGCTCTGGGATTACACCGGAATGATGTTGCCGCTCTTTTTTACGCCCATCGGCGAGACAAAGCTTGGGAATGCCAAAGGATTTGGGAAAGATCAGGCCACGCCCGAACACTGGGAGCTTGTGGGGACCTGTCTTGAATACAACCTCCGCCACCTGAAAAAGCTCCACCGGTTCTACAGCGAGAGGATGACCTGTGGGCCTGTTCAACATCTGGCTTTGCGAACAATCAACCTGCTCTCAGATCAGGTGCTCAAGAAATATATGAATAGGATGAAACGTGGGGAGCCGCCCAACTGAGCTGCCTATAGCAGAGAATTAATTGAGTGAGGTTATAGTAATAGATTTATCCAAACGGCATCATTGAACATTACAACTAAAACACTCAGTTGAGCCCCAGATACTCTGAGGCTCAAAGCTCGAACAAAATTCGAAGTTAGTAGTCGCCCAGAACGACGCCCACAATGTTCTTGTGATCGGACTTAAGCGAGTAAACGTTGTGATCGCCAGATACATCGATACTGAGAATGCCAAGCCTCGTGTTCATAAGTCCAACCATGGCAGACACCCCGCGATAGCTCACATCAAAGCCCTCTTTGTCCAAGTAATTGTAAACTTCTTCAGTCGTGTAGGATCTATCATGCAAGAACAACTTCAGAACAGCCTTCCGAATGCCCATTCCATCGCGTTTGAGGTAGTTTCTTAAGCGCTCTCGAATCTGTTCTTCATGGTTTTTATCGCTCGCCGCCATCCTGTAAGCTCACCGCCCTCCAATTTGCAGTTATGGATTTATTAATTTTGGGGTTGAAAGAGTGGAAATCTCGCCCAATTTCTCTGCCGCCCCAAAGAAGGCACATATCGACTGTCAAAGGGGTATTACCTCCACCACAAACCCGTTATCAAGTGGATACCGTTCTACCAAGGCAAGTTCGCAGCCGATCGTTTTCAGCGTTTCGGAGATATCTTCCAATATCCAGCCTGCGATCTCTACCTTTTTTTCGCAGATCGAGTACATTTCTGGAGGGACACCCAGACAATTCAGCACATCGAGCGCGATATTCAGGTCCAAAGGTGTTATCGTCCCATAGATTATGGTTCCGTCCTCGGTGGGCGTATCGAATGGGCGAGAAGTCCGATCGGCACGCCGTTTTAGCCGTTCTCTTAGCTGGATTGCGTCTTTGAACTTGGAAGAGCAGTAATGGACCTTCAATTCTGGATCCATGAAGTACTCGCGGACAATCTCCTCGCTCCCGATCGCGCCACAAGAGAGGTCTTTTGCCTCAAACCCTATCTCCTTGAGTGCCTTTTGATTTGTCTCAGAGAATTCAAGCTCGTTTAAGTTGAGGAAGGCCCCAGTCTTCTGAATCGCGAGCAGGATCCCAGGTGCTGGCCCCAGGGCAGGGATTTCCACCCCAGCCTCAAGGCCCTGATGTTTTGCCTCTGCCAAAATGGAACCAAGCCACCGGAGATCGTTCCAATCTTCGAGGGGAGGATGGATTCTGATCTCATCTAGCCCTGCGCGCCGTAACGTTTTCAAGGTCGAGGGTCCTGGCCGGGATCCTGTGTAGAGGTGAATGTGGTGGTCTTCACCAAACTCGCACTTCAAGGCTTTCATGCACTCGACCACGAAGTCCTTCTTCAGCAAGGGCTCTCCACCCGTTATCCCAGTGCCAAGAGCCCCTATGGCTCGGCCCTCTTCCAAGGTACCCTCGATCCCCCTCACCTTCTGCTCGTTGGCAAATACTTGATCTATTCCCTTCCGCGCTTCAGAGAGCGGACAGTAGAAGCAGGTTCTATCACAAAGGCCGGTCACGAATAGGACCAATGATGCACCTTGGTGGCAGATCCGGCAGCCTGGCGAGAGGTAGTTGTGGAATGAGCCGGTGAAGTCGGACGTCCATTCGGTCATGTTGCCGTGCGAAAGCCCGCCGGTGTTTAAATAGGTTTGTCATGGGACGCATGATCTTAGGATCATCGCTCGGACTTGAGAGTAAGCGATTTATGCCCGCGCCTCAGCAAATACTCATGATCAAAAGGCACATGATCAAAATATGAAAATCGATATGTCCCGACGACATGTGCTAGATTATTTTCATGGGTTGTGGCCACGGCAAAAGCACCGCTGCCACCAATGGCCTGCAGAATGCGAAATGCTATCGGGAGATAAATGTCTCAGGAGATTGCGCAGCCAAGGCTTGCTACAATGTATATAGAAAGCCCAATCAGAAGCACAGGTCTGCGGTCGTATTTGTCGCTGAGAACGGTTATAAGCGCGATCAGCCCCTTTTCGCCCAGGTATTTTTGTCTGCCCCGGCCCTTTGCGGCGTGGGGTCCAGTCTTTGACAAATCGGTCTTTTCATCCCGCGATCCCACTTTGTGCAACTTTGCCACCTATTTTTGCGTCAATGGCGATCTAAAATGGTCTAACTATGTCGAAGCGGAACCGGCCAGGCCTACATAAGCCTTCTGCTCTGTCGGATCACCCCTTGCGCTCAAAAGCAGAAAAGTGCTTGGGGGACACGAACCCTTGTGCTTCAACTCAAGGAAACTGGCCAGCAGACGTTTTTGTTCCGCCATATTGAGGTGATATCTCGAAGTTCGGCCACAATTAGAGATCGATGGCAATTACCCGCAGTTCTAATACCGAGTTTGGGAAAGGGTGGGATAGAAAAGACGTTTGCCAGATGTTCACCACCTACTAAAAGAAGGCAGGCATAGAAAAGTTTACAAATTTAATTTAAATTATTATTACTCTACTTTCCAAGTTTTGGCTTTCGCATACATTTGTTAGGTTATAAGCCGGATTAATGCTATTTTTGTTGGACTATGTGCGAATTAGTTCCGCTCTCACAGTTCTCGTATTATGCGAGATGCAAGGACAGTTTATAAACTGGGCGCGACCGAGGGAAAACTTGGAAAGTAGAGTTATTATCTCTACTTTCCAAGTTTTGGTTTTGGTATACATTTATCACATTATGAGCCGAATTAATGTTATTTATATCAAGGTAAGTTATATTTAAGTGGCCTCGTACAGTCCTTGTATTATGCGAGATTCAAGGGTAGGTTATAAACTGGGCGCAACCGAGGGAAAACTTGGAAAGTAGAGTTATTATTACTAATAATGAGGATTCACGTCTCAATTTTCACCCGTTATCACAGGTGAAAAATCAAATTGCGTGCGGCCCACCCCGCTCTAAAGGATGGGGTATGCTTCGGGGCCGCACGCCCGGTTTTCCGGATTTCAGAAATCTTTGAGTCTTCGTTGCCCAGATTTCCCAGATCTGCACGATTGAAACTCTACTTTCGGTTTCCTCTGAACAGTCTCCAAAGTTTTACCGATTTAAAGGAACACAAAAAACGGACGAGGGTTCACTTCTTCCCCGACCTAACGGTCGGGGTATCCATGGTCCTCCGCGCTCCCGAAGTAATGATGGATTTGGCATAGCCTTACTGCGAAAAGTGAGTTATATGAAATTGCTTCATTGGTTCCATTTCTCAATTTGTAAAATTGTTTCATTCATTTTATCATTAAGATCCAACATGTTACAATTGTCCTTAGTGAGATGGTTTCTTATTTCTTTTGAACAAGGAACTTTATTTTTGTCGTATTGTGTACCCAATCCAGGGATGATAGAGTTCAGATATTCAGGAAATGAATCAAATTGCCCCACATTCCTTTTTTCACTATCTCTTTTAATAAGTTTTGAAATGGCTGATGCAGGAATGTAGTTCTCAATTTCTCGACCTTTGGTTATCCAGCAAAGTCCACTTCCACTTTTTCCAATTTCGTCCAAAATTCGTTTTTTTGTTTCTTTAATTTCATCTGCCTCACTTTTTTTATCGCTATCCATGACTATAATTGCATTTCTATTTAATGTAAATATTTTAATTAAATCGTCTGCATCTTGAGAAAATTCAGCTGATAAATGATCAAGTGTCCCTCCTCCATAGAAAACACATTGGTACTGTACATTTTCATGCAAGCTACTATTCGACCATAGGTCTATCCACTTATTGATATAAATTCGATCTGACGGACCTTCCACCCAAATTACACCGTTGGATTGCAATACGTCACTTGCACGAATTCCTAGATCATCTAAAATTGATCTACCTTCAGCATATGTATCAACTGGTGTTGAGACCGCATTTTTGCCATTATGGGATATGTGATATATCTGTGCGAGGGGGTCATTACTAAATTGATCTATTGCGATGCTAGAGTGAGTCGTTATAAAAAATGTAGCTCCTTTCTCCACAGCGAAATTTCGTATATATTCATACAATTTGCGTTGTAGTGCCGGATGTAAATTATTTTCGAGTTCTTCAAACGCGAAAACGAAATTACTTTCTGCTATATGTTCTAACCTAGTGTCGTGTCAACGCTTTAATGTCGTAAAGGCTATCGTCCTTTTCGCATGTCTGATGCCCCAAATTCATGAAAATGACGAGTGCATAATACGATATTTTACGCATGACACGACACTAGGAAGAATTAATGTATAAATTAGAACCAGCAAAACAGTTTTTAAACCACTTCCAGATACTGATAATGGTATGGGATGCATTTTATTATCCCTCTGAAGATATATTTCACCCGCATCATTTGAAAAATCTACTCTTACATCTACAGAATTAAAATCCATGTCTGGTGTCACTATTTCATTAAGCTTTGCTAAAAGTATCTCAGTCACAACCGATTTATCAAAGTCTTTATCTTGCAAATATCGACGAAGAATACTAGTAGCTCCTTTTCCACTATCATCAATAATCGTACTATCTGTTCGTGGTTCTGATTTGACATCTCTTTCTGCACGAAGAATCCTGAAATGTGTATCATTAAGAGGCGAAAATGATCTAATATTTTTCCCTCTAACAAATTCATTGAAAATTCCTTCTATTGGCTTTGAACCTAATTTATATTTATTTAAATCCAGAGAAGGTTCAAAATTTTTAAAAACTAGCCCATTCTTTGTATATGAAATAGAAATTTTTCTATTTTTCAGAACCTTGTTTATAAATAGTTCTGAATCTTGTGTATGGAAGCCGAATTGTTCCATTATTTTAATCTCTGAACTTGTTATACTTTTTTTAAGATTTGGATCAGATAAAAAAGCAGTAAGTGGATAGCCAATAATTATTTCAGCCCCGTTCTGTAAAGTTTTTTTCATTTCTAGAAACTCAATTAGATCTATCAATCTAGACTTACCAGAGTTATTCTTACCGATTAAGATATTTATCGATTTGATCGAATTAAACCCCTGTGGCTCTTCACCAAAGCACGCATAATTCTTTATTTTTATTGAGACCTTGTCCATCATCTGGCTTTCGTTATGTTAATAGCTATAAATAACTTATGAGGATTTTGGTTAACCTCCGACCAGCTGGCCTCCTTTAAATACTCCTTAAATAGGGAGGATGCCAAATTTGCAATTTAGGGGGGTTTTTCGAAATCGTCTTATGAGCCTTAATCCTACATTCTCATGAAAATGTTCACAATATGAAGTCATCACATAGCGATTTTCATGCTTTGGGGATATGTTTACGAATCATGGGCGTTTCGGCAGATCGAGCTTTGAATTTGGACAATAAGTTGTACCTACCCGCATTCGGCAGGTTTAACTCTGATATTTAGACATTTTTTTGGCATATGCGTTTATAGTCCTGAACCTTAGACTTGACACGTAATGCAGTATACTGGAGGAATCATCTGCTTACAAGACCTGTAGTTTCTTGGGTTAACATCACCGCTACACATCAGATAAGTGTCAAACTTGGCGTTCGGGACTATAAATAGCATATTATCAAAATGTGGATGGATTTTCAATTTTACGCAAAAACGACCTCGTTTCGAGCACGTTTGAGGGAATCAATATTAAAAATAGAATTTTGGACATTTTAAAAAACCGCTATCAGGAAAGTTATCCCAAATCAAAACTCGATCTGCCGAACGTAGGTACCTATTTTGCAGAAAAATATTTTCACGACAAGAACACAATTTAGTACATCGCAAGTTTGGCAAAATACATCAAAATCAGCACCGGTTGATTCATTTGGTGCGGGGGAAGGGATTCGAACCCTCGAACTCCTATGAGACTAGGCCCTGAACCTAGCGCCGTTGACCTGGCTTGGCGACCCCCGCATTAAGAGGCAAAGTTCAAGTCGCAGTAGTACTATTTAAGTGTTATTCGCCGACGGCGCCATGATGAGATGACCTGGCCTGATTAAATGATGAAGATTTTGAGTTCTGAGCGCTCTTAAAGATCCCGATGCGGTATCAGGTCGCACCCAGTGCACCGATAACACATGGTCTTGGCCAGATCCCCGCGAAGCCCGTACTTGTCCAACACGTCACGAGTATACCGAGCAAGCTCTATGAGCCTCTCGGCGCTGGGCCGTTCCATATATATCTCGCCCTGGCGAAGCGGATGAGGATAAATCGCTCTCAAGCCCGGAAAAACGCCCATCTTTGCAAGCTCATCAATCCCATCACGAAGAGCCTTGTCAGATTCCCCAAGCCCGATGATGACGTTGGAAAAGACCTTGCCCCTTCCAAAAATCTTCACCGCACCTCTCAGCGCCGCTTTGATTTCGTCCAGAGAAACGCCAGGGCAGACCTTCCCGAACAGGTCCGGGTCCAAACATTCCACGTTGTACTTTATCTCGTCAGCTCCGGCCCGCTTCAATATCTCGCTAGATCGAAACGCCGGAGTCACTGAAACTCCTATAGGAACGTCTATGTGCCGCAAAGCCGAAACTATCTCAGCCACCCGCGCCACTTCCTTTTCTGGCGAGATCTCAACCCCGCTAGTCAAAGATATGGCTTTGAGGTTTCCGCTGGCCAGAGCCTGCTCGACCATCTCGACCACCTGATCTTGCGACTTTACGCTGCCCGAAAGCTTTGGAACTGCGCAGAACTTGCAGTTGTAGATGCACCTTTCGCTGACGGTGATGTAGGCTTGTTCTGGGCAATGTAAGAGCGGCGCTTCAAGGCGACCTTTGGCCAGAGTTTCATTCCCCTCCATTATGGCCACCTCGTCTTTGCTAAGCTCGACAAGCTTCAAGGGCGAGCTTTCAGCCACACCCAACCGAACCCTCTTGTCACCAGAACGAAAGAAAATGCTCATCTCACCGGCCCCAGGGCCTGCGGTAGAGACAGGACCTGAAGGAAGACAGGCCAAAGGAAGTTCTATGGTCCCCACTGCGATGAGGCGAGCCTTGGTCTTGAGATCCATATTTTAGGCAAATGAGCTGTATCGCTTATAGCAATGGCCCCCCAACCGTCAATCCCGCGGAGAACAAACGAAAGAAAGTGCCAATCTAGACGAACCTGAAAACAGCTCATACCCAATCTCAAGAGAAAGGGTCTATTTTTCCATTCCGACCGATAGATTGATGACAGCTTGACGGCCTTGCTTGAAGTTGATGTTCCGTAACCGTGCGGTGGTATTAGACGTTGCAGGCACCATGCTCGAAATGTACAGGGTGGCCAAAGACATCCCCAAAAACGTCATCATACCCAAGGTGGTCACCACACATCTGGTCATGGAAAAGGACGGCAGAGCCTTGGTCGTACCCCACATAGAACCTGCGACGATCATGAAGGCAGATCCCCAAACGCCACTTAGCACCTTCTTTAAGGGTAAAGATGAGCAGATCAAGATCAGCTGCTCTAGTACACCAGTCTCTGAAAAAGAAGCCTGCTTGATAATTCTCGACTCTAAAGCGAAGATAGGAGATGTCCAAGAGACCCTGGCAGCAGTCTGCGCTCGATGCCCCGCGTCTTATGCATCTTATTGCGCTTCAGGGTTTATAGTAGACGCCGAGATTGAAGAAGTCACATACTCAGTTAGCACTGGCGGAAAGCCTTTCCCATGCCTACAAGAAGTTCTGGATGAATTAACGAACATGGGCATAGACATCTACGTTGCCTCAGGCGACAGTATGCGGAGCCTTTCAGGCCTGACCAAATGTCAGGGGATTGAGCCTGAAAACATATACCCCGCATCAACACCGCGAAAGAAAGAGGAAGTCGTATCGAAGCTAAAAGACGAATACGACTTGGTGGTCATGGTTGGTGACGGCCTCAACGATATCTACGCACTCAAAGCAGCTGATCTAGGGATCTTGACGGTCCAACAAGACAGTAAACCCTCTGAAAAGCTCATCCAGGCAGCAGATCAAATAATAAACGATATCGCAGAATTGCCTTTGGTCCTCAGAGAATATAGTCGAGAACCAATTAGATGAAACAGATTGGTTCTCGCCAGAATAGTGTTTAACGATACGAATAGGTCAAATCTCAAACTCTAGATTTTACAAGTTTGAGATTTGTCTGAAAGGTATCGTTAAATACGGTGACTCAAAATACATGGCCAGTTTGACTGTAATCAAGACTGACAAATATTTCACATCAAAACAAGATTGTTTAGCGACATTACACGCTCTAGATCATGAAATAGGTATTTTAAGAAAACTATTTATACTTTGGTCGAGGACCCCGTTTCAGGTGAATCTTTTAGGTCCGTTTGTACAAAACAGAAGGGATTAGAAAACGAACAAGATTAACATAGGAGTATCGAACTGATGTTTGAGGATCTTTTAGAGATATACAAAAAGAAGGCAGCTAAGAGCGAAAGGGAACTTGAAGAAACACAGGCTATGACAGGTCTCATCATGGCCGTCGAGAACATGTCCAACATGCTGACCAACAAGCAGCAAGACGTTGACCTTCTGGGAAGACTGATCGATCAAGTGGACCACCTTTCAAAAGAAGTGGCAGACCTTAAAGGCCAGATTAAGGCCAGACAAATCCGCACAGCCACCAACAGGTCACAAAAGGGAAGCGAAGGAAATGCCCTTGAAAGCCACACAAAGACCTTGATAGACCTCATGAAAGAGCGCCCCGGAAGGTACACCACCAGCGAATTGGTGGATATGCTCGGCTTGAACAAGACTACAGTTATAAGCGTGATGAAGCGAGCCGTTGATATGGATCCCACTCATGTGAGGCTAACTCAAGGTAAAAGGCGAAAGCTGTACTTGTCCTACACACCAGATGAAGAAGGCGATGGGGAAAAAGGTGAGCCCGATTCTGGCGAAGATAAAGACAAAGCGCGGCTGGAACTGATGGCCATGACCCAAAACTGACGAGAATGTATGTAAATGTGAACGTTTTCGACGAACACATTTAGTCTAGATTATCGTCATCAACTTTCGATTTATACAATTGAAAAGTGCCATGACCATCAAGATACAAACGTAAAAGGCATGGGGGGCCTATGGAATGTATCGGAAATGTTCCAATGATAGCCTTAGCGCTGAATCTATGCGAAAAAGATTTCTGACCCAATCCCGCCAATGTCAACCTTCCAGCTGTCGAACTGGATCTGGAAAAAAGCCACCTTGAGCGAAAGATGAATTGGATCGTAACTGCCGCCCATCAGGTTATTGGTTTTCGCTAGAATAGGTGTTTAACGATACGAAAAGGACGACACCACTTCAGGGCGTCGTCTCGCACATATCGTCACAGTTTATACCGGGATTGTACTCAGCATATTGGAAATCCCAGTCTGGCGGCTGCCATCCTGGATAGGGTGTGGGCGACTCGATTTCATCCACGTTCATGACAGAAGTTGCATGCACTGGTCGAATTGCAGATCCATCGACTGATCTTGCATCCACCTCGACTGTATTGACGAACTTGCCATTTCTGAGGACTTCGACCTTGTATTCAATGGTCACAGTCTCGAATGGCTCGATCTCGGCCAAGTTCCAGGTGACGACATCGTTTTCGTAAGAGTCGAAAATCGGGGACGACTCTAGTAATGTCATTCCTTCAGGCAAATTGTCGGTCACCGTGGCCACCCTGGTGGCATTGGCCTCGTTTTTGATCTCGATAGCATATCTGATCAATTCTGACTCGTTTTCGTCGATCTGAGCAGTCTTGCTGACCGATAAGGTCTCGTCATCGAGACAACAAGTCAACCAGTCGATCTCGAGCGCCGAATAGTTGGCGGCACAGACCCAATCGTCCTCGCCGTATCCACCGCAGACCTTGACCCTGTTGACCATCTCGTCTCCGACGATGCCGGCCGAATTCTGATCGAAGTATTTTGTCACGTCAAGCCTCAACGTTATGGTCATTGGGTCACCTATCGAGAGGTGAGTCAAAGTCCAGTTGGCACTGTCGAAGCTTAACGAAGAAGGCTTCATCGAAGCAGGCTCGATAAAACTCGTATTGGGCGGGAAATAATCGATCACATAGACTGGTTTAAGGTCCTTGTTGCCATCGTTTTCAACCGTTATGTTGTAGGTGGCAACGTAGATCATGTTGTCAACGTCTTCCCCAGCAAGGACCGTTTCTTTCGTCTTGTGAACGGGATCTCTAATGTGATTCACACTCTCCAACGTCTTGGTCACGTTAAGATGTGGCTGATCGTATTTGGGCACACCCCGGAACAGAATATTCCGTTCGATCGAGTAGTCGCCGGTGTATTTTTCGTCCATCTCGATTGGATCGTTTCCGACGCCTTCAGTCAAAACCGCTCTGTACCTCGCTTCACCCGAGAAGACAGTTTCAGTGCTCATCTCGTTCAAGCCCAGAGCCACGGTCTCTTTATCAAGGCTCTCGATGCTGGTGTACTCTTCGCCGATGAAACTCTTCTTCGGGTTCTTGGACGACATGCCTTCCTTCCATTTCAGGTCCTGATCCAAAGATACGTCATCTGTCAGGCTCTGGCTGGTCGGAACGTGTACCACGCTTATGTCTTTGGCCATGTAGTTTGAGGCGGTGTTGATCACTTCATCTGATTCGTAGGTTCCAGTACCGTACTCGTAAGTATCTTGAGTCGCACCGATCTCTTTGTCCACGGCAACGAACCCTTGGCCCTCTGTGGACTTCTCAGAGGTCACGCTCGATCCGTACTCGCCGATTTTCTCTAAAACCTTGAAGCTGCCCACATAATCTTCGCGAACTTCGAAGGTTGAAGGCACATTGGCAGAAGCCCCCGGACTCGACTTTTTCAGGAACCCGATGTGACCCTTTCCGTCAAATTCCGAGTTGACATCCATCTCAGACTCGTTGATGTCAAGCTTCATCCGAGACTCGCGATCGATGCTGGTGGCGTACCTGTAAGATTCTGTCATGGTAGCACCGGTCACCCGGTTCTTGGCACGAGCTTCCTCCGTCCAGGTTGAGCTGTAAGTTATCGTCCTGTTTCTGTACAGGCCCAAGGTGGTGGGCTTGTACTCTGCAGACATGTCCTTGTTCATCTCGATGGACTTGTTTTCAGTGGACATTCTCACCTGTTCTTCGCTTTCATAAACGCCGCTGCCGTGTTCTCTAGTCTCAAGCTCGGTTCCAGGTTCGCCCAAGACATTGACACTCTCCGAATCTGAGTATTGTCGTCTAACAGATCCTTCAAAGGTGACGATGGCGATAACCCGGTTTTTGAGGATGTAAGGCTCAAAAGTCGTCGAATAGTCGTTTGCAACGTTCACGAATCCTTCACCAGAGACTCCCTGATCCATTGCAAAGTCCAGATCCTGTTTCGGAATTCTGATGGTCAGTATGATCTCGACACATTCATCAGCCGGAATCTCGTCGAACCGCCAGAAGCCATCGGAATCTGGCATCGGGGATGCTGATATGAACTCAACTTGGCCGTCGAAGATGTCTTCGACCACGACGTCCTTCGCGGCCTGGTTGCCGTTGTTGCAGATAGTGATGGTGTAGGTTATCTCTTCACCGCGTTTGACGGTCTTTTTGTTGGCAACCTTGGTTATGGAAAGGTTTCTTGGATCGTTGTAGAAGTTTACTTCACGCACGTCGGCTCCATTGATGGTGACGTTCTGCCATCCAGATGCTGGATTGATCGCGGTCCAGTTGAGCTTGAGCTCTTCACTGACGTTGTAAGTGCCATTGCCAAGACCAGTAACCTGCCAATAACCTGATTCGTTGGTGGTGTCATTTCCGACGACTTCACTGGTGGTTGAGTTGGAAACAGTGATATTCCAGCCAGCAAGAGGTACATGAGGGGTTACAGCGTCAAACTTGTAACCAGATATGCTGAAGGGAAGGGTAGCGTATACCTCTTCAGTATCGTTATCGGTAACGTTATCGCCGGTCGGTGGTACACCGGTCACGTTGACGTTGTTCTCAAGAGTTCCGAACTCGTCGCCGTTGA
>CAYWZG010000035.1:0-20914 GCA_964462795.1 uncultured Methanotrichaceae archaeon
CGAGCGTCTTGTTGATCGCAGTTTCGTTAAAGAGTAACGTTTCGTTGAGAAGGATTGTTCCGTTGGGCACGAGCGTCTTGTTGATCGCAGTTTCGTTAAAGAGTAACGTTTCGTTGAGAAGGATCGTTTCGTTCACGCCAGTTGGCGCAGGCATTTCCAGTTCGGTTTCGCTCTTTTCTTCGGTTTTTGACTCGATCAAAGTCACGGTCGGGATAGCTGTGCCACCAGAGCTCTTTTTGCTGCTGCTTTTTGACCTCGTATCGACGGCAGTTTCAGCTTCAGCCCCTTCTCGAATCAGAGTTTCGTTTCCGGTTTTAGTTTCAGCCACTTCTCGAACCAGAGTTTCGTTTCCGGTTTCAGCTTCAGCCACTTCTCGAATCAGAGTTTCGTTTCCAGCTTCAGCTTCAGCTACTTCTCGAATCAGAGTTTCATTTCCAGCTTCATCTCTAGCCACTTCTCGAATCAGAGTTTCGTTTCCAGCTTCAGCTTCAGCTACTTCTCGAATCAGAGTTTCATTTCCAGCTTCATCTCTAGCCACTTCCAGAATCACAGTTTCATCCCCTTCGATTTCGTCAGTTCCAGGAACTGCCCCGAGTACGACTTCAGGAGCTACCTCTGCCTCGGTTTCAGTCGAGTTCGGAGCCATAAGCAAGGGCGAGTCATCGTACTTGTTACCAGTCATCACGTTGTTTTTGACCGTGTTACCCTCGGATTCGGCAAGAGATAAACCATAGTAATTATTGCTGATGGTGTTTCCGGTGATGACGTTTCTCTCTGAAGACTGAAGACCGATCCCAAACCATCTATTGTCACTTACACTGTTTTTGGATATGGTGTTCTGGAACGAAGACTCAAGATAGATGCCGCGATAGTTGTCGAGAATCGTGTTATCCTTGACGAGGTTCTTCGTTGAATCAACAATGCTTATAGCGACCCAATTGTCTTTGGCGACGTTCTTTGTCACGAAGTTATTATCCGAAACCACCTCGATCCCAATTCTGGAACCAGCAACTTCAAAATTCTTGAGGATGATCCCGCCTGCCTTCAACCGGATCGCAGTATCGTTGCCGTTCCCCTCAATTATCGGAATACCGCTTCCTGTGTCCATGCCCCTAAGAGTGAGTCGCTTGGTCACGTCCAAATTTTCATGATAGGTCCCACTTTGAACCAAGACGACGTCTCCGGGATTTGCCCTTTCTATAGCTGCCTGGACGCTCTCACCTGATGAAACCTTGATAGTTTCGGCCCCTCCAAAACCAGCCAGCAAGAACAAGGCCAATAACGATGCGAACACCATCACGAAAAGGTCATGACGATCCTGACAAATTTTTTCCCGGAACATGAACATCACTTTATCACTCAGTATTGACCATAACTTTCGTTCATGACCTCAAGTCCATAAGGTAACTTGCGATCATCTCGCCCACATCAACGTCCATCGCCTGAAATATCCCTCTTCCCGAAGGGGTGCCGTTCACCTCGATGACTTTCAGCCCGTCTTCGGTCTCCATCAGATCTACGCCACTGTAGACCGTGCCAACTGCTTGGTTTGCCTTCAGAGCTAATTCTTCAATTTCATCGTTGAGGGGGCAGGGTTGAGGTGCGCCACCCTGGCTTAAGTTGCTGATCCAGCACCCTTCTGGCGCCACCCTGTAGATGGCTCCAGCGACCTGGCCACCCACCACGAAAGCTCTTATGTCCCTTGGCGAAGGTGCGGTGGATACTAAAAACTCCTGAAGATAGACGACACCACTTCGTTTTAGGATCTCTGCAAGCCGATCCTTCTCGTTTCGCACGATCAGCTCAAGCCCCTTTCCTTTGTATCCAAAGAGCGGTTTTGTCACGACTTTCCCATGTTCTTCCAAAAATCTGATCGCCGCCTCGAAACTGGTGGTCACCATCGTTTGGGGATGTGGAACTTTTGCCTCGTGAAGAGCAAAGGACGTGGCAAACTTGTTAGCCGCCCTCTGGATCGCTTCTGGCGAGTTGACTATCGATAGGCCAATCTGCCGAAGGGCGCAGAGTGTCTCAAACCTGAATGCGACATCGTGAGATCCGCTTCGTCCAAGATCTCTCACCACGAGGCCGTCGAGGTCGGCAAGATTTGTCCCGTTCCCCTTGATCCAGTGATCCGGCCCGATCTGGGCTGCAAGCTGGGAAAAGTTCAGGTGAATCGCCTCAACGCCCATCTTTTCAAACCCCGCTTTCAAGGCTATTGCAGTCCAGTCCTCTGGATCGGTGACCACTATTCCAAAGCGCATGACTTTTGGGATGACTACTTCTGCATATATCTTTGTTGGCTCGGCCAAACTACAGGCCGCTTTTCCAGATACCACTGCCGGATCCCGCCAGTCATGTTATAAACCTCGGCGAATCCTAAATCGCCCATGATCTTCTGGGCGTTCCTTAATCTGATCCCCACAAGACAGTACAAGAGGTAGATCCCTTCTCGATCCAGCCGTCCCAACTCATCTTCGAAACTGGTGGCATGATAATCGAGGTTGATTGCGCTTTGCAGATGGGCGCTTGCATATTCGTCAGGGGTCCGAACGTCGATGATCACGAAGTTTGGATTATCCCTCATCTTCTGGATCAGTTGATGGGCCTCTTCAGGGCCGAGATCTCGAATGATCCTCTTAGATTCCGTCATGACTGCTCACCTTACTGACGCCAGATCTACATCTGCTTTTCGAGTCTGGTTTTAGCCCCAAAGCCGCAATTCTTATCTCACCTTCTGCTAGATTGCCAAGTGGTGAATCTCGTTTGAGCGAATTCAAAGAGCTTGTAATAACTGAAGACGATTACCGCCAATTCCTTGCAGATCGGCTGAGAATGGATAACAAAAGGCTGGCCCAAGAAGTAGAGAAGGTGGGTTTCCCCTTCCTTTTTGCCTCGGGTAGCGAGCTTCTTAGAAGCTACATCCTGAACGAGACCGGGTTTATATCTCAGCTTCCCGAACGTCTCAAGGTGCCTGATAGGGGTTATGCCTGGTACATGTTCACCCAGTCAGTAAAAGAGATCCACGTCGAATCCAAAAAGGCGGTGATCAAGTACGAGTTTCACGATGACTACAAGCTACCCTTCAAGAGGTTCTACATCTGAGGCGTCCACTTGCCGGTAGCTTTTCCTTCTAAGGCCAAGCGTCCGATCTCTCTTGCCACCTTTTCTTCAACAGGCTTTGGCTCTGCCTTCTCAAGAGGCGTTCCTGGAAGCGGCATGAAGTAGTGAGCCCTTATGAACCCACCCTTCTCGACCACGTATCGGGCAAGGTTGAGGGTCTCCTTTTGGTCTTCGCAAGTCTCCATGGGAAGGCCAACTATCAGGTCCAACTTGGGCACGATCCCCCAATCGAAACAGAGATCGCAAGCCCTCAAAATCTCTTCGACACCGTGCCCCCTTCCGATCTCTTTTAGCACCCGGTTGCTACCTGACTGGCCGCCGATGCTCAAAGACTTGTTAGCGCAGTATCTTGATACGAGATCGAGCGCCTCTTCAGACACGAAATCGGGCCTAACTTCTGAAGGGAACGTCCCAAAGTAGATGGGCTTTCCAATTTCCGAAAGGGTAGCGAGCAATTTTTCGACCTTGTCAAGCCTTGGATGCACCCCGTCAGATCCGTAGGCCAACGAATTAGGTGATGTGAATCTCAAGTCTGAATAGTGGTGCGCATACTTTGCAATGATCGAAATCGAACGATGGCGCATCCGTCTTCCGCAAAGATACGGGGTCTGGCAGTAGGCGCATCCCCAAGGGCATCCTCTGCTGATCTCGATCGGCGAGAGAATGGGCGACTTGAAGGGCGGATACTGATCCAGGTCGACATTTCCTCTTTTGGGCGTGAAGACCACATCATCCCCAACCTTGTAGGCGATCCCCTTGACCCCTTCGACATTTTGCCCATCTTGTATCACTTTGAGCAATTCTGGTAAGGTCTCTTCGCCTTCGCCTATCACCACGTAATCGAAGTACTCGAGAGCCTCTTTTGGCCTTGCCGAAGGGTGCGGGCCGCCTGCGACGTAAACTGCATCCACTTCGTGTCTTCCTTTCAAGATCTCTTCATAGATCTCAGGTGCCTGCAGGGTCGCAAAGCTGTAGAGCATGACGCCATCTTTCGGACCATCGGCAAGTCCTGCCCCTTCCACTAAGGGAAGAAGGGCTGCGATGCTGTACATGTTTTTCTTGTTCCAACGAAACCAGATCCCGGAATCGCTGGACCTCAAGGAGTTCAACCGATCTATTTTATTCATCTTCATTCATCTTTTATGAAAAGGTCCACGAAATCGAACTTGTTCACGTCAACGAGCCCTTTATCCGTCAGCTTTAGCTCGGGTATCACAGGCAAGCACAGGAAAGAAAGAGTCATGAAGGGGTCTTTCAGCCTGCATCCTAGATCCTGCGCAGTTGACGTTACCTCATCGATCTTCTCGGCAACCTCGTCCATGCTCTTATCTGAAAGCAAGCCTGCGATCGGCAGAGCCAAAGATGCCATCACCTTCCCCCTTCTCGCGACGGCAAGCCCCCCTCCCATCTTCGTCACGTATTTTCCGGCAACGATCATGTCTGAATCATCCGCTCCGACCATGACCAGATTGTGTGAATCATGAGCGACTGAAGTTGCGATGGCGCCACACTCAAGCCCGAAACCCTCAACGAGCCCTAACCCTACGTTTCCGGATCCCTTGTGCCGCTCGATCACCACCATCTTGAGAACGTCCCTTTCGGTATCAGAGACTACAAGCCCTCTTTTGGCCTTCACTTCTCGGATCAGAGCGCGAGTCACGATCTGTTCTGGAACAACGCCGATCACTCTCGCCCGGCTCGACTCGGCCTTGATCTTCAGCGAAAGGGATGGGTGGGGCGAGAGGGGCGAAATGTCACCCACGTTCATTGTATTTCGGGCATGTTCGGGCGCGACCGGATCTCTCACCGCCTCGATCATCTGCCCGTCCTTTGCCACAAGTCTGCCATCTTTAATGACGCCAAGAACCGACACCTCGGCAGGATCGTTCAGGATGACCATGTCAGCTCTCTTTCCGGGCGCGATTGCGCCTACGTCCCTCATCCCAAAATATTGGGCGGGGTTTATGGTAGCGATCTGAAACGCGGTTATGGGATCTAGTCCCATCTCCACCGCCATCCTGATCATGTGATCTATGTGCCCTTCTCTCAAGATGTCTGATGGGTGGCGATCATCCGAGACAAAACAGAACCTGGAACAGTTCTGAGGCGAAACGAGCGGAATGAGGTCTTTCAGGTTCTTGGCAGCGCTCCCTTCCCTCATCATGATCTGCATCCCCATCCTCAGTTTCTCTTCAGCCTCTTTGAGTGTCGTGCACTCGTGATCCGATCCGATCCCTGCTGATATATAAGCTGCAAGATCCCTTCCGCTAAGGCCTGGGGCGTGCCCATCCACCACCTTTTTTTGGCCTAGAATGATCTTCTTTAAAACTACAGGGTCTCTGAATATCACGCCAGGATAGTTCATCATCTCCGCAAGGCCCAAAACCCTATCGTCCTCCATCAGCCTGGCGATCTCTTCAAGCCCAAGACTGGCTCCTGATGTCTCAAGGTGGGTTGCAGGAACGCAAGATGGGGCCATCACCCTCACGTTCAAAGGAATATTTTCACTCGCGTCGAGGATGTATTGAACTCCAGCTTTGCCAAGAACGTTTCCGATCTCGTGAGGATCTGCCACCACCGTTGTCGTGCCCTTGGGAACCACCGCTTTTGCGTACTGGGCTGGGGTTACCATGGAACTTTCCAGATGGACGTGAGCGTCCACAAAACCCGGCGAGAGGATTTGGCCATCCAGGTCCATGACGTTTTTGGCGCTTTCGCAGTCAAACCCC
Organism: uncultured Methanotrichaceae archaeon; assembly: GCA_964462795.1. Lineage (GTDB taxonomy): Archaea > Halobacteriota > Methanosarcinia > Methanotrichales > Methanotrichaceae > CAYWZG01. The sequence continues at coordinate 5,850 of CAYWZG010000035.1, forward strand.
ACAATTCTTCCACTATGAATCACCACATCGGATCTGTATATCTCGCCAGAAAGGACGTTTACGACCTTAGCCCCTTCCAGCAACAAGTCCACCTCGATCTCGCCTCGTGCAGCGGAGATCAGCTCTTCGAGCGATGCCATGATAGCGAGTACCTAAACCCGATCGTACTTAATAGATGCCGCTCTCAAAGGCCAATACAAATAAAATATATATATAAAATTTAAATATGAAAAATACAAACAAATGCGATGAATAGAGGGCGAAAGCGCTAGCCCTTCGCATGTCGCCCTTTTTTTGAGATCTCAGTAAACCGTTTCGTTGTGCATCCTCGTGCTGTAGAGCCGGAAATCGTTGGCGGGACCGTCCTGAAGGTAGATGTAATTGTACGCCGAATCGTTCTTCCGGGACGCGTATTCTTCCCTTGCCTCCTGTTGACACTGCTTGCAGGCAAACAAAGGCACAAAGACCCCAAACCCAGACTCAGCAGATCCATATCCTCGAACGGCGTTGGTATCTATCGTCATGTATCCAGGACAACTTTTATTGGGACACATCCGGACCGACTCGATCTGCTTTTCCTTGATCCCGTCGGTATCGTAGAATACGTTCTTGCGCTTCCGGTAGAAGGGACCTGCCCTTTCCACGGCTTTTGCGGTCAGTTCTTCTCTTGCATCCCAGTTGTTCATCTGGTTTTGAACGATCGCCTCGATGTTCATCTTCATCTTGCTGCCCATGGAGAACTTGCCAGGAATGTAGTCTGGCTCTACCACGTTGGAGTAATCGAGCCCCGCCATCGCAAGGATGATCCCAGTGTTAACGTAAGGGAGTGCCGATTCTATCGCGTATCCGCCTTCGAGGACTGCGATGTCAGGCGAGAGCATCTCGTTTAGCTTTGCATACCCTTGAGCCGAGAACCGCATGTTTGCCAAAGGATCGGTATAATGGTTGTCTTGACCTGCAGAATTCACGAGAAGCTGAGGCTTGAATTCATCCAGGATCGGAAGAACCAACTCTTCGAGAACGTAATGAATCCCTTCGTCGGGCGTTTCCGGCGGAAGCGGGATGTTGATGGTCCGCGCCATGGCTTTTGGTCCACCCAGCTCGTCCATGAACCCAGATCCAGGATACAATGTCCTGCCATCCTGGTGGAAAGATATGAAAAGGACGTCAGGATCGTGGTAGAAAATGTCTTGAGTCCCGTCACCATGATGGACGTCGGTATCTACTATGGCGACCCGCCTTATGCCATATTTTCGCCGGATGTACTCGATCATTATGGCTTCGTTGTTGACGTTGCAAAACCCTCGGTTCCCATGAGCCACCCTCATGGAATGGTGGCCAGGAGGCCTTACGAGAGCGAAAGCACTTGTGATCTCCTTTTTCATGAAAGCGTCTGCCAAAACGAGAGTGCTTCCTGCCGCTATGAGATGGGCTTCAGTTACCAAAGATTCGACGCTTGGAAGGCAGAAATGGACTCTTGCGATGTCTTTTAGCTCGGCGAGCCGGGGTTTGTACTCTTCGACCTGGGGGAGGTCCATCAACCCTTCCTCGAATATCTGGTCTTTCGTGTAGAGGAGCCGCTCTTCCCTTTCTGGGTGGGTGGGAGTTATGGCCCAGTCGAAGGCGGGGAAGAATACTAGGCCCATCTTTCGATCAATCTTTTGATTGATTTTCCGATCCATCTTCTGGCCGGTTCTGCCACTTTCGCCGTTTGTTGCCATCATCGACCACCTCCAGTCCATTCGGGAATTATGCCTGCAGCAATCTGTATTTCCACATCCAGGATTCTTCCTACAGTGGACCAGCCTCTAACCATGTTGAATACCTCGCTGTGAACGATCTCAGCGTCAGACGAGTACTCGCCGATCCCCATTTCGACCGCCCTTTTCACGATCAGGGTTTTGGCCATCGATTCTGCATCAGACAAGCCGAACTTTCTATCTTTGATCTCGCCAGTCTGGCCGTCTTCGGCCACGGTGTAAAAGCCCCGTTCGGTATCTGCCCTGAAAGTGACTGTCAGCGTGGGCCTTGCAACTGCCGCGCCGATGGCGTTGGCAACGATCGCATTTTCTGGGATGATCCCTTCGGTGCCCAGTCGTTTGGCTACAAGTGGGATCAATCCAAGAGATCCACCACCGACACCCACGACGTTCTGTGGCCGGATCTTCTCTTTCTGGAGAATTTCCCAGACTCTGTATGCAGGTTCCTCTTCCCATGCCAGGAACATCCCGTTGATTTCGCGGATCAGCTTCTCAACGGTTACGTTCACCACCTTGTTTGCGGCATCTTCGGCCGAGCAACCAAGTTCGGCACCTAGATCTTGCATGGCCTTTTTGGCCAGATCCAGATCGCCGATCTCGATCATCCCAAGGAGGCGCATGGCATCTGTGGGAGTTGGATATGGGCCGCCGAGGCATACTGCGTGGCCTGCTCGATCGGGTCCGACAGAAACTTCGCCTTTGACCTCGCCCTCGTCTTTTATTGCTCGAACCCGGCTGTCGCCACCCAAGGCTACAGATTTCACGGCAAAAGTCCTTATGTGGGTCAGGAAAGAGTCGACTCTTGCGCCTTTTGAGGACAAGAGGGGCGTTCCGTCAAGTATGAGCGAGAGGTCAGTGGTGGTTCCTCCGATGTCGACCACTACAGAAGTTTGGCCAGATGGAGTCAGTGCCATAACTCCCATTGTGCTTGCGGCAGGGCCCGAAAAGATGGTCTCCACAGGAGAGGATATGGACTTGTCCAAGGGAAGGGTGCCGCCATCTGCCTTGAGGATATATATGGGCGCTTTTATGCCTCTTTGGGTCACTGCCTTTTCGATTTCGGATGCGAACTTCTTGTAGCGCTCCTGGGTTGCCACTTTGAGCTTAGTGGTTGCAGCTCGTCTTGGAAAATTGAGCCTCCCTGATGCTTGGTGACCCATCTCGACCTCGCACTCTGGCGCAACTCTTGATATGATTTTTTTGATCCGCTCTTCGTGAGAATGGTTTCGCTGACCGAACTTGCTCACAACTGCCACTTTCCGGTATCCCCTCTCGAAGATCTTGGAAGCCACGTTCTCGACTTGTCTTTCGTCCAGTGGCTCGATCTCTCTTCCTCTGTAGTCGATTGCACCTCTGAGGAAGTGAACTTCATCGCCCAGCTTGTAATCCAAGGGGTTCATTCCCGGGCCTGGCACCAGTACCAGGGCTACGGGGTCAGTCTTTCCCTCGGCTATCAGGTTGGTTATCAGGGTGGTGCTGAGCACGACTCGTTTGATATTCTTTGGCAAAGCGTCCTTGGTTACCTCGTCGAGGGCGCTCATTAGACAGTTCAGCAGATTTTCATGGTCGGTGGGGACCTTGGCGGTCCTGACCACCTTTCCTTCATTTATGAGAACGGCGTCTGTAGTGGTTCCGCCGACATCGATTCCGATCAACATGATTATATCGCCTTGGCCGATCCGATGGCCAAGCTAATATATCGTGTTGTTGGTAGGCATCGCCTTTTTCAGAAAGTTGAATGTTGATCGAATACGACAGAGTCCAAACCGCTGCCCAAAACCCAAAACCACACCTTTGGCCCCGGCGGATTTCACCTGGGCACGGATGAAATTTTCCAGGAGGTTTTCGACCTTTTCTACTTTCATCTCGGTCGGCTCTATAATTCGGACATAAAGATCTTGTTTTGCACAAGGTTTATGTTCAATAAGCAGGGTCGTGAAGATCATAAAATAGACGAGGAATGCATATAATGCGACTTTCGATGGATTTGGAGCTACAAGACATACCGGGACAGTTGATGTTGTCCCTGGAACCTTTCAAAACGTACAAGGGAAACATCATCAGCGTAGTCCACCACCGAGACCGCAAGACTCCTATGGGTAAGATCCCCGTCCGACTCGTTTTCGAGATCGATAAGCCCAATATCGACAAGGTCAAAAATCAACTCGAAAAAGATGGCATTGTTGTGGCCAGGGTCGGCGAGGATCGCTTTGTAGAGGAGATGTCAGTCCTCCTCGTCGGTCACGTAGTTCACACCGACTTGGGGGATACCATCAACCGGATCGACTCCACCGGCTTTGCAGAGGTAGAAGACCTCTGCTTGAAAATGCCTGGAATAGAGGATCCCTCCTCTGCCTACATGAGGATTCGAGCGACTGGCAAGGAGGAGATCGAAAAATCTCTCTCCATATTGCGCGAGGTGGGGCTACAAAAGAATTTGCTGGTGATAGAACCGATCGAGGCTGAGAAAATATGAAAGAGGTCAAGATATCCCTGGTGGGATTCGGGATAGTAGGACACGGCTTTTTGGAAGTCGTCCGCCGAAAAAGAGAGATGTTGAAAGCGATGGGTCTGGACCTCAATGTGGTCTCTATCACCGATATCACCGGCACCGTTTACGATCAATCAGGGATTGATTTTGAAAAGATCCAAGGTGCTAGAACTCTCGAAGGGCTCGCTAACATGGAGGCCACCGGGCAGGCCGCCATAGAAGAGATCGAATCCGACCTTGTAGTAGAGGTCACTCCAACCAACATCGATCACGGTCAGCCTGGTTTGGGCCATATAGAGGCCGCTCTATCACAAAGAATGCACGTTGTGACCTCAAACAAGGGACCTCTGGTGGTGGCCTATAAAGCGCTAAAAGACCTCGCCAAAGAAAACGAGGTCCAGCTCAAGTACGAGGCCACGGTCGGTGGGACCATGCCCCTAATAAGTCTCGTCGAAAAGAACCTGGTCGGAAACAAGATTCATAGCATCAGGGGCATATTCAACGGAACCTGCAACTACATCCTAACGAGGATGATGGAAGAAAAATACCCCTACGGCTACGCCCTCAACGAAGCCCAGGAGCTGGGGATCGCAGAAGCAGACCCCACCTACGACGTAGATGGGATCGATACTGCAGGCAAAGTGGTAATCCTGGCAAACTCCATATTCGATATGGACGTAAAATACAGCGACGTCGACGTCACTGGTATCACCGGCATCACTACTGACGCCCTTAACCTATCCTGGGATCGAGGATATCTGGTCAAGCTCATAGGTGACGTTCCTGCCCTCACAGTTAAACCCATGCTAGTTCCAAGGAGGAGCCCTCTTGCCGTGGGCGGCACCCTGAACGCCGCATCAATCGAGACGGACCTATCTGGAACCATTACCGTAACCGGCCTTGGCGCAGGCTCCATCGAGACTGCCAGCGCCATATTGAGCGATATAGTAGGAATCTACACCAACACCAGACTTTGATACATGACCCGCTTTCTCCAATTCGCCAAGCTTTGTCAACAGATCGAAGCCGTCAGCGGATCGCTTGAAAAGACGGCGATGCTGGCAAGTTTCTTGACTGAGCTAGACGAAGAGGAGCTGGGGATCATCCCCACCTTCGTGATGGGTTCGACCTTTCCTGCAAGCTCGCCCATGCTTTTGGGCGTTGGGCCAAGCACCTTATATGAGGGCCTTTCGAAGGCCACTGGCTGTTCTCTTGCCAAGATCAACGAGAGGCTCAGAAAGACCGGCGACGTTGGAACAGTGGCCGCAGAAACTGTCGGAAAAAGGCTGCAGCCTACCTTTGCAACTTTTATGGGGGGCAATCAGCTCTCCATCTCAGACGTCTACGAAAGATTCTTGGACATAGCAAGGGCCTCAGGAAAGAAGAGCCAGGGGACGAAGATGAAGAACCTCCAGTACATATTCAGCGAATCGTCCCCCATCGAGGCCCAATACATCGCCCGCATGGCGTTGGAGGATATGAGGATAGGCGTGGGCGAAGGGGTCGTTCGTGACGCCATTTCCAAGGCTTTTGAAAGAACTATTGGAGACGTGGAACGGGCTTACGGCCTCACCAACGACCTTGGCCTCGTGGCCCAGAAAGCAAAAGAGGACCGTCTTTTGGACCTTTCCATAACGGTGGGCCGCCCCATAAAGATGATGCTGGCCCAGCTGGGTTCTGGGATCGAGTCGTCTCTCTCTGATATAGGATCAGCTGCGGCTGCGGAATGGAAGTTCGATGGGTCAAGGGTCCAGATTCACGGAGACGGCGACGATATCCAGATATACTCCCGTCGACTCGAAAACGTGACTAAATCACTCCCCGAGATCGTGCAGGCCATTAAAGACCACGTCCATGCCGAGAGCTTCATCCTAGATGGCGAAGCGATAGCCCTCGGAAAGGACGGAAGGCCACTTCCCTTTCAGGAGATACTGAAACGTTTCAGGAGGAAGTACAAGGTCGAGCGCCTTGCAGCCCAGATCCCTCTTGGGATCTACCTTTTCGACTTGGTTTACATGAACGGCGAGGACCTGATCGATCTGCCCTTGAAAGATAGGAGGTCCTTCCTAGAAGAAGTTGCAGACTCAACTATCGTGGCCAAGCAGACATTGACCCAAGATCCAAAAGAGATCGAACAGGTCTACAACGAGGCGCTGAAAGCCGGTCACGAAGGCTTAATGCTGAAAAACCCATCTTCGCTTTACTTACCTGGAAAAAGGGGCAAGAACTGGCTCAAGATAAAGCCGGTGATGGAAACACTAGACCTCGTGGTGATTGGGGCAAGATGGGGCGAAGGGAGAAGGGCAAAACTTTTTGGCACATACAGGTTGGCCTGCCGCGACCCTTACACTGGAAACTTGGTCGATGTCGGGTGGGTCGCAACAGGGATCACCGATGAAATGCTGGCAGATCTGACTGAGATGTTCTCTGACCTCGTGATCACGACCGAGGGAATGGAGATGGAGTTCAAGCCCAAGGTGGTATTCGAAGTGGCTTACGAAGAGATCCAGAAGAGCTCCAACTACTCTTCAGGTTATGCTCTCAGGTTCCCACGGCTAGTTGGGGTCAGAGAAGATAAGTCTCTGGACGATGCCGATACATCAGAGAAGCTCGAATCGCTCTATTTGTCGCAAAGAGGGCGAAACGGGCAATCTTCAGCTGAGCTGAAGTGCTGAAGTTTTTCAGAGCGAAAGTCAGGCACGAAACATATTTCTGTTCTCCGACGTAAGATTTGTGGGAGTTGTTTTAATTGATGTTCAAGAAGCTGAGCGAGCTTAGCGATGACGAACTTTCTGGCATGCTATCCAGAAGGTTGAACGTTCAAGAAGTCATACCAACTGTGGTCGAGATCCTAAACGACGTCGAGTCTGAAGGAGACAAGGCCCTGGCCAAGTATACCAAGCAGTTCGATGGGGTGAGGGTTGGAAAATTCAAGGTATCCAAAGACGAAATCGAGAAAGCTTATGACAAGATCCCAGAGAAGTTGAAACAGTCTCTTGAGACTGCCCTTGAGAACATCGTGGCCTTTCACCACCAACAGATGGATCAAGATCTCTGGATGACGGAAGTTTCTCCAGGGGTCATGGCAGGCCAAAAGATCGTGCCTTTGGAACGGGTTGGAGCTTACGTTCCTGGAGGCCTCGCGTCTTACCCAAGCTCTGCGCTCATGACCATTCTGCCTGCAAAAGTGGCAGGAGTCCCCAAAGTTGTAGTCTGCACACCCCCTAACAAGGGGGGCAGCGTCGAGCCCTTAACCCTCGTTGCGGCTGACATGGCAGGAGCCGACGAGATCTATAAGGTTGGAGGTGTTCAGGCTCTTGCCGCCATGGCCTTCGGGACTGACACCATGCCCAAGGTAGATCTGATCGTAGGACCCGGAAACATCTACGTGACCGCGGCAAAGCTCCTTTTGAGGAACACTGTCGAGATCGATATGCCTGCAGGTCCAAGCGAAGTTTTGATCATCGCAGATTATACGGCAGAGCCAGAGGTTCTTGCAGCCGACATGATCGCCCAGGCAGAGCACGATCCCCAGTCGATATCGGTCTTGGTGAGCACCGACGAAGACCTTTCCATTGCGACGAATGCCGAGCTCGAAAAGCAATCGGATGACGCTGCCCGCAAAGATATCGTCAAAAAGAGCCTCGCACAAAGCGCCATCCTGACGGCAGCCACGATTGAAGATGCAATAACCTTCTCCAACGCCTTTGGCCCCGAACATCTTGAGATCATTGCCAAAGATTACATGGAGATCTTAAGAGAAATTAAGAACGCAGGAAGCGTCTTTTTGGGTCCCTACACTCCAGTTGCGGCAGGAGATTATGCCAGCGGGACAAATCACGTCCTTCCCACGTCAGGGTACTCCAGGGTATTTTCTGGCCTGAACGTGGACCGGTTCATAAAAAAGATCACAATCCAGCAGATAACAAAAGATGGGCTGAAAGGTCTAGAAGAGACCATAACCACTCTCGCCGAGGCCGAGGGTCTCAGAGGCCATGCTGAATCTGTGAGAAAGCGGATGGTGGAAAGAACGCCAGAGTAGAGTCGAAAACCGATTAGGTAAGACTAATTTGTTCTCGCAAGAATTGTATTTAACAACACCTCTAGAAAAAGGCGGAATGCCCCCTTCTCCAAGGGGGCTGATTCATCTAATGGCAAAAGTTTCATATCGCACACCTCACGAAATGGTTCTCAATCTTCTAAATATTTGGGAACATTCTGGGATAAATAATTTGGCATATCTTTATACAGTTCCCGGCAAGATCTCGATGCAGCAAAAAGTTGTGTTTCCACTATGGAATAGTTTGATTTAGATGGAGACCAATTTCGTCCAGATGATAGAGCTCTTCTTAAGGGTGCTCGACTTTGCAATTCCCATCCTCTTCATGATAGCTCTGGGACTCTTTGGAGCCGGCGTGCTCGTGGAGATGGGTTTGACTCAAGGTCTCTCGCACCTTGCAAAGCCCATATTCAGGTTCACCCGGCTTCCAGAGGCCTGCGCTTCGGCCTTTGTCATCTCGCTTGGATCCGCTGTCGCTGCCAACAGCATGGTGGCCAAGTTCAGGGACGAGGGGTGCCTTGAGGATAGAGAGGTCGCGCTCTGCGCCATCTTGAACAGTATACCTGTATACGTAAGAGAGCTCTTCACGTATCAGATTCCGATCGTGATTCCTGCCCTCGGCCTGGCTGTGGGTGGATTTTATGCTTTGGTCTTCATTGCCACGGCGCTTTTCAAGATAACTGTGGTCGTGATTCTCAGCAGGCTCTTCTTGGACGCGAACATATGCCAGGTCCCTGCAGGTCCGCCGCCTGAGAAGATACCTTTCAGGGATGCCCTCTTGAAGGCCGTGAGGAAGGGAAGACGGCTCTTTTTCAAGATCGCCACAATCTACCTTTTCATGACCACTCTCGTCTTCGCCCTGAAGGATCGAGGTGCTTTTGAGGTGTTCAACGTTCTTCCTTTGGCGGACTCGTTTGGCATTCCTCCTGAGAGCATAGTGCCACTCACAACTTATGTAGCAAGCCCCATCGCCGGGATATCGCTGCTGGGCCCCATGATCCACAGCGGTGAGATCACGGCGGTTCAGTCGATGATAATCTTGATGTTGGGAAGCATGTTCATGCTTCCTTTCTTTGCGATGAGGAGTCTGTTTCCTCGGTACATAGCCATCTTTGGCCCCCGTCTTGGCCCAAAGATCGTGGTCTTTTCCACTGGAATGAGCATTATGGTGAGATTCTTCATCCTAGTAGTGCTCTTGAAGGTCATCTGAAAATCGGGATCGAGCGTGCGATCTCGACGCTTTGACCCTGGCAGGAGGCCCGCTTACCTCTGGCGCTCTGAAGCCACCTCGGCCCGCTCGGCCTCCATTTTGCTCGCCACCATATGGCCCACATTTGTTTCTGTTCGGCAATACCTAATTTTCCAGTGATATCACTGAATTCATGAACGATGACGAAATACTGAGGTGCCTACGAATGGGGCTCTATAGTCGGGAACCGATTAGATGAAACTAATCGGTTCTTGCTAGAATAGTGCTTAACGATATGAACAGGCCAAATCTCAAACTCTTACGAGTTAGAGATTTGTCTGAAATGTATCGTTAAACACTATAAATCCAAAATGCAGAACAAAAAACGTAACTACTCAGGTACCCCTAACCGGTCGGATGGTACTGGTTCTAGTTGTTCAGGGTAATCTGACCATAGACCCGTACCAAAACAAAAAACGATATCTTCCGATCACAAATTAAAAAAATAGACTTAGTCGACGGCAGAAGAAACGTCTTGCGAATTACGGTTGCCAGTGTCGATCATGGTACCTGAGTAGTTACCAAAAAACGTCATAAACCACCGTACATTTGTCTAAATGCCCTTAACCAATGACCAATGAGGGAACATGTAATGTGCCCTTCGGACGATCTATTTCAATTATCATAATATGACCTCATAGGTCATCGGTTAAGGATTTTGAGCTACATAATCAATCAGTTATTCACACGATTTATGCACTACATAAATGGGGTTGGATTCGGAAACGGATCCCCTGTACCTTTTTTAATCCAGTCGATTTCATCGTATTTGCTACCGAGATCATTGCCACATTGCGATTTTTGTCTTAACCGATGACCAATGAATATGACCTATATGTAGCCCCTTTCTTTCAACGGGATCGTTCGAATCAAAAATAGGGGAAATCGTCCTGAAGGGCTTTTTCGAATGCGATAAGCGATCATCTGAGCAGGTGGCGATTTGAGCAAAAATGATTGCCGTTGGCCCTTTTCCTGAAAGGCGGAACGTCGTTTCCTCGTCAATGGAAAGGTTATTTAAACCTGGACGAATAGGGGGGTCTGGCAGCTATGGGGGAATTGGCTGCCATTTAGTGGAGTGGGTACTAAACTCAAAATTTCGATTTGGAGGCATTAGTTTGAACACGAAAGCCATCATACTGTCAGTCATCTTCTCAATGATGCTCATATCCGTCCCGTCTCTGGCACAGTTGTCAAACCAGACGGCGGACGTTGCGCTCGACGGCGCATCTTCAGTTCTGAACGTGGGAGGAATATGGATCCTTCCCATCGAGGATATCCAGGTCACCATGGTCATATACCAGTCAGGTAACGACCTCTTTGGTGCCTGTACGTCCGAAGATCCCGAGCCCTGGAATGCTGTAATGATGGGATCATTGTCTGGAGATCAGGCCGTGCTCAACACGGTATCTTTGCAAAACGGCGTTCTTGTATCCATGAAGATCACAGGAACGATCTCTGATGGGACCCTTTCGGGCAGCTTTATCCAGGCAGATAGCAACGGAATTGCCAAAATGGGTGACGTCATGGGCTTCTCGATCAATCCTGACACATCTGCGTACGAGCCCGCAATAGTGGCTGAGCCTGTAGCTTCGGCTGCAACTTCTGCGCCGGCAATCACCATGCCAACTGAGACCGTAATAGGGACTCCAACAACAAATGAATCTACTTCTGACAAGAAAGCAATCGTAGACGTGACGAGCTATAGAGAGAGAATTTTCACAACCACCCCCGGTTTCCCAGTGTGAGACTGTCGCTATAATTCTCACAACGTTGTGGATATAAGAGGGGACGCACCCCTCGGCTAATTTTATTCTGATTTGAGGATACAAGCGTCGTTCCAAATTTCGTTCTTTTCGAATGTGCGATATTGCTTCAAGCCTGGACGCTACCTCGTTTAGGTCATCGAGCGCTCAAGCTCCAAGGTCTCTTCTGCGCTCATGCCTTTGTGGACTATTGAACATATTCGCCTCGTTATCAACGCAGGGTCTGGATGCTGGAATACGTTCCTTCCGATGGCAACCCCACTTGCCCCTGCACCTATAGCCTCTTCTACCATCTTAAGAAAATCCAATTCTGAATCCGCCTTTGGTCCTCCCGCAATGACCAAAGGAACGGGACACCCTTCCACCACGTCAGAGAAAGTTTCAGGGTCGCCAGTGTAGCTAGTTTTCACGATATCAGCACCAAGCTCTGCGCCAACTCTCGCCGCGTGGGCGATGTAATCGGCCCCATATTCGTCCTCGATTTTCTTGCCTCTTGGATATACCATGGCCAAAAGCGGCATTTCCCATTCCTGGCATTTGCAGGATATCTCTCCAAAGGTCGAAAGCATCTTGCCCTCATCTTCTGCGCCCACGTTCACCTGGATGCTGACCCCGTCTGCGCCAAGCTTCAACGCCTCTTCTACCGTGGCCACCAAGACCTTATTGTTGGGATCGGGGGCAAGTGACGTGCTGGCTGAAAGGTGCAGTATAAGGCCCAGGTCCCGGTCGTATCCTCTGTGACCAAAATTGGCAGCACCTTTATGGACCACCGCGGCATCTGCTCCACCAGAGGCGATGGAATCCGCGGTATTTTTCAGGTTTTTTATTCCACTTATGGGGCCTACTGTGACGCCGTGATCCATGGGGATGATCACCGTTCTTCCCGTTTCCCTGTTGAATATTCTCTCGATTCTGACGGACTTTCCGATCAATGCGACCTCTCCAGATCATTTGTAGTTGTACAATACGTGCCATTATGTATGATTGTGTACATTAAAGTACTTTATTGATCTTTAATGGACCATATATAGTATTTATACCCGTCGGCTCGCTCGCCAAGCTCAAATAGAATCGTCAGATTTCTGGCGCTAGGTGAATTTGGGGAGTGATTAACATCAAAGGTTGCAGATCTGATCCAAAAACAGATACAAACACATATTCAAAAACCGATCCAAAAGCCGATTTGGATGGTCAAAACAGCAACATCATCGGAAGATCAAACTTTTGGCTCATTCTTTCGATATTTGCCATTACGTTGACCATCGGAATCTTTTCAACCAGCTTGGCCATTGCGAGCACGCCAGGATGTCCTGATTGTCCCGATTGGATTAACTTCGACGGATGGTGGGACAAATATCATTCAGATCCGGTCAAAAGCGATCCTTCGCCCTCGCCTCGCGAGCTAAGAGAAGCCGCTGCTGCAAGGTCAAAGGCCAAAGAGATGGCGTCTGGCGAGATAGATCTAAGGGATGGCGACTATCCAAGGTCAGATATTCTGATTCAGACCAGAGACGAACTATCAACTGATGACCTGTCCGGTTTGGTAATTCTGGACGCTCGCCCGAGCGACGATTATGAGGATGGCCACCTTTTTGGGGCAAGGAACCTTTACTGGAGGGGAATTAGGCCAGCGGGTATTCTCGATCCTGACATGGCGCTTGAAAAGCTAAAAGAGCTTGGCGTAAACGAGACCGACTCAGTGTTGGTTTGCGGCAGCGGCCAGGATGCAACCTACCTATTTTGGGCGCTGGAATATCTGGGCCACGAGAAACTGAGCTTGCTTGAGGGAGACGTTTCATCTCTTGACCACCTACTCATCAAGAACGCGCCGTCTTCTGAAAAGTCCAATTATGCAGCACAGATCCAGCCATTTCTTCTCGTTAACGAGTCGGCGCTAAAGTCGTCACAAAAAACGCTCCAGGTCCAGATAATCGATGCCAGGTCCAGCTTTTCAGAGTATGGGATTTCCCACCTGAAGGGCGCAATCTCAGGGATGGGAACAGATCACATCTATAACGAGGACTTCACCCTTAAAGGCTCGACTCAACTTGATGGATTCTTCAAAGGACGTGGTTTGGAGGAAGAGAAGGTACAGCTAGTCTACGCAACTCCAGATGCTTGTTCTCTTTACTTCGCCTTAAAGCTCATGGGCTACAACCCCATCGTCCTCGATGGTGATTGGTGGCAAAAGAGCGAGTCTGCAGTAAGCTCCATATCTTGATCGTGGAGGGAAAATAATCTCTGGCGCAGCAAATGGCCGTTGGTCAGGAGAGCAAAAATAGCAGCTGATGGAGGCTATCGGCGAATTTTAACTTGTGGGTGCAAAAGAAGGCAGGGTGGGAAAGTCCCAGTATTTAGGGCGAGGTAGTTCGCCCTGCGCTAGAGGAGTGACGAAATCTCCGACAACCCCCTTCAGTGCTACGTTTTATGTGAAAGTACATAAAAATTGCATCTGAAATTATCATCTACATCACAATGATGCTCTGGTCAAAGGCAGGTCACGTTTCTGACCTGCCCTTTCGCCTTACAAGCGGTTCTAAGAGGAAAGCGCCGAAATGTTCTGGAAAGCGCCAGAGCTTCTCTGCCTATGGGGTTTGTACACAATCTACTTTTGAATTGTCCCTACAACATCACACGGACAATCACATGGACAGCTCCAACAAAACGCTCCCCGCATAAATAAATTATGGTTGCCTCAGATCAAGTTACTTTGATTGGGACTTCGATAAAGATAACGTTCCTCTGATGGGCGGCACTTCCAGTATAATAATCCCATAATCAATAGGCTATGTGGTCACAAGACGCTGAATTTTGGCAAAGCGCTTTCTAGCCAGGATATCGTGCCGAAAAAATTTATATCCAACGCTCGGGGGGGGTTCTATCCTCCGACGTTTCCTTGGTAACCCTGCGAAAAATCTCGTGAATTGCGGTGAATAATGCAAATCACGAACACCTGATGTTACCTCCTATCGCCCGCTTTCACCTGCTCAAAGAGCTGCTTTAACGTATCCTCGTTGCTCGAAGTGAACTCGAATGGCGAAGAGGCAAACGGCCTGAAATATATCGGCACATCATCCAGCCGATAGAATGTGCCGTCACATTCCATGGCGTCTATCACTCCTGGCAACACCATATCTGAGACCATTGTAGTGGGACACGGCGCTATGTCTATGCAGACCATCGGAATCTCTGCTAAATACTTAGCACAGGCCGCCGGGAAATGGGACGCGAGATCTGCCGAAACGATGAGTTCCGCATCCACATCTTTCTCTCGAAGAAGATCCACCGCCGTAAACTCACCAGGATTATACCGAGGGTAGCCCCTCAAAAAGTCGAGCCCGAAAGGATAGCCGTAGAGGTAAGATGCTATCTGGTTGAACCCAGCAACGTTACAATGTCCACGGAAGGGCACCTATCACGAATTTGGTGTGGCTGTTTAGCTCCTTTACCAGGTTGAAAGCAAGCTCTGCATTCCTGTGCTTCCCATAAGATGACGCTATCCCCCGCCCAACATATATTGAGCCGAAGTTACAGCTCTTCATCATCTCCAGCATCTCTTCCATCTGGTCTATCGAAACGCCGGTCACCTCTTCTACTGACGGGTGGGGCCTTTTTCCGTGAAGAAGGGTCAAAAGCGCCGAGAGCAGCTCGTAATCTGTGTTTGGCTTTAGCTGCAAGTGAAGATCTGAGTTCTCTGCTGTCTTCGACCTTCTGGGATCAACGGTTATCACAGTCCGATCGA
>CAYWZG010000036.1:0-18201 GCA_964462795.1 uncultured Methanotrichaceae archaeon
TCGTGTAATGGGTGTACACGTATATGCGCAAGTTATTTCGCTACGGGCCCTTAGGCTGCATATTCTGCCAAAATTATGACATCAGCCAACTTGGCGAAGGCAAAGAAGTATCCCCAAAAAAGCTGGCAACGATGATGCTACAGCTCCAAGAAGGCGGATGCCACAACATAAACTTCGTCACGCCCACTCACTTTGTACCCCAGATACTCGAAGCGTTGGTTGAGGCAAGAGAGATGGGGCTTACGGTTCCTTTGGTCTACAACAGTGGAGGATACGATTCAGTTGAGACTCTAAAGCTTCTGGATGGTATCTTTGACATCTACATGCCCGACGCCAAATACGGCTCATACGAGGCGGCTCGGAAGTACTCTGACGCTCCGAACTACACAAAGTACATGAAGGCGGCAATTCTCGAGATGCATCGGCAGGTGGGCCCACTCGATATCAATGATGAAGGGATCGCGGTCAGAGGACTTCTGGTCAGACACCTCGTCCTTCCAAACGACTTTGCAGGAACGGCGAAAATTATGAAGTTCCTGGCCGAAGAGGTCTCGCCCGAAACATACCTCAACGTGATGGCTCAGTACCAGCCCGCCTACAAGGCTCACACATGTCTCGATTTGAACAGGCCCATAACCCTGAAAGAATATGCAAAAGCACTCGAACTGGCGCGGAAAGCCGGCCTTTCCCGAGGTTTCCCAACCTATTAATAAACGGCAAACCTTGATCATGTAAGATGGAACCTTTCCAATACCTGGAACACACCGCCGACGTGAAGTTCCGGGCCCGGGGTCATTCTCTCGAAGAAATGTTCGGAAACTCTGCTCTTGCCATGTTCAACGCCATGACCGACACGTCCAAAGTGAAGAATCGAGAAACCTGGACCATCGAGCTGGAGTCCGAAAGCCTGGAGGGCCTCCTTTACGAATGGCTTTCTGAGCTGCTCTACCTTTTCGACGTGGAGCTGGCTTTGTTTGCAAGCTTCGAAGTGGAGCTTGCACAGGTGGGGTCAAAGCAAGTGCGACCCGAACAAGCGGGTAAACAAGTGGGATCCGAACAGATGGAGACTGAACAGCTAGGTCCGACCCAATCTGACTCTGGAACGGGCAGTGAAGGTTGGAAGCTGAAGGCTCGAGTGGGTGGCGAAAGGATCGACCCCAAAAGGCACTTTTTCGAGACTGAAGTTAAAGCCGTCACACTCCACCAGTTCGAAGTCGCGCAGGAAGAAAATTTGTGGATCGCTCAGGTGATCTTGGATGTTTAGAGGTTGTTCTCATGCTGAATAAGGTTGACGATTACATCTACGAAGTGCCCCAGGATCGACAAAAGGGCATGAGGGTGCCTGGAAGGATCTTCATATCTGATACGCTCGTAGATAAGGTCGAAGAGGGCACTATAGACCAGGTGGCTAACGTTGCCACTCTGCCGGGGATTGTAAAATATTCGATGGCGATGCCTGATGCACATCTTGGATACGGATTTCCCATCGGGGGGGTTGCTGCCTTCCGGGAAGATGAAGGCGTGATCAGCCCTGGTGGTGTGGGGTTTGACATAAACTGTGGTGTCAGGCTACTCCGGACCGAGCTTAAAGCAAGTCAAGTGACGCCCATAATCTCAAACTTGTTAGAAGATCTGTTCCATGACATACCTTCGGGCGTGGGGGCAAAAAGCAGGCTGAGGATCTCAGATCACGAACTAGAACAGGTATTCACCCAAGGAGCTGGATGGGCGGTAGATGCCGGTTTCGGCGTGAAAGAGGACCTTGAACACTGTGAAGAAAACGGCTGCCTAAAGGGAGCTGACACAAAACATGTCAGCTTGAAAGCCAGGAAAAGAGGGCGGCCTCAGCTTGGAACTTTGGGAAGCGGGAACCATTTTCTGGAGATACAGAGGGTAGACGAGATCCTCGACCAAGATCTCGCGAAGAAATTTGGCCTTTTCGAAGGGCAGATCACGGTGATGATCCACTGTGGCTCTCGAGGCGCGGGCCATCAGATCTGCACAGATCACCTCACGGTTCTGAACAAAGCAGTTCAGAAATACAAGATAAGCATTCCAGATAAACAGCTAGCTTGCGCACCCCTTGGAACTCCTGAAGCTGAAAACTATTTTGGTGCGATGGTTTCGGCCGCCAACTACGCATGGGCTAACCGCCAGGTAATCTCTCACTGGACTAGAGAAGTGTTCCAGAGGTATTTTGGCGATATCGAGATGGACCTCGTTTACGATGTGGCCCACAACGTAGCCAAGATCGAAGAGCACGAGGTGGACGGGTCCAAAGAGAGGCTCTGCGTTCACAGGAAAGGCGCCACCAGGGCGTTTGGTCCTGGAAGGCCCGAAATTCCAAAAGCTTACAGAGATGTAGGTCAACCCGTGCTCATACCAGGATCGATGGGAACTGCTTCCTACGTCCTTTGCGGTGGCGAACGGGCGATGGAACTCACCTTCGGAAGCGCCTGTCACGGCGCAGGAAGGATCATGAGCAGGACTAAAGCCAAGAAAACCTATTCTGGCCTCGATGTGAAAGATGCACTCAGCAAGAGGGGAATAAAAGTGATGGCAACTAACCCCAAGATGCTGGCCGAGGAGGCACCAGAAGTCTACAAGCCCAGCTCTGAAGTGGTAGACGTCGTCCACAACCTTGGGATCGCAAGAAAGGTTGCAAAGCTGATGCCGCTTGGAGTATCTAAAGGATGAACTTGAGGGTAGTGTTGGTAGAGCCCATATACGAAGGGAACGTGGGTTCCATAGCTCGTGCCATGAAGAACTTTGGATTTCACCAACTTGTCATGGTCAACCCCTGCAAGATCGAGAATTTTGGATTGGCAATGGCATCTCACGCCCAAGATCTGATCAAAGAGGCGGAGGTCGTATCCAGCCTGGAAGAAGCCCTAGAAGGCGTCTGCCTCGTCGTTGGAAGCTCTGGGGTTTCGGTTCACGGCACCGACGAACACCTCAGAGTTCCTGGCCTCATCCCTGAAAATCTGGCAACTAAACTTCAGGGAACAAAAGGAGACGTGGCACTTCTTCTTGGAAGGGAAGACAACGGCCTTACAAGAGAAGAGCTCAAGATCTGCGATATGGTCGTGACCGTCCCCACCGACCAGGAATACTCGATAATGAACATCTCTCATGCTGCTGCAGTTCTGTTCTACGCTTTGAGCCAGGTGGAACCTGGCGAGATCGCGTTGGCCAGCAGAAGCGATCAGGACCGGCTCTATGAGCACTTCAGGTCGGCGCTTGAAAAGGGCCAATACCCACACCACAAGCTAGATAAGACGATGCTCATGTTAAGACGGATCTTTGGGAGGGCATATCTCACCGACCGGGAAGTTCAGACTCTTCATGGAGTCGTAAGGAGCATGAGATGGGGCGTTGAATGTCAGAGCGAAGAGCCAGATTCTGGCGAATAGGACGGAACTTGGGGCCTATAGTCAAGGATGCACAAGCCAAAATCCGCGCTACGCCAGCTAAATTTCAAATTCGCTAGAAAACCCTATTTATGGGACTTTTGGCCTAATTATCCTTGATATACATTTATCTCAAGATTATTGGGCATAATTTTGATCTTATGTTTACGAAAGTTATATATACCGATCTGATCGTCAAGGAGATACCTATTCGGGCCTTTAGTCCCAGAAGATGCGTTTTTATTTGCTCTTCAGGCTCCAAAGGCCATATTTAGTGAGAGGTGGCAAATTTAGATGGCGATACTTCCAGTTGCACCAGTTAGCAGACTCATACGTGAAGCCGGGGCAAAAAGGGTTAGCGAAGGCGCACGCGATGCATTGGCAGAGGTTCTGGAAAACTACGGCCTAGAAGTGGCTAAAGAAGCGGTTGAATGGGCCAATCATGCCAAGAGGAAGACGGTCAAGGCCGAAGACATCAAAGAAGCTGTCAAGAGGGTTAAACCGCCTCGAATTCCTGGTGCGGACTGATAGGTATATACCGGTAGAGCGCGGTCGACCTTTTATGCCTGCAAGCTTAGACTACGGCTCCTTGGGCCTTATGTGCGGGATCGAAATCCATCAGCAGCTCGATACCGCAACCAAGCTCTTTTGTGGATGTCCTACCGTGGTCAGAGACGTGGTAGATTCGAACCACGAGTTTTTCCGATACCTTCGCCCGGCAAAAAGCGAGCTTGGTGAAATCGATAGAGCCGCCTTGGAAGAGGTCCTCGTATCTCGAAAGTTCATCTATAAATCTTACGATACCACCTGTCTTGTGGAAGCGGACGAAGAGCCTCCAAGAAGGCTCAATTCTGAGGCCATCGAGATCTCTTTGGTGGTTTCCAAGCTTTTGAACATGAATATCGCGGACGAAGTCCACACCATGCGCAAGATTGTGATTGATGGATCCAACACCTCGGGCTTCCAGAGGACTGCTTATGTCTCGTCAGACGGTTACATCGAGACTTCTTGCGGCAACGTTGGAATGGATACCATATGTCTAGAGGAAGAAGCCTGTAGGATCGTCGAGGATCGAGGTGATGAAGTCGTCTACTCCTTAGACCGACTCGGAATCCCTCTGGTGGAGATATGCACGGCCCCAGACATTGTCTCACCACAACACGCCCATGAGGTCGCCCAGAAGTTAGGAATGATCTTGAGGTCGACGGGCCGAGTGAAACGGGGCCTTGGAACCATCCGCCAGGACGTCAACGTCTCGATAAGAGGGGGCGCTCGAGTCGAAATTAAGGGCGTCCAGGCTCTGAACTTGATCGATACCATCGTTGAGCTGGAGGCTTTAAGACAGGTCAATCTCCTGAAGATCAGAGACGAGCTGAACGGTAGAGCGGCTCAGGTATATGATTCAGTTGCCGATGTGACCACCCTTTTCTCCAAGACCGAGTCTAAAGTGATTCGCTCTGCACTCAAGAAGGACGGTGTAGTCCTCGCCGTCAGGTTAGAAGAGTTTGGTGGATTGGTGGGAATGGAGATTCAGCCAGGAAGACGTCTTGGATCCGAGATCTCTGATAGAGCTAAACGAGCCGGTGTTGGCGGCATATTCCATACTGACGAGCTTCCTGCCTACGGCATAACCGCCGAAGAGGTCGAGGCTGTCAGAAGTGTCTTGTCAGCTGAAGATGGCGATTGTTTGGTTATGGTGGCAGCGCCTCTGGATCGGGCATATGCGGCCATGAAGGCGGTCAAAGTGCGGGCAAGGGAAGCTCTCAAGTTCGTTCCAGAAGAGACCCGGCGTGCACTTCCTGATGGTTGTACCGATTACATGAGGCCACTTCCAGGATCTGCCAGGATGTATCCTGAGACCGACGTTCCTCCTGTAATCGTGACATCTGCAACGATCGATCAGCTGAAGCTTCCAGAGCTCTTTGACGAGAGAACGGAGCGGTTCGTCAGAGATTACGATCTCAATCCTGAGATGGCAGGTCTGATGGCGTCGTCTCCAGAGTATCAGCTATTCGAAGACGTGGTCGCACGGTTCTCGTTATCACCTTCACTGGTGGTCAGGACTCTGGAATTGATCCCAAGGGAGCTTGCTCGCGAGGGCGTTCCCGTCGCCAATCTGACCGAGGATCACTATATTGACAGCTTCGCCCTTGTTTCTCAGGGGAAAGTGGCCAAAGAAGGAATTCCAGAACTATTGAAAGTGATGGCAAAGAACCCCTCAATCACTTCCAAAGAGGCTGCCGAAAAAGCGGACCTCATAGGCGTCGATCAAAGTCAAGTTAGGGATGTCGTCTTGAAGGTGGTTGCTGAGAAGGAAGAGTTCATTAGGGAACGGGGCGAAAGGGCGATTGGACCTTTGATGGGCGTTGTTGCGATGAAGGAGTTACGAGGAAAGGCCGACGGAGGCCTCATATCGTCCATTCTAAAAGAGGAGATCGAGCGGCTATTGAGCGAGTAACAATTCGCTTTTGGATCGACCCAAAAGCAGGCTCAAAGAAGATCGGGTCGATCCGCAACTGTCTTTTTTTGATTTGTCTGAAATGTACCGTTAAGCACCATAGTCCTGAACTCGTTCTGCAAGTCATCTCAGTAGAAGACGAGGGAACGTGTCATGCAAATGAGGTGCCGTCTCATATAATTGACTCTACTTTCCAAGTTTTCCCTCGGTCGCGCCCAGCTTATAAACTACCTTTGCGTCTCGCATAATATGAGAACCATACGGAATTAAATACGCCTCATATATTCCGATAAAAATAGCATTAATTCAGCTTACAATCTGGCAAATGTATGCAAAAATCAAAACTTGGAAAGTAGAGTAATTGATACATTCAATATTCATTATGGATAAAAATTATCACATAATTGATGAAAAAACGTTCAACATGGTCAAAATCATCTTATTTAGGTCAGATTCGAGCTCATAGAGCAACTTAAATTGATTTATATGTATACTGATGTGAATCATATCAATAAACATTTTGAGGTAGGATACATAAATCCCATCGTTGATTTTCATTATCATTGGAGGTTCTTATACCCTTAAAGATCCAATACTCTAGAGCAATCTACTTCTATATTCTCAAATAATATATACGTTGTTAAAAGTTGGTGGCCTGATGTCAACTATCTGGCACTAATCTGAGTGGTAACTTGTTAAATAACTTAAAATTTGGAGAATTATTGATTATGTATTATTATACTTAAACGAATTGAACAGGCAAAAAGTGTTTATACCATCATTATCAATAATGTCAATTATTGATAATGATGGTTAAGACGATTGAACGGGTGGGATTATGTGGTGATATTTAAGCAGGAATTGATTATAGGATTGATGTTGTTGCTAATGGCCACTGCAGCTCCAGCAAAAACCGAGGCCGCAACATCAGGTGGATGGGAGAAAACATTCGGCGGATCTGGGGAAGATGTGGGTACTTTTGTTCAGGTGACAAACGATGGTGGGTACATAGTTACAGGTAGCACAACGTCCCATATTTCTAACATAGCTTATTCTTGGCTGATAAAAAGTTCTCGCATAGGAGAAGTCTTGCTTATCAAGACAGATGCCAATGGGAGCATGGAATGGGAGAGGACCTTTGGCGGGCTAGGCAAAGACATCGGCTTTTCGGTACAAGAAACGAATGATGGCGGCTATATTATCGTGGGTGCCACGAGGCCTCACATGATTGGCGACTATGATATCTGGTTAATCAAGACCGATTCGGAAGGATCTCTAGAATGGGATAACGCCTTTGGCGGGCCAGCGAATGATTGGGGTGCCTCGGTCCAGGAGACAAAAGATGGGGGATATGTCATCACAGGTGGCACTGAGTCTTACGGCGCTGGTATAGATAATTCTTTTTTGGTTAAGAGCGCCCGCACGGTAAATCTCTGGTTGATTAAGACGGATTCGAAAGGGGATCCTGTTTGGGATAGAACGTTTGGCGGGTCAGGTTTTGATGAGGGTGCAGCTGCCCTAGAGACGATTGATGGCAACTACATCGTCTCAGGCTATACGACTTCCTATGGTGCTGGCGGCAATGACATTTGGCTGATCAAGACCGATTCACAAGGGATCGAGTTATGGGATAAAACGTTTGGTGGATCCGGGGAAGATGTTGGATTTTCAGTCCAAGAGACATCTGACGAGGGCTACATAATCACGGGTGGAACTGATTCTTACGGGGCGGGTAATAAAGACGTTTGGCTGATTAAGACTGATTCAAACGGAACCAAGGAATGGGATAAGACGTTTGGTAAGTCTGGTTTTGATGAGGGCACCGCAGTGCAGGAAACAAAAGATGGTGGGTATATCATCACAGGTTACACAACGCATCATGAAGAGGGCATAGGGCATTCTTGGCTGATAAACACAGCCGAAATAAGTTACGTCTGGCTGATCAAAACGAACATGTCGGGCGACATGGAGTGGAACAAAACATTCGGAGGGCCAAGTAATGACTGGGGGACCTCAGTCCAGGAGACAAATGATGGGAGTTATATCATCACAGGTGGCACTGAGTCTTATGACGGAGGCAGTAAGGAGGTCTTACTGATAAAAGTAGAAGATGTGCCGTAGTGATTTATAGTAGGGAACCAATTAGTCTCATCTAATCGGTTCTTGACTATAACATTATTATTGATAGTGATCCTTACTATCGACATTTATGTAACCAAACAACTCAATTTCGCATAAAAATGACATCGCAACATATCGATTTTCATCCCTCGCGTGTGTGAGCCTTCGGATCATAGAGGTTTACAGCGGATTCAACACACGGTCCACTGCCCTTAAATCTGGATGTGGCTCCCCATAACATCAGTACTCTACTTTCCAAGTTTTCCCTCGGTCGCGCCCAGCTTATAAACTACCTTTGCGTCTTGCATAATATGGGAACCATATGGAATTAAATACGTCTCATATATTCCGATAAAAATAGCATTAATTCAGCCTACAATCTGGCAAATGTATGCAAAAACCAAAACTTGGAAAGTAGAGATCAGTAGTTAAAATAGTTTAAAGCTTTGCAACATACGCACATAATTTTGTCTGAATTATATGGGAATGTATCTCAGATCAGAACTTTGTAGTGTCTAAATCATACCGCCAACACGTTTCAGCACCCTTCAATTTCTAAATGCAAAACAGATGTAATCCACATCCACATCCTGAACAAAGCCATACAAAGTAATTCCCCTAATTTGAATGTATAGGCCCATATTATCTTACTTTTGTTGTTGTATTAAGGCTTATTAGAGCTGTTTGAGAATTATTTATGTAACAATTTCATGAGTGGTACGGTTAATTTCAAGCGGGTTAAACTAATCAAAACGGTTAGGATTATCACTATTAATAATGACAATTGATAATTATGTAGAATTCTTTATGTTTATTTGTGTATCTACTAACCAAAAGTTTTAAGATGTAGGTACGTACTTATTAACCGTGATGGACTGCAAATTCGCGGTAAGATCGGTAGTAGTGCATCTGTAGGGAGGGCTGCAATGGTCTTCGAGACACTGAAAATGGTGAAAGAGGCCGAGAGGGAATCTTTATCCAAACTCGAACACGTCGGGCAGGACGCTGAAGAGTTGGTGATTAAAGCCAATAATGTGGCAGAGGAGCTGATCAACAAGGCGATTGAAGAGGCAAATGCAGAGGTTGAAGCGCTCATCGACGATACACGTTCACAGGCTAAGAGATCTGCTAACGAGATCATCTCGGACGGCAAACACGAAGCACGACAACTTGCAGAGCAGGCGCAGTCGAAGGTTTCAGATGCCGGGGAATTTATAGTGTCACAAATTATCAGGTGATCAGATGCTTCGACCAGTCAAGATGAGACGATTGTACATCGTGGCATTGAGCAAATACAAGTATCCCCTGATGAAGAAACTACATGAACTTGGCATCGTTCAGATGACTGACGTTGACCGGACGATGAAATCGCCCGAATGGGCACAGATTTTGGATAATCATCCATCCGATCCGGCGATCAGACAGATTACCGCACAGGTCATGTCTTTTAACAAAATCCTCGATTTCTTCAACACTGTCAATCCACTTCCTGAGGACAGCTTCTTCAAGATGCTATTCAACCCATCTCCGCCAAAGGAGATCACAGTTGAGAATATCTACGGGACGAAACTGCTAAAGACGGCAGATAACCTGCTTGATGGGGTCAAAGCAGCTGTAAAAGAGCCTGAAGAGCGGTTGAACCAAGCGACATCCGAACTTGGCGAACTATCTGTCAAGATGGAGTCCGTCGAAAGGATACAAGATTTCAGGGTTGATCTGGCTGATGTTGTCGAGACTGATCTACTCACCACCCTCATCGGCGCTGCACCAAAAGAGCATGTGAGCGAGATTTCCAGCAAGCTTTCAGAGATAACCAACGGAACTTGCTACATCGAGTCTCAGGATCTTTCAGAGACTGAATCTGTTGTTTTGGTGACTACGCTTTCCGAGACGTTGAAAGATGTCTCCGATTCTCTAAGAAAGCTTGGGTTTGAGAGGATCGACGTAAGCGGCCTATCTGGAACGCCAGAATATGCGCTCACTGACCTTGAGGGAAGAATCGCCACTCTAAAATCCGAAGAGGAATCTCTCAAGTCCAATGTCGCAGAACTCGCCCAAACTTGGAGAGACGACCTGCTGGCACATCGTGAGCTTCTTTTGATTGAGCGGGATCGGCTCGACGTGCAGACGAACTTCATGAGGACCGATGAAACTTTCATCTTGGAGGGGTGGGTTCCCGCAAAATCCGTCGATGCGGTGAAGTCTGAAGTCTTGAAGATCACCAACGGATACTCGGTGGTCAAAGAGACAAAACCGAATCCGATGCCAGAAGACGTTCCTGTACACCTTGAAAATCCACCATTCATCAAACACTTCCAGTTGCTTACAGAGCTGTTTGGACGTCCCAAGTACAACGAGATCGACCCGACGTTCATGCTCGCGCCGGCCTTCATGCTCTTCTTCGGGATTATGCTGACCGACGCCGTATACGGCGTGATGATGACGGTGTTGGGATTGATGTTGCTGCGAGGTGGTGGAAGGTACAGCTCTTCGGTCAAGGACTTCGGTGTGATCTTCACAGCAATTGGGTCTGCAACGATCGTCTTTGGAATCCTCACTGGAGGATATTTTGGCGATTTTGCGAGAGTGTATCTCGGAATGACTGCACTAAGTCCGATAATATTCGATCCGATGGTTGACGTTCAGCTATTCTTGGTTATCGTTCTGGTGATCGGCCTGATCCATCTGAACCTAGGACTTCTCCTCGGTTTTAAGGAAAACATCCAGCGAAAGGAGTACAAGGACGCTTTTGGCGACCAGTTCTGGCTGTTTCCTTTGCAAATTGGAGTTGCACTACTCATGATGGACATGAAATTGATCGGTGCAGTTCTGGTTTTGGTCGGCATCGTATTGGTCGCCATTGTTCATGGGCCGCTCTTCTTCTTCGATATCACCGGGTATCTTGGAGATGTGTTATCATACGCCAGGCTTCTGGCGTTGGGCCTTGCCACCAGCGGGATAGCAATGACCGTGAACATACTCTCGTCCATGGTGGAGGGCGTTCCGATCATTGGAGTCGTGTTGGCTGCACTGGTCTTTTTCATCGGGCACATCTTCAACTGGGGGATGAACGGTCTTGGCGGATTTGTGCACGGGATACGGTTGCACTATGTCGAGTTTTTCAATAAATTCTACGAGGGTGGCGGATCTGAGTACAAACCATACCAGATCAGACGGGAGCTAACCAGGGATCCGTAATTCAGATGGTAATTGAATAATCTTGTAGTAGTTTAGTTATCGTACCTGTTGATAATTTGGGAGGGTAAAAGTATGTTGGATGTGAGCACAGGTGTGGCTCTTGCCGCAGTGGGAGCAGGCATCTCGATGGGCGCGGCTGCCATAGGTTCGGGCATCGGCGTCGGTATCGCCGGTGCCGCGGGCGCAGGAGCGATTGCAGAAGATCCGAACAAGTTCGGAACAGCCCTTGTTTTTCAGGCACTTCCCCAGACACAGGGTATTTACGGTTTTCTTGGGGCAGTGCTGATAATGATTGGAACGGGCATTCTGGGCGGATTTGGAGGTTTTGAGGCGGCTGCCAACACGATGGCGGGCCTTACCGGAACCACTCCGGAGAATGCAGCGTTGGTCATGGGGCTCGCCGCGGTTGGAGGGGGTCTTTCCGTTGGTCTTGCGGGACTTTCAGCTATCGGTCAAGGCATCACTGCAGCCGGTAGCATAGGTGCAGTCTCAAAGGAACCTGGAGTCTTTGGTAAATGCATGGTCCTTACCGTCATGTCCGAAACCTTCGCCGTCTTCGGACTGTTGATAACGATCTTGATTCTGGTTGGCCTGAAACTCCTGGGTGCATAACTCTCGGGTGATGTACCATGGGTTCTGAAGGGGCCGATAAGATCGTCCATGAGATTGTCAGGATCACAGATTCCCAGGCTGGATTGATCCTTCAGGAAGCCCGCAAAGATGCTGATGAGATCAAAAGAGAGGCCGAGAAGAAGGCACAAGCAAAAAAACAGGTGATACTGACAAAAGGCGAGCAGCTTGCCGAGAGGGAACAGCAACGAGTCCTCGCAGACTCAAAAATGCAGGTCAAACGAGAGATATTCGATGTGAAGGAGGATTTCATAAAGAAGGCCTTTGGGGATGCGGAGGAACGCCTAAAAAAATTGGCAGACACGCCAAAGTATGGCGACATTCTGAAAAAGCTGATCGTGGAATCTGGAGTTGTTGTGGGTGGCGGTCCTCTCGAAGTGCTTGTGAGGGGAAAGGACAGGTCCCTTCTCACTGAGGAGACCCTGACCGATCTTGGCAAGGAGATTTCGAAGACGACCAAGAAGGATACCTCGCTCAACCTATCAAAGGACACCATAACCACCATTGGTGGCGCCATCGTCCGCAGCAAGAGCGGCTCAATAGAGGCCGATAACACAATCGAGTCCAGGATCAATAGACTCAGAAGCGAACTGAGATTCAAGGTAGCCGAGATACTCTTCGGGGGAGCATCGTGACGCTGGAAGGGTTGGCTGCCAGTCTGGGCTTCTCTTCATTTCCGTCCCTATTTGCCGTAGCGTTGACGGTGGCGCTCGTTGCCGGGCTCATCATACTCGTGCCGATCCTCCTTCGGGTGATCGAGATTGCAAACTACGCCTATTCAAACGCTCGGATCCAGGTAATGACGAGCAGGATCATCCCAGAAGAGAAGCTCAAAGAGATGATCGAGGCATCTTCTCTGGCAGAGGTCGTGGCAGCGTTGGAGACGACGGAGTACTCTCCTTACTTGCGTGAGATGATGGAGGAAAGATCAGAAGCCATCGAAAAGGCGCTGAATAGACACACCGCAGATGCTTACAGAGAAGTTGCCATGATGGTGCCACTGAACTTGAAGAAGATATTGGTCGTACTTCTCAGGAAGTGGGATGTTTACAATATCAAGCTGATCTTGCGAGGTGTCTATGCCCAGAGATCTCCCGATGACATTCGGGCAGATCTGGTATCGGTGGGCGAGTTAGATCCATCGAAGGTCAATGAGTTGGCCGAGGCCAGAAGCTTGGAAGAGGTGGTATCCAATCTCGATGGCACCCCTTACTCTCACCTTATCGAGTCTCTCCAGCTCTTTGATCAGACCAAGAATCTCACGGTTCTCGAAGCAAGACTTGACAATCTTCTTTATGAGGATGCGTGGGCGGATGTGACGAGCCAACCGCTCGACGAGAACCTTCTTGCTCTGAAGAATTATATGGCCACTAATATAGATGTGGTAAACCTGAAGTTCGTGTTCAGAGCGAAGAAGGACAGACTGGCAGCAGGAAGCATCGAAGGCTACCTGGTGAAAGGAGGTGGGCTCCAGGAGAGCTTGTTCAAAGCACTTCTCGAAGTGGATAGCGTTGACAACGTTGTAGCAGCACTTGAGGGGACCAAATACTACCAGCCAGTGCTCAATGCAGTCCCAGAATACGAATCGACAGGATCGATCCTGCCAATCGAGCTTGCTCTGGATGGTTACCTGGTCAAGGTTGGCAAAGACATCTCGATCACGCAACCCTTTGGAATCGGACCTGCGATCGGCTATCTTTCCATGAAAGAGATGGAAATCCGGAACGTCAGAACTCTTGCGAGGGGCATAGAGGCAGGTCTTTCTCCAGACGAAATACGCAATCTCATCATGAGGGTGGGGACTTGAGCCAGATGAAATTAGTCGTAATTGGCGACTCAGATACGGTGAGCGGCTTCAGACTTGGTGGGGTGACCAGTTCGCATGTGGTCAGAGTTGAAGAGCCGATCGACGCCATCCTCACGAAGCTAATCGCCGATGAAGAGATTGGTGTGATCGCAATAACCGAGCGGGTGGCAGAAGCAAACCGCTTGGCCATAGATGAGGCGAACAAAGGCAAGAAGACTATTACTCCGATTATGGTAGAAATTCCGGACAAAAATGGGCCTATCGTACGTGAGGTCGATCCGTTGAAGGCGCTTATCAAGAGTGCCATAGGAGTTGAGATTTAAAGGGGGGATAATCGTTTGAGCATTACAGGACGCATTTATAAAATTTCTGGACCTCTCGTAGTTGCCGAAGACGTGAAAGGCTGCGTCATGTACGAAGTGGTCAAGGTTGGAGATATCGGCTTGATGGGCGAGACCATCCGACTGGACGGCGATCGTGCCTATATCCAGGTCTACGAGGCGACTGAGGGGTTGAAACCGGGCGAACCGGTGGAGACGACGGGATCACCACTCACGGCAGACCTTGGCCCAGGAATCCTGAGAAATTTCTACGATGGGATTCAAAGGCCTCTTGTGGGCTTGAGAGAAGCGGCAGGAGATTACATCACCCGTGGGCTGACCGTACCGCCTCTCAATCCCGAAACTACCTGGGATTACACCGCTGTTGCAAGTGAAGGTGCTTCTGTTGAGGCAGGAGACATTCTGGGCACGACGCCTGAGACGAAGGTCATCACCCACAGAGTTCTCGTTCCGCCCGGGATCAGCGGGAAGTTGACGAAGGTGCGGGAGGGACCGCTCCACGTAACCGATGCCGTCGCAACTCTGACCAAGGAGGACGGGACGGACGTCGACCTCACAATGTCGCATCGATGGCCGGTCAGGGTGCCAAGACCCTACAAAGAAAAGCTCGATCCGTTCGTGCCTCTGCTTACAGGTCAGCGGATTTACGACACATTCTTCCCGCTGGCAAAAGGCGGGTCTGCAGCCATTCCGGGCGGGTTTGGCACTGGCAAGACCGTTTCTCAACATCAGCTTGCCAAGTGGGCCGATTCTCAAGTAGTCGTTTACGTCGGATGCGGCGAGCGTGGGAACGAAATGACAGAAGTGCTGGACACATTCCCGCTTCTGGACGATCCCACCACCGGTGAGAAGTTGATGGAGCGATCGACGCTCATTGCCAACACTTCCAACATGCCGGTAGCCGCCAGAGAAGCGTCGGTCTACACAGGGGTCACGCTTGCCGAGTTCTATCGAGATATGGGTTACGACGTGGCTGTGATGGCTGACTCGACGTCACGCTGGGCAGAGGCGATGAGGGAGGTTTCAGGAAGGCTTGAAGAGATGCCCGGTGAAGAGGGATACCCAGCATACCTCGCGTCCCGCGTGGCTGATTACTACGAGAGAGGCGGCCGAGTGATCACTCTTGGATCCGGTGAGGAGCGGAAAGGTTCGGTCTCCCTTGTGGGAGCGGTCTCGCCACCTGGTGGCGATCTTTCTGAGCCAGTCTCGCAAAACACGCTCCGTGTGGTCAGCGTCTTTTGGGCATTGGACTCGACGCTCGCAGACCGGCGACACTTCCCAGCTATCAACTGGCTTCGAAGCTATTCTCTCTACCTCGACGTGCTCGGAGATTGGTACAAAGAGAACGTTGCAGAGGACTTCCATGAAATTCGAACTGCGATGATGGTGCTGCTCCAAAAAGAGGCCGAGCTCCAGGAGATCGTGCAGCTTGTGGGTGCAGACGCGTTGCCGGAAAGGGAGCGGCTGGTGCTCGAGGTATCGAGGATGGTGAGGGAGGATTACCTCCAGCAGAACGCCTACCACGAGATAGACTCCTACTGCTCCAAGGAAAAGCAGTTGATGATGGCAAGGACGATCCTCGCCTTCTATGACAGGGCGTTAAAAGCGATGGATGCTGGAGCGTCTATTGCGAAGGTCGAGGTGGTCCCTGTGAAAGATGAGATCTCCAGGATGAAGTATGTGCCCAATGCGGAGTTTCCAGATCGGTACGATGGGATGCTCAAGGCGATCGAGAACCAGTTCTCTGCACTGGAGGGGTAGATCAGATGGCAAAAACCACAACTCGTGAATATACGACTGTCACCAAGGTGGCAGGCCCTCTTATGGTGGTCGAAGGTGTTGAGGGCGTGGCCTATGGTGAGATAGTGGACGTGGTGTTACCAGATGGTAGCACCAAGCGAGGTCAGGTGCTGGAATCTCGAAAGGGCGTTGCAGTGGTTCAGGTTTTCGAGGGAACCAGCGGGATTGATACGCTCTCGACGAAGGTCCGGTTCACAGGCGACATCATGAGGATGCCGGTGTCGATGGACATGATGGGCCGGATCTTCGATGGGCTCGGAAGACCTATGGATGGAGGTCCTGAGATCATCGCCGAGGAATATCTCGACATCGCAGGTGCTTCGATTAACCCCACGGCAAGGGCATTTCCCAACGAGTTCATCCAGACAGGAGTCTCAACGATCGATGGGAATAACACCCTGGTACGTGGCCAGAAGCTTCCCATCATGTCTGGCGCGGGATTGCCGCATAACGATCTTGCGGCACAGATCGCGCGACAGGCAAAGGTTCGTGGCACAGAAGAGCCATTCTCAGTGGTCTTCGCCGCCATGGGGATCACCCACGAAGAAGCGAGCTTCTTCATGAGAGATTTCGAGAGGACTGGCGCGCTTGAGAGGATTGTCGCCTTCATCAACCTCGCAGACGACCCTGCCATCGAGAGGATCATCACTCCGAGGATGGCGCTCACCGCGGCCGAGTACCTCGCCTATACCTGCGATATGCATATTCTGGTGGTGCTGACAGATATGACGAATTACTGTGAGGCGCTGCGAGAGATATCGGCCGCAAGAGAAGAGGTTCCTGGGAGGAGAGGTTATCCTGGCTACATGTATACTGATCTTGCGACCCACTACGAGCGTGCCGGGAGAGTTCGAGGTTCCAAAGGTTCGATCACGCAGGTTCCGATACTGAGCATGCCGGATGACGACATCACTCATCCGATACCTGATCTGACCGGCTACATCACAGAAGGCCAGTTCGTGTTGAGCCGAGAGATGCACAGGAGAGGGATCTATCCTCCGGTGGACATTCTGCCGAGTCTCTCAAGGCTGATGAACGAGGGGATCGGCCCAGGGAAAACGCGGGAGGATCACTCTGGCGTATCAAACCAGCTCTATGCAGGGTATGCAGAGGGTCGTGATATGCGAGATCTCGTGGCGGTCGTTGGTGAAGAAGCGCTCTCAACGCGAGACCAGCTGTACCTCAAGTTTGCAGATCGTTTCGAGAAGGAGTACGTGACTCAAGGGAGTGACGAGGACCGGACCATCGAGCAGACCCTCGACCTTGGGTGGGAGCTATTAGCGGATCTGCCTGAGGGTGAGCTCAAGAGGATCGATGAGAAATACATCAAAAAGTATCACCTGAAGTACCGAGCCGCCTAGCTTCTCATGAGGAGGTGCCAAGCAGATGGCAGAGATCATCGAGGGGATAAGTCCCACCAGAATGGAGCTTTTGAAACTGGGGCGAAGAATAGTCCTCGCCGAGAAGGGACATAAACTCCTGAAAGAGAAGCGTGATGCACTGGTCTCCGAGTTTCTGGATGTGGTTCATAGGGTACACGACTCGCAGGACAGCACAAATGAGAAACTTGCGGAGGCTTTCAAGGATCTGCTCGTGGCTCAGG
Source organism: uncultured Methanotrichaceae archaeon (assembly GCA_964462795.1). Classification (GTDB taxonomy): domain Archaea; phylum Halobacteriota; class Methanosarcinia; order Methanotrichales; family Methanotrichaceae; genus CAYWZG01. The sequence continues at coordinate 17,369 of CAYWZG010000036.1, forward strand.
CGGTGATGGGCTCAGACGCCGTCTGGCAAATCTCTCAGGTCACAGGTCAAGACATCAAGATCGACGTGGATGCGATGAATATCATGGGTGTAAAAGTTCCAATGATCGTCACTGAAGATGTCAAGAGGAGCATGATCGATCGTGGGTACGGCTTTGCAGATACCTCTTCCAAGGTGGACGACGCCGCGAGGAACTTCGAGGAGGCTATCCAAGAGGTGATCAAGCTCGCTGAGGTGCAGCAGAGTGTGGAGAGCCTGGCAAGCGAGGTGATCAAGACGAAAAGGAGGGTGAACGCCCTCGAGTACATCGTTATACCTCGCCTGAAAGCGACTGCGATTCACATCAGGATGCGGCTTGCTGAGATGGAGAGGGAGAACTTCACCCGGCTCAAGAAAATCAAAGCTGCGATCGAAGCTGGTGAAGAAGGGGCAGAGGCGGCCTGAGGTGAAGATATGCCTGTCATTACTCACAGGGTAAAGAAAATAATCGAGGAGATTGTCGAGCAGAAGAGGGCGCCTTTCGACTTCGCCCTCGGAAAGACTTGCCGAGTTGACTATCTGATCGCCGAGGAGGATAAAGACTTCAGATCGGGCGATGCAAAGCCGGTGAAGATAAAAAAGGTGAAGATTTCCCGAAACACCATCCTCTTGATAAGCCCTTATGGCCGACACGGGATCGGTCAGGTGGTAAGTATCGGCGAGGAGATAGCGATGCCGGTCGAACACGATCGGTCGGCAGATCATGCGTTATTTGTGGCAGGAATTGAGGGGTCTGTCAAGAAAGAAGTGCTCATAGGCGTTATGATGTTCATCCCCATTACTCCACATAAAAGG
>CAYWZG010000036.1:18211-20894 GCA_964462795.1 uncultured Methanotrichaceae archaeon
CATCATAACGCCTATGAGCTCATCTTTCTTGACGGACCCCTCAAGAAAGATGAGCTCATAGGCGTTATGATGCTCATCCCCATAATCCCACATAAAAGGACGTGATATGGGGCGGTGAGATGGACTCGGAGACGAGGGTTTTTGCAAAGCTGATGAGATCGCTCAACGATCACCTTCCAGTGGAGCGAAAGACCCTCGAAGAGCTGCTGAGTGAGGAGAAGCCAAGAGTATTTTGTCGAGATGGATCCTCCTACAGGATCAAGAAGGAGGAACTCGTGGCGATTGAGAGCATCATCAGATCGAGGTGGGGCGAGGAGGCCAAAAGGCTCAGGCTCCCCCTTTTGATCGAAATGGCTCCTGATTACGGCCGTTCTGCCGCCAGGATACGGGGCCGGGTATACTGCGATATCGTACAGGCGATCCTCGGGGAAGAGCGAAAGACCACTGACAAGATGGTGATATTCAGGCCTGATGTACGCAGGATAAGGAGGGAGCTTCCCTCTGCTACTCAGTACGCATTCCTGATTTCCACGTCCTGAAGGATAAAGGAGGTATGATCTTTGCATGACGATTATTATCTAGAGCGGATGTTGGACAAGAAGGACGTTCGCGTCAAGATCTACTTTATCGTGTGGATTTCGTCCATCTGCGCTACGATCTCGCTCTTCATCGGGGGGATCTTCATGGTCTACCTTGCGATACGTTATCTTGGGTATGTTTAGAGAAGGTGATATAATGGTCGAGGCGAGCGGGTATCTCTTTCAAGATGTTGACGAGTTTTTGAGAAAGGCAAAAGAGTCGTTGGAGGAAGCCAAGACCGGAGCGCCTGAGGCGCACGACAGATACAGAGGGTCTCTGACCAGCTCCCTGGAAGGGCTCGATAGGATCTGTTCAAGATACAAGGATGATGCAGAGGCATCTCTCATCAAAAACAAGCTCGTCGAGTTACTGGAAGAGCTCGATTCTGGCAAGCTGACGCCTGAGATAGAAGCACGAGACCTGAACAAGATCATCGAACGAGTTCATCACCTGACGGAATGGCGACGGATCTCAACGGCATCAGGACGAGATTTATCCCTCAAGTCTCGGCGAAAGACAAAAGAGGATGTCCAGAAGCGGTGATTTGAGACTCTCGATAGCAAAAAGGGATTGAGACTTGTAAGGTCGGATATAAATGAATCGTGACGAAAATATGATTTTGTTTGGCATAGCTGGCTTAATAATAAGCTTCATTTTATATGTGCAAGATCGCATATTATTAAGCGCTCTGGCTTTCACCGCTACGGTCGTTATAGGCCTGATATGGAGTGCATTGTATCTCAGAAAGAATAACATGAAGTGATATAAAATTATTTTTATTCATTTGATCCTTATCATCCTCTACCTAAATTCCGGCGCTAAGCTAGCGGGAGACAGCCCCGTGCGCTTCAGCGCCCACTTCATACTTTTGCATTTTCACATCGCTTCGTCAAATTCGTTTCTATATCTTGCAACGCCCGAGGCACCGACCATCGCCGACTTGTTCAGGATCAGGATCATGAAGGCCCCGTCGGGGATCTCTGACCATTGGCTGTGGATGTCGTAGCGAGACGCCCTCTCAAAGCCAAAGCGCGGGTAGTATTCGGGGTAGCCGAGGACGATGATAACGGGGCAGCCCCTATCCTTCAACATCTCGATCCCTGTGTGGATCAGAAGGGATCCGATCCCCTGGCCCTGGCGTTCCGGAAGCACCGCCATCGGCGCTAAGCCCATGCCAGCAACCTCAAAGGCCGCTCCCTCTCCTTCGATCAATGCCGGGCTGAAGAGGATGTGGCCCACGACCTCTTCACCCTCAACTGCGACGAGAGAGAGAAGGTCCTCGCAAGTTTCACGGAGCCGATCGACTATGTTGGCTTCGGCGGGCTGGCCGAAGGCCTCTTCGTTGATCTTTCTGATCGCCTCGATGTCTTCGGGTATTTCTTCTCGAATAAGGATCATCTATTCACCTGCTGAACTTCATGACTAAGGAACGGTAAAACTGAGTAGCAGAATCACCGCATGCCTGGGCCTGTTGTTGGCCGGTTGTCTCTATAGTAATGCTCACGGACTCTGGATTGCCATTTGAGGAACACGTCGGTCACACCTGGATCGAAGATGCCACCTTTAATTCCCGATTCTCGAAAGACCAAGAGTGGAAGGCCGAGTCCGAAGAGAATACCTGCTTCGAGTTGATTCCAAGGCGTCGGATAAATGACACCATCTGCGACAGTCTTCGCTTCAGTGGTACCTCTTTTGTAAACTCCTTCCTTGGCGAAGAACTGCTCAAATCCTAGAATCACCCCCCCAGAACAGTGTGTTGCGAGCACGTAGATTTCGCGCATTGGCGAGTCGGTGGGATAGTCTGATCTGCCAAGAGCACGCGGTTCAAGCCTGAGGAATTCGAGATCCTCAAGAATGATTCGGCGTGAAGCCTCCTGGTCCAGGTTGAGTTCAGTCGGGCATGATACGAATACAGGTATTTTCATGTTATCCAGTCTCTCAACCTTTTTTAGTAGAGGTGAAGTAGCATATTTGTTTCCTCTCCCAAAACCATCGTCTCACAGCTCGAACCCCGGCTCCGCTGCCACCGCCTTCAGCAGCTTCTCCGCCGCTTCCATCTCTTCCGGAGATTTCTCCGGTGTGGCGTCAAGGTCCGCGACCTCTG
>CAYWZG010000037.1:0-20799 GCA_964462795.1 uncultured Methanotrichaceae archaeon
CCTCAAAGATCTTTAGCGCACGCGCGTGGCATTTCTTGGCGCCCTCGAAATCGCCCAAGTATTGCAGGACGGTGCCGAGGTTCATGACGGGTCGGGCCACTTCGGGATGGTCGGGTCCGCACGCAGCCTCAAAGATCTTTAGCGCACGCTCCAAGACTGACTTGGCACGGCCGAACTCGGCACGTCCTAGCAGGTAAATGCCGACCTGGTTTAGAAGGCGGCCGGTCGATTCAGGTGCCACTCCAAGCCGTTCTGCATGTTCTGCCGCAGCCAGTGCATGCAACAACAAGAGCGAGCACTCGGGCCAGTTCCGGACATCATAGCTACCGAATGGGAAGGCGCCGTCCACCAGCTGGACTGCAGTCTTGGCCCACCTCTTCTGGTCGTCCTCGTCCAGTCGATCCCGCGTTACAGCCTGGACTAACCTGTGTACCGAGACTGAGTCGTCTGCAACGGTCACCAGCGAGTACCGTTTCAGAGCTGCGATGACGTCGTCGAACTTCAGCTCGTCTGCCACGACTGTAGCCAAAGGCTCGGGTAAGTGCTGCGCACCCCCAGTCAGAAGCGATTTGGGTATGTTGTCAGGAGCCAAGAACGCGCATAGGTTAAGCAGATCGGCACTCGCACTGGACTCTTTCTCGACCCGCTCAAACGACATATTCCAGGTGGTGGCCACAGTATCGGGGAAAGAGGAAGGTTTGCCGCGTTTCAGGACCTCCTTTTGATGTTCCTGGAACCTTTTCAGATAGTCTGCCAACGTGATTTCAGTCTTTTCGATGTAAGCGCCAGCTTGTTCCAGCGCCAGGGGGAGGTTGCCGAGTGCATCTGCGAGGGCTCCGGCCCCGTCTTCCTTACCAGTTCGGCTGCGGAGAAATTCGATCGACTCGTCTCGGCTGAAAACGTCGACAGGTAGCTTTTGGGCGGTACCGCCCCAGTTCGGGTCCCGTGAGGTGATGATCACGTCACCTGTGCCGGTCCGGGGCAGGTAATCTGCGAGGGCGTCGAAGTTCTGGGCGTTATCGAAGACCAGTAGCCAACCATCGTTTTTCTCTAGCCAAGATCGCACGGTATCGACGGCGTCGGGCAGGTTTTCTATTGGGGGAAGACCAAGCTTCGTGGCCAAGTCAGCGTAGTCTGCGGCCAGCGTGGCGGGCTCTTCGGATTTTACCCACCAGATGATCTTGTAGTCGGCCTTGTGGCGGTAGGCGTACTCCAAAGCAAGCTGGGTCTTGCCAAGGCCGGTTATGGCCGTGAGAGCTACGTATTTGCCTGAGGTGAGGGCTTCATGGAGGCGGTCGAGCAGGTCAACTCGGCCGGTGAAGTTGGGGTTGTGGGTAAAGGGGATATTAATGATATTTCCGGCGAAATGGGGATCGATCTCAACAGGATCGAGACAGTTTCCTTGACGTTGTGGTACAGGTGTGGTTTTGACCCTGTCATTTTTATAGGATTTGTAGATGTCATATAAAGTTCCGCGTCCGATGATTGTAATTAAAATCGCAAGCATTGATAACAGAATAAAAACAGGAGAGCCGCTTATTTTATCCACCAATGTTTTTTCTGGCAGACTTGGGCTGGAGTGTTCAGCTCCTACGGGGCCGGACGAGTCGGTGGACTTCACCTGATCTATGCCATTCTCATTGCCCGGAGTTTCAGCCAGCACCGTTGCAGATAGCGATAGAACCAGCAGCGCCAGGAACGCGAACAGCTTCGATCTCGTCGAGTATCCCTCCTCCTAGACGTTTACGTACTACTCTGCAAAAAGGTTTTGGTATCTCAAGCAAAAACGAGGCCACCAGCCCCGCAAGGTTGCGTTTTCGTGGGGCTCCAGGTCTTATCGGTCGACCCCGATCCGGCCCGCCTTATTCGGGCTCTCGTGGCTTCTGGTGTGTATTTACAAAGGTCACGAATAAAAATATCAGGCGCCCCATTGGGTGCGTGCAAGCTCCTCTTTTCCCCAAGGTCTTCGCCGATGCTCTGAAATTTCCGTTTTTGGCTGAAAAAGGAAACTTTAGGTAGGAACAAAACATCTGAGTATCTATAAAGATTGGAGGCGTTTTTCGTTGGAGATTGCCAGATCGAAGAACGACGTTCCCATCAGACTACCAGACGAAAAGGTGGCTTCACATCACAGAGTCACACACCGAGCTGGCAGGTTTCTACTCCGACGTCCTGGAGACCATCGAAGACCCTGACGCGGTCTACGAAGGCGAATCCGGCGAACTTCTGGCAGTGAAGGAAACACAACCCGGCAAACATCTCGTCGTGATCTACAAAGAAGTGAACAGAGACGACGGCTTTGTGATCACAGCATTTCTCACGCGAAAGGAAAAGCAGCTTGAAAGGAGGTCGAAGATATGGCCATAGCAGAAATAGAGAAGATCTCGGCACTGGTGCCCCATCTGCTGGGCATCCCCCACAAAAAAGTCTGGGTTGATTACGACGAGGAAGCAAACGTTCTGTACGTGAACTTCAAGAAGCCAAGCCATGCCGACAACTCCGAACTCACCGATGACGACGTCATAATCCGGTATGAAAAAGGCCAGGTTGTTGGAATGACCTTCCTCAACGCCGCCAAGAGGCACGGCAAAGAGACCCACGCCTAACTCTTTTTTGCAACCATGCCCGCCCAGATCCCGAAACAGATCTCGCCTGAAGCCTGGTCGAGACTGTACAACGCGGTTTCACCAGACAGAGACCACCCCATCCTCTCGCTCCTGTACGGAACCGGCTGCCGCGTCGGCGAGCTTGTGATCACCAGGGTGGAAGACGTGGACCTCGCCGAAGCCGTGATCTACCTCCAGGCCTACCGGACGAAGACCAGCCAGTACAGATCCGTGGTGATTCCGGCCGAGATCGTTCCTCAACTTCGCGAATGGATCGCGAACCTTCCCGAGGGCACGGTCTGGCTATTTCCAGGCTAGAAGCCGGGCTCGCACATAACCGCGCGCAGGGTTCGCCAGATAGTGAACAAGGCCACCGAGGAGGCAGGAATACAGCGAGTTTACGCTCACGACAAGAACGGGCGGGCTCTGAACGTCGTTTCGCCGCATACCCTGAGGCACAGTCACGCCGTGGCGGCTCTGGATGCAGGCGTGCCATTGAACGATATACAGGACCAGCTCGGCCACACCAATCTGGCCACAACATCAGTATATCTCAGGGCCGACATATCGCACCGCAAGAAGTCGTATGAGAAGGCAGGATTCGAGGTGGAAGGTCTGTGAATACGGATATCCCGCCCATTACAGAAGAGGCTCACCTGTTTTCCTTGGTGCGCTATTCTCTGCGTGGAACACATCTCCTGTGGCAAGAACCTATCCACAGGCAAGCACGTTGCACTGAGCGACCACCACCTCACCGACGGATATTTATTATCAAGCGACGAAAAAAGATCATTCTGAGAATAGGCTGATCCCCGAACGGGCGACATCCCTCGCGTCGCCCTCCCCTCGAAAACAACCATGCGAGGGACTATTCGCGAGGGAGAGCATGATTGAAAATACAAAACGTGGCTTAGCCTTTAGTATTGACTTTAATTTCATCTTTTTTATTTGAGGGGTGGCGTGATGGGCGGATTTGTTCAGTGCATCGCGAATTACTGGCTATCTTCATCTCCTGGCTTGATCCCAAGAAGCGATTTACCGAAAGCGATTCATGCCGAATTTCAACGAAGATGTGGCGAAGATGTGCCTAGATTGTTCCCAGATATTGAGCCAAAAGCGGTATGCACCGCATCAGCCCATGAGTTATGGCCAGAATTCAATGCGGCCCCATCTTTCGATGAAATAAAAGAGATTGTAGACGGCTGCGACGGGTGGCCAGATGAGGCAGTCATGTGCGTAGCCTGCCAAGGCTGCGATGCACTGGCAGGCTTCTGCGACAAATCCTGCCCTTATCACCACGGTGGAAGCGAAAAACACGATGAGATCGAGGCGAAAGCGATCGAGATCATGGCAATGGGCGATCATGTCGGCTATTTCGTGGATAGCTGCAAGAGATTCGTCTTGGGCGCAGATAACGCGCTCAAAAAGCTTGCTTGTTGTGTTGCGGTTCAGTTCGTGCCATCTTCAAGAGGATTACATCTCAAGCTGAACGGTGAGTCCGGGACGGGAAAGTCGCAAACAGTCGATACATTTGTTTGGCACCTTCCGAAAGGATCGTATATAGCTGGTGGATTGACACCGAAGGCGCTAGCTTATCACAAATTGGGCGAAAAACTATTCGTTTTTTTGGATGATTACAGATCAAACGAAGATTTGGATACGATAATCAAGCAAATGTCATCAAATTTTCACACGAGATATCAACATCGAACTGTGAAAAGACAAGAGGCCTTGACTCTTGAAATCGGGTCGGAGATCGTTTGGGCCATCACTTCAGTGGACGCATCACAAGACATTCAAGTCCTTAATCGACAACTTCCGCTAAACACCGATGAATCGGATGCCATGACCAAGCGGGTCAACGACCTGACTATTTCTACATATGGCGCTGGCCTAGCAGAATTTGTCGAAGATGAACAGGTCCAGGTTTGCCGCATGATGTTCGGACTTCTTCGTGATGAGGGCGAGATCAAAGTTCGGGTCCCGTTTTGGGATCGGATTGAGTGGCTCGATCATCGAAATCGTAGAGACCCTTCAATTTTTATGGATGTTTTGGTAGGGTTAACTGCTCTTCGATTCATGCAACGAGCCAAAGATGAGGACGGCTATTATCTCGCGTCAGAAGAGGATTTCCATGACGCAAAGGCGCTATTTTGTGATAACGATGCAGAAGAGCTGATAGGCAGATTCACCGCGAGAGAGCGGGAAATGTGCCAAATCTTGACTGAGTGTGATGCTGGGCTTGAGCCTAGCGAGATCGGTAAGCTGATGAAGTTGTCAAAAGCCCGAGTTTCGCAGATCGCCAGAGGGGAACGTGGTAAAACTGGACTCATCGGGAAGTTGCCCGGGTTCGATATCATCGACGTATCTGACCGGGTTGGCGATCGAACAACTAAGCGGACTGTCTACAGGCTTGACGGCTGGAATCCATTAGGAGGGTTTGATGCAGTCGTAAGACTCCGTGATACATTAAGCACGTTAAGCACCGTTAAGCACTCATTAAGCAAGGATGCTAAACGGGAAAACAATAACAGTAGTAATAGTATAGATAGCGTTAAGCAGATAGGGCTTAACAATACACTAAACGAATCTTCTAAAAAGGAACTTCCTAAAGACGAGTCGTTAAGCAGTTTATCTCAAGATTTGGCTAAATCTGCTAAACGTGCTAAATCCGATAGCGTGCAAACTTGCGAAATGCTTAACGGCTGCTTAACGGTGCTTAACGACCTTCCAAAAACTGGAAAGATCGAACGACCAACTCCCACGACGGCGAAGACCAAGCTAGATCTTGGGCTTATCTTGATTGTGGACGACGTCCCGGCTTTCGTTGGGACTGATGGGCAAAAATGCGGACTATATGCCAAAGGCGATCTTGTCTCAGCCCCAGTGACTCAGTGCGATATTCTGATTGCTAAAGGAAAGGCAACACCCACGACGAAGGTGGCAGAGTGAGAAAACGCGTCCTCGTCGAGTACCTTCGTGCCCGGGAACGACCCCCCCAGGCAACCTGCAAGATTTCGATCGGCAACCGTGGCGGCGTTCTGAAGCTGGCAGATCGATTCAACGTTGGTGCCGAAGTTGTCAGATCACATCTTTTAAGGTGTGGATGGAATAAGCAAACCACAACTATCGGTCTCATTTTTTGGTATCCACCACACAAGGCGATCGATCCTAGACGAGCGAACCTAAGAGAAGTGGCGAGATGAGACCACCACATGATCCATACCTTCAAAAAGGACGGCCCGTGGTCAATCCCTGACGCACCAAAAGAGACCGATATCTCCGACCTTCTGAACCGAGGCCAACAGATCTTACTCGAACTCGATCGGCAACACCAACGCTTACACGATGCCATCGAGGACGCCCTGAAACCAGAGCCCCAAGCATGGAATGGGGCGAGGGTTGCGAAAGCGGACTACGATCAAGCCTATTCTGAGGTGGTGGCACTATCCAAGCGGCTAAACCTGATCCTGCAGAACGAGAATCCCGAACCTCCCGAAAATTTCGTAAACATTGCAGTTGCAGTGCCATCGTCGTTGGATATGAGTTCATCAACATGTGTATATGTTGACGGAATTAGGATAAAATCCACAGAATAGCTTTCGCCAATTTTACGGCGCCGTCCTCCTCGAATAGGTGCGCTTCTATGACCTTGTGGCAGATGGGACATAATGAAGGAACCTTCTTATCTACTGTAGTTAGGGCCATAACAACCAAATTAGTATCGACGAAAAGACATATAAGTATTATGGTATGAATAGGAATTATCATGGTAGAAAAGGGCGTAGTCAAGGCGCTCCAGGATATCGGGCTCACAGAGTACGAAGCAAGGGTATACACCGCGTTGGCCAAGATCAAGACAGGCATAGCCTCGGAGATTCATCTCATCTCCGGTATCCCCCGGTCAGCCGTGTATGGCGCTCTTGCCAAGCTGGAGAAGAGAGGGATCGTCGAGATTCAGCATTCTAAGCCCATGCGGTACAAGGTGGTATCGCCTTCGGATGCCCGGGATAAACTCCTGGGCACGTTCCTCCTGGAATCGAGAGAGGCCTTCGTCACACTGGAGGAACTCTACGGCGCAGAAGACGTGGAGGAGGAAGACGACGAGTTTGTATGGGTGAGCCGTGGGGCCAAGAACACTCACGATAAGATCCTGGAGCTGATAAACGCTGCCGGCGAGGAGATCTATATCGTGGCATACCCCGTTCTCCAGGCGCTGGAAGATCGGTACAGAGCATATCGGGATCTCAAGCCCGCGCTCCAGGATGCGCTGGAAAGGGGAGTTGAGGTCAGGATAGTCTGTGCGAGCGAGGACGAGACAAGTCTCATAGCCGAGGAGATACCCGGCGCCGAGGTCAGGTTCTATCCCTGGAAGGTACCGCAGAGCGGTCTCCTCCTCGCAGACGGGTTGTCTTCCCAGATCATCGTCTGTTCCGGTTCGGATCTCAGCAAGGTCTCGGCGATCTGTGCCGAAGGGATCAACATAGTCTCGATGTTCCAACACTTTGCCGAGGCCTTCTGGCAGCTTCCGCCGGACAGGCGTTCATTGGAAGAGAACGGTACAGTACAATGAAAAAAGGGTGTAATTCCAAGGGGTTTGTAAATATGTATATTAATATCAGGTAATATTATGGAAAGGTATGATACAGTCGTAATAGGTGCTGGAATCAGCGGCTTATTGTCTGCTCTGGCACTTTCGAAAGAAGGTAAAAAGGTATTGGTTCTGGAAAAAGAAAATTATATCGGCGGTGTTTGTAGGTCTTATGAAGTCGATGGGTATCGTGTAGATACCGGGCCGCACGCCATAACAAGGCTGGAGAGCGGACCTCTTAGAGAATTAATGAATAGATACTTTGATGTTATCCCTCAGTTTGTTCCTTTTGGAAAGTATTATGTGAGAATCGGTAGTGATATAAAACAATTTCCATGGAACATTAACGCCTGGCTAACATTCAATTTCCTCCCTATAACCGATAGGTTACTGCTGATGAGATCATTATTTGATGTATTATATATGTCAAGTGCAGGTAGAGATTTATCAACTGTCCCCCTATACGAAGTTATCCCAACAAATATATCAACGAGAACTAATAGGTTTTTAGAGTGGCTTTGTTACTTCATGGTTGGCACCTCTATGAAAAACACACCCATATCGAGATTCATAGATAATAAAAGCCACAAACCAAATTCCATACCCTATATTGGAAGATTATATGATCTACTTATCACAGAGGGTGCCACGGATCAAGGATATCCCAGAGGGGGTCTTCAATCCATAGTTAGTTCAATTTTAGCATCTTTTCCTAAAAACAAGGTGGAAATTAGAACGAATGAAGATGTACTAAAGATTCAATGCGATGAGAGAGTTGAAAAGGTGATTACTAAAGAGAACAGTTACGATTGCAGTACAGCGATCTACTCAGGATTTGCTTCAGACTTACCAGATCTAATTGATGGTTTACCTGAGGAGTATACCAAAAATCTAGTAGCAATTAAGAAAGTTAATTCGTTGACGATCTGGCTTGGTCTAACAAAAAATATCTTTAAAAACTATGGTTCAGAGATGTGGATTGACTCAGAGCCATATGCCTGGGTTGTTCCAACCTCAAACTACGATCATACATTAGCACCCAAAGGAAAGCATCTTGCCGGTTTCGTGTTTATATTACCCGGTGAATATAATGCATCAACAACGAAGAAAAAAGCGTTCGATGCAATAGTTGATGTATTCCCCCACATAGAAAAACATATAGATATGATACATCATCAAGAGTTAATCCCAGAAAAGGCATCTTGGGGCATTAACTCTGGCTTTGGGAATGTGAGAACACCAATACAAAATTTGTATTGCGTTGGAACTGATACCGAAAAGAGAAGTGCGGGGGTCAGCAGAGCGGCATATTCTGTATTGAAGTGTTTGGATATTATGGGTAGTGATCTAGGATCTGGTTGATGTTTTAGATCACCGATGGTAATGGCAGCACGAGCCTATTGAAATCACACTCTTCATTGCCGGTCAAAAGAGGCGCTTTCACATCTTTTCATGCCGCAGAATGGAAAATAGCAACCAAAAACCTATCATCCCTGCTACGAGAAACCCGATGATGCCGATAACCGATATTTCGTGCCATCTGGGCGGAACATCAGAGAGAACAATAAGAGCAGAACCTATAACAAGAGAAGCTAAAACAATTGCAAAGACCGCACGGTTGACAGCCTGGTCTAAGGTTTTGAGCATCGGATCAAGTCCCTCGTGCTCAAACCTAATCTTTGCTTCGCCCTCCTTTAGTAGTGCTAATATGTCTCGTGCCTCGGCTGGCAAGTCCCGCATCAGCGAGCTTGCTTCAATGGCGGAGGTAGAGAAGTTTTCGATTAACCACCGGGTGCCATCATCGAGATCTTAGAGGGTGTGGGTGCCTTCCACAAAGCCAGAGACAACGCAGGCTTTTATCTCGTCAACGCGAAGGACATGTCCTGCAACTGCCCCGGCTACAGATTCAAGCGATCCTGTAGGCATATCACGCATGTAGAGGCGAGGACCAGAGACGAGGCGTTCCCGCAACAGCTCGCCACCTCAACGCCTCGCATGATGACTGGAGACGAACTGGCAGCCAGAAAAGCCAGGATTGACGCACGCAACCGTAAGCGGGCAGAAGAGAGAGCCGAAGCGAAGATGACCCACCGACCACGGGCAGCCTTCCGACCGATCGCACCGGACGAGGCTCTGGCATGATCTCTTTTTTCGAGGCTGAGAAGATGCCTTCACAAAGCGAGAGGGTGTGTGCGATGTTAGGTGACACTACTATCCAAAACAAAATGTATGAGAGGTGCGTGATAATGTTCGATTGCGAATGTGCAAAAGAGTTGATCCTAGATTTGCAGATACAGTTCCCGGAAGCGTTCGAGGAAGTCTTACACAAAAACGGCTACGCGAACCTGTTCAGGTCGCTGGATGCGGATGACAAGGCCGTTCGACTGGCAGCGATCGGGGCTTTTCAAGCTATGCCAGATGTGGACGATTGTGGGGCGTTGGACGTGGTCGCCGAATATGGCCCAGATGAAGAGGTGCGAGAAGCGGCACGCGAGGCGATCGGGGGACGGGCGAAAGAGTAGTTGCCCATCTCTTTTCTTTTCTTTTGGATTTTGATCGAAACCGCACGGGGGCGGCTTAGTTCTGTGATATTTCTTGCGTGTTTTGGGAAAGTGTCACATAACTGTCCTCACCTCCCTATCCTGTTATGGAAGTTGTGATGGTAATTTTAGGAAGTCCGAGACTGCTATATATATCCCCCACCGATCAATAACCAGCAACGGGCGACTTTTTATAAGACTTAATTATATGGGATGGCATGGTATTAATATTGATTCTGCCTAGCATATCTATGGTACGCGCCCGATTCTACATATTCTTATAGTGCATGGAACGATCGAGTTAACAAAACGAAGCGTGCAACGATGGATCGCTGGCGCTATCGAGAATGGCGAGCTGTCCACAGAATGACAACCACGCGGCTCTTGCGATTGACGTCGAGAAGAGCGGGGCGTTGCTACGTTGTTGCGAAGCTTAAAGTAAAAAGGCAGAGACAAGTCGCCAAAGTCTATTGCATCTCTCGCGACTTCCGTTTTTGGGAAAAAACGGAAGTGAAGCAAATTGATATAAACCTTGAGCAATAACTAAGAGAGCACAAGCTCTGGATATCAAGCCCCCTGTTTTTTCAGGGCCGTTCATCCAGTCGGACGGATAAGAGAAGCAAAACGTCTCATGCGAGAGGTGAGGTGGTGTCCAAAACCCCGGGGACCGCTCGAAAAGCCTCTGCATAGCGAAAATGCCTCTAAAACAGTGTCAACATTCTGGAAGTTGGTAAGAAGTTAACGGACCTCTCGCAAATCGCCATTTTTTCGATAGCAGTAAAGGCCGAAAAATGGTGGCTCTATCCATGGCTGAAAAGTCGTGGCCCCATTGAAGGAAGGAAGCAAAAAACGCAAGGCTGCGCCATAGTTCTACGACATTATCCACAAACACGTCCAAGGTGTCATAGAACTTTTAGTTCAGGCGCAAGTTTTGTGGATAGATGAAGCGAGAATTTGGTTTCGGCTAAACTAAACCATTTTGTACTCAAAAGGGACGGGTATAAGAAGAAAAACTACTATATATACTATACTATTATATATATCTATATCTACGATTACTATACTGCTATTACACACCACATACTGCAAACTTTGATCGATCCTTATATACTACCTCCAAATTCGATTTAGTTTAGTCGCAACCTTTACACATCTAAAAAATCGCAGGCAGTTTCAACGACCTTCTTCTTCTGTCGTGGCGATGTTGAAGGATCGCAAATTTGGCACCATGGATAATCTGACTGAACCTGGACTTCGTGACGCCCAAGAGGTCCCTCAGCTCTCCATAGGTGGCCCTGTGATCTGGCTTCTTCTTAAGGTAGGTCTCGATCTGTTCTTGTTGGTCTTCGGTGCCAGGGCCCACTTTATCCGGTGCCTCTTCGAGGACTTCGACTCTCTCCCTTGTCTTGTTGATGACTCGGAAAGCGATTTCGATGTTCTTGATGTTTTGATTTTGTTGCTCTTCCAACGCTTTGATGCGTTGGTTTTGGGTGGCGATCGTAGCCAGAAGAGGTGATATAGTGCCGTCTATGGTCTTCTGAAGGGCAATCAGTGCTTTAGGTGGGAGGTATTCGGCAACACTACTAAGGTCAATCTCGCCACTCGGTATGGCGTCATTCTTATATGGAAAATGGGCAGTTTCAATCATGCTTTGGTACTCCAAAACAAAGCTTTGACTGGCTCCAATATCTAGGTAGTGCTTGCATGTGGGGGTCGGTCTCAAAATCTCTTTTAGACATGGGTTATTCAACCTCTTCAGCTGAAATATCGATACCTTCTGCCTTTGCCTTTACAAGAACGGCGTCCCTGATCCATGGCGAGAGGCTGCGCATTGATCCACTTTGAGCAACTACATATTGCTTAATAGCGGTGGCGGTTTCTGGTTTTACATAACAAGATAGTTGTACGTTCTTCTCTTCTGCCATGGTTAACAACATGGCACAATTCTATATATAACCTATGCCACAAACCTTATATGGTGAAGACACTAATAGTATAGTATGCAAGCACTAACTCAAACCGGAATTATCGAGAACCCGAACCTGTCGCCCGAAGACGAAACACGCGCCACTGGATGTCATGCGGTCGAGGGAGTGGCCTACCTTCTGAGGAAGGATATGACCGATCTGGAGACTATCGAGACCCTACCAGGCGTGGGGGCCTTCCACAAGAGTAGAGACGACGCTGGCTTCTATCTCGTCAACGTGAAGGACATGAGCTGCTCATGTCCCGGCTACAAATTCAGGCGATCCTGCAGGCATATTACCCATGTAGAGGCGCGCATAAAGGAGGAGGCCTTCCCGAAGAAACCCGCCACCTCAAAGCCCCACAAGATGACTGAGAACGAGCTAGCAGTCCGCAAAGCCAGAATTGACGCACGCAACCGGAAACGGGCAGAAGAGAGAGCCGCGACGAAGATCACCCACCGACCACGGGCAGCCTTCCGGCCAAATTGCCCCGACGAGATCGAGGTCACAGCTTAGGATAGACGGCTGGAATTTTAGTGTCCACCTCAGTTACACCTAATACCTGACAAATCCATAACCGAAGGTCATGAGCTGGCGAGACCGTATAGTCATAGATCCTGCAATTCTCGCAGGCAAACCCATAATCAAAGGCACACGCTTGGCAGTCGAGTTCATCATAGATCTCTTGGCCCAGGGCTGGTCTGAATCAGAGATCCTGCGAAACTACCCCGGCCTGACCCAAGAAGACATCCAAGCCTGCCTGAGCTATGCCAGCGATCTTCTCAGGGCAGAGAGGGTCTATCCTCTCGAAATCTCCCAAGAAGGGCTCTGATGCGACTGCTAGCAAACGAGAACATCCCTCTCGACGCAATAAACGCGCTTCGAAAAGATGGGCACGATATCCTCTGGATAAGGGCCGAAGCACCAGGCAGCACCGACGTAGAAGTCATGGCGTTAGCCCAAGAACAAGACCGCGTTCTCATCACTTTCGACAAGGACTTTGGAGAACTGGCCTTCAGATCGAAACAGCCTGCAGCATGTGGGATAATCCTGTTTCGCGTGCCGATGACCTCAGCTGCTTACATCGCTCACGTTCTCGTAAAAGCGATAGGATCACGATCTGACTGGAAAGGTCATTTCGCCGTAGTCGAGAGAGACAGGATCCGCATGAGGCCGCTCCAAAGGGAATGAATGCAAGAGACGAACAATTGGCCAATCACTGCCTTAGCGGGCTGGACCTTTCATACTCCTTTTGGGCCTGCTCGATTGTGCAGTTGATGTACATCTCCGTCGTCGAGAGAAACTCGTGTCCCAGCAGCTTCTTTATCGCGAACACCGACATCCCGTTCTCGTAAAGGTGCGTTGCAAACGCGTGCCTGAAAGAATGCGCCGAAAATACCCTGCCCATCGCGTCGTACTTCTGAGAAACGCCGGTCATATCGCCAGCCTTCTCCACAATCCGCCGAATCTGCCTGACCTTGACGCCAGGAACCGAATCGTATGGCGACTTGTTGCCCACCTCTTGCCAAGCTTTTAGCATCTCGAAAGTCTCAGGATCGGCGCAGACGTACCGATCCTTGCCACCTTTCCCTTCGCGAATGAATATGGTCCCGCTGTCGTAGAAGACGTCGCAGAACCTGAGGTTAGAAAGCTCCTCGATCCTCATTCATGTGGCGTAAAGCAGGCGAACGATCAGCCTGTTTCTCGCCGCCTTCTTCCCGGTCTTGTAAGCGTCCATGAGCTCCTCGCATTCCTCTCGGGTCAATATGGCTGGCAGTTTCCGGCCCTTTTTGGCCTTCGGCCCAAGTTCAGGCCTGAGCTCTGCGCTGAGCTCGGATCGGGCCGAGCTGTAGATCCTGGGCTCTTCGGCTGCTTCGTAAGACTCAAGGTCGTCTTTCGGCTTCTCAGCCATGGTTATCTTTATCGCGCCAATCTATATTATTTTTTGGGTTTGTAAAAAATGTCCGAGAATATTACTATTCTCGGACATTCGTCATGCTCACGTGCGGCGCTGGTGTATTTTATGTATGCATGAAAAGCGTCGCCCCATATCGATTTTCACGACCGCTCGAGGTGTAGCGGTGACCCTTGCACATATGACGTGGCCGATGCTGAAAATCGCGTGCTCATGTCAGAAAAGCCCAACCGGCGCCGCCATTTCCGCACACCCACATCCTATCCTGTTGCGAGCGAAGCGAGCTCAAGAAGGGCCCGCCAAGGCGCGACCGTTGGGGTAGCAAGTGGTTTTCGGGGTTCCCAGAAAGACAGATCACCGCCGCTCGGACCCTCTTGTGGGGTCCCTGCAGTGGTGGTCGCTCAGTGCAACGTGCTTGCCTGTGGATAGGTTCCCACCACAGAAGACACGCTCACGCAGAGAATAGCGCGCCAAGAAAACAGGCGACCCTCTCTTGTAATGGGCGGGGTGGCTGCACGCAATTTGATTTTTGGTTGCTCGGTCTGCGAAATAGGACCGAAGGCCAGCAGGGTTAGGCAGTGGAGGGCGGCGGCGGCTCATTCGGCCACCCCACGACCGTTGTTATAGAGCGTGTCTGTTGTCACTTCGGTTGACACCTCTGTCACTTTGTCACATTCGGCATTTTTTGCCAGTATCCGAAAGTTTCAGGATCTCATCTCGCAAGGTGTCGGCCTCTTCGGCCGGGTTCTCGCTCCAAGTGAATAGGCGTTGGAGCTTGAGGTCTCGTTCTTGTGGTGTCATTGCCCCCGCTTCCCGCCACACATTCCCATGTCGTGACGGCTTGCGTTTTCGGCCGCCGATTTGAGATTAGGGCCGGTGTCGATCTCTTTGCCCGGTGGATGCAGAACACCGTCTTTGTCGGTCCTCCATCTCACCGAAGTCAACGCATTCAAAAGTCGTTTTACGTCCTCGAGGTCGGTGTCGCCGTTGCGGCTTTCAAGTAGCGCCTCGACGTTGCCGAAGTCGACACGCAGACTTTTTTGTCCCTTTTGTAGTGAATCAGCTACTTCCAGCGCCTTGATGATCTCGGCCTCTGAAAACGCTGGGCTCTCTTCGGAGTGAATACCAGGCTCTTTTTTTGGCTCCGATTGATCGCTCCCTTCGCCCGTGGCGTCTCTCGATCGATCCGGCCAGCCACCGGTTCGTTTTTGTTCCCTGTATGTCGATTTTTCAACCTTAACTCGGCGGAAATTAGGGAATTAACGTGGCAATTTGGTAGATGTTACAGGCGCCAGCTGTCGATAATTGCGTATTAATCTCGTCAGCAGCCATCTCCCACATTAGGGTGATGCGTAATAGGGTAAGTTGGAATGCTTGGTAATCTGAAGCCACCACAAGATGCGGGTTTCTGTTTATAGCAGGTGACCTGCACTAGCCATACCCCTAACTCGGGCCGAGTTAAGGTTTCAATTTCGCTACACGGTGTGTCTTGGTCGTGTCCATGAATCATTGAAAATCATCAACATGCGACTGAATGGGCAACATCACAAAAATGGCCTTTCCGTGTTCGTTTTTTCAGATTTTCTTCAATGACCGACACCCACAACCGACAATTTTATTCCGCCGTAATTGGACAGTTTTAGACTGCCATTGACAATTGGGAGCAGGTCAAGAAAGAGATCGACCCCCCCCGCCCCAAAAGCTCTCTAGCGACTTACAGCGCCTTTCACATGCTCAACTGCCAAACTATGTCAATAAACTTAAATACATCCTTAACTATTATCGAGTAAAAATGAAGGGAGGAGTTGAAAGATGCTATTTGTATTGTGGTTTGAATTCGAACCGGCGAAGACTGACGAAGTCAACAAACTTTGGAGAGAATTTAAGTATCCCAAAGAAGTGAAGGTGATAGGAAGGTATCGATTGGTTGGAAGGCATATGGCTGTGTCAATATTTGATGCTCCCAACGAAGAAGCGATCATGAAGATAACCTATCCCTTCAGAAAATTGGGGACTCCTCATGTATGTCCGGCATTGCCTTTGGAGGATGCTTTGAAAATGATGGAAAAGATATGATGTTTTGAGGTAATTATAGTCATGAACCTTCGACTTGATACCTAATGGTGCATCCCAAAGACATCATCTGCTACAAGGCCCGCGGGTTCTTGGGTAGGTACTAGTCTTTGCGCATCGAATAAGTGTCAAACTTAGCGTTCATGACTATACTCAGGTTGATGTCGGCCTTTGGATAGATCGAGGTCGTCTTCGGGTCGGTGTTGGAGTGAGGACAATGGACTGAACCATTGCACCCAGTCCACCCTACCTCTATGACTTCTACCAGAAATGAGGCAGTGTTATTCTGATGAAAATTGATTTATCAAAACAGCCAAAAACAACTATCGCCGTCTCGCTGAATGAGGTGAAAACCGCCCATTTCGGTAATCGATAGCATGCAACCTTACACACCGATAGCCACGAGCCACACTTCTACAGATTGTTCATTTTCGCCACGACCTTCAGACACAAAAACGCTATCAGTAACCGCACTACGATCCCTTTTTCGGAAAAGGTCCCTTTTACGAATATGATAACTCCTTCCTTCCAAGAGGTTATGGTCCACTGGGCCATAACTGCCCGACTTCCGTTTTATCCGAAAAACGGAAGTGGTGCTAGGAGTTTTCGCGGAGAGTTGGCCGATAGGGCACACAGCCTCGCCTGCTATCGATTCCGCTAGATGGTGGTTTTCACGTCGTCGGTTGTGTCCGTGACTATAATAAAAACAAAGGAATATAATTTGGTACACTTTGGCTGATATACAAAAAAATGTCAACGTGGCCAAATTTAAGTGTATGCTGTCAAAAATTACCTAATTTTATTTGATTGTGTTTTATCATCTTTTTTCGGGTAAGGGCCCGTAGCGAAATAACTTGCGCATATACGTGTACAGCCATTATACGAAAACGACATGGAACAGATTCAGCATAATGATTACGCGCCACTCATATGAGAAGGTTATTTCTTCGTAGACCTTTAGGGAGAATCTAAGAGGAGTTTAAATGAGGTCTTTAATTGATTGGCGTTCTGAATTAAAAAGTACCACTGCGGTTAGAATAAGACAACCCCCAACAATGACCCAAGCGATATGTGGAATAATAGTTTCAATACAATCAGGGGGTTGCCCAGTCACCATAGAAGTTCCTATTGATATTGGTATCACCGGTATATAGTGTTTAATTTCCGTCATTCGTGTAAGTTGGCTAATTTTCTCTTTGCATCGATGAACAGTACCATTTAATTTTTCATTATATACACTCAATTGTCTAATCTTTTCCTGTAAAGTTCTTTCCATGTCCCGACATTCTTTTGATTCTCTTACCGTATCTTTGTAATAATTCGAATTTATCACCATATTGTTTAAATCAGCGGCAGAGGTGTTTTCGGCGGGGGACGTAACAAGTCTATCGAGACGTTGGATACTGTTAGTCGGCTCAGATTTGGATTGTCCAACCGCACTGTTTGTTATGTATTCTGCTTTTTGCTTCAGCTTATCGTCTTTAGGTTCAAATGCTTCATCGTCCATCAACTCAACACCACGATTGATTTCAATGGGATTCTTCATCCTTGCGAGATGTCATTGGCATATATTCGTCGAGTTCATTATTTTTATATGCGTCATCTAATGAATTGATTAATATCTGCGCAAGTCTTTGAGCAGTACTGTGAGGAATATGCACTCGCTTTCCACGGACATACAATGCACCGTTTGTATTAACACCAGGAAGTACTAAAAAGTCAATAGTTACGTCCGCGTTATTCACTTGTATATTGGCGATATTTGAGAAAAAATCATCTACGATATCTAGTTTAACATTATCTTTGTTGGATTTATATAGTTGTACCAACAAATCGCCTGCTGAAGTAACTGTCTTATCTTCCTTTTTTGACTCTGCCATAAACCTTTGTCGTGTGTTTATTACTATAAATAGCTCACCCAACGGTTGTTTTATGGGAAGGTAGATTCGCCACCTATAAGTATAGGTCTTTTGGTGTCCTCTAAAAATTTAGCCTTCAAGCGTTCCCTCAATCTTCTCCTTCAGCTCGAAGGTGTACCGGCGCGCCCTTACCCCGTCCCTCCGGACGTTTACGGCCTCCATCCCCTCTGCCTTCAGCAACCGCCCTAGGGGTCTCGATTTTGTCCCCACAACTTCGGCCACTTGCGCGACTGTAGGTTCGATCCCCTGGTGGTGGAAGTCTCCTATCGCCTCAATCGCCTTCTCGACGGCGCTCCCATCTGTCTTAGGTAAGGCCTTCTTTCGTGTCTTAGTTGTCTTATGTAAGGTCTCCTCTTCCGTTCTTACATAAGACTTCTCACTGTCTTGTGTAAGGGGATCTGTCTTATGTAAGTCTTGTGTAAGGCTGGCTGGAAGGTTTTTGCCGACGTACTTTTTCCGAGTCTTTCCATCCTCCCACCAATAGGCATACCAATAGGGGCCGTGGCCTTCTCCCCTCGCACATTTCTTGCAGCGCTCTTTCCCACAGAAGCTCATCTCTTGTTTGTATAGCCGTCCCGTCGTGGGGTCTTTGACCGAGTCCATGATATGTCTTATGTAAGGAATGGTATATAGGCTTTTCCTTACATAAGACATCTTACATAAGACATCTTACCTAAGACAAAGCCATAGGTCTTCTAGGACCTACCCGGAAAAGAAACGCGCCAGGATCGCCTCTGAGAGATTAATCGAAATCGGGAATAAAAATAGCAGACGGCCCGATCTCCCCGCCTTCTGTTCAGGTCCTTTTTTGTAATGGAACGTTCCACAGGCCCACCCCTCGCCTAGTGTCGTGTCATGCGTAAAATATCGTATTATGCACTCGTCATTTTCATGAATTTGGGGCATAAGACATGCGAAAAGGAAGATAGCCTTTACGACATTAAAGCGTTGACACGACACTAGGTTAAAATAGCGCGCTAAAATGCACTATAACGCGGCATACTCAATAGATGCAACGGCCCCTCTCCTAATTGATTAAAGAAAGAAAGAAGGAGGGGGGGCCTGTGGTTGGTTTTGTCTTAAATATTTAGGAAAACCGGTTTAGCGCTTAACGCGCTAAAATCAGTCTGTGGCTCGGGTCCGAGTTCCTTTTTAGGAGGTAAATACGGACTGTATTTTTTGTAGGTAAACGTCCACCGTCCTTTTTAGTCTCCGATCGGTCGGCTCTTCTTCTGTGTTGGTGTTGGCATCTCTCGCTTGGATGTTGTCGGGCCAGGATCCTCGATGCCATCCACAAAAGCCCTCGCCTCTTCAGCAAGGTTGGTGCCAGGTGTTGGCATCTCTCGCTTGGAGGTTGTCGGGGTGTCGAGGTCCCCACAACCCTCCCCTTCTTCGTTACAACCTTCGCCCGTTGCTGGTTCTGGATCCTTACGGGCACTTACAGCCCCCACACATCCATCCTTACAACCCCCCTCTTCTTCGTTACAACCTTCGCCCGTTGCTGGTTCTGGATCCTTACAACCCTCTACAACCCCCCTACATCCATCCTTACAGCCCTCTACAACCTTCGCCTGTTGCTGGTTCTGGTTCTCTACAACCTCCACAGGGGAAACGGGGAGGGAATCTTTTTTTCCCTCTTTCAGTTTAGGCTGTCCAGTCAGTTTTTTTTCTTTGCTCTCCGTTCTCTTTTTTACTTGTAGAGATATAGGAATACGTTTACTGTTATTGATATAGAGGGTTGTAGGAACCCCTGTAAGTGGGTTGTAAGTGGGTTGTAGGTGGGTTGTAAGCTCGTCTGTTGTGGGTTTTTCGAACCCTTCTATTTTGATCAATTTGAATTGATCCCAGTGGGAAGGGTCGATCTCTTCCGCCGCGTTCCCAGCGTAGAGTTTCTCACCACGCGCGCCTAGTTCCATTGTGATATACTTCGTTCGGCCCATGATCGCCCTCAGCCTTTCAGAAACGAGCTGTTGGGAGAGGGCGAGTTTGCGGGCTAATCGGGCTTGTGTGAAAGTTCCGCCCTCCATCATCACGCCTAAAAGTGTCGTCTCTGCCTTCGTCAGCTTCGTAACGTGTGTAGCCTTGTCAGCTTTGAAGAGGGCGATCGCATCCCGAATATCATCATCAGTTGCGATCAGCCAGCCGTCTTCGTCGATATCTCGATTTACGAACCTTAGAATAGCGAACGCCTCGACCACGTCCCAAAACCTCTCTTGTCCCCTAAAGTCCTTGTAGAGCGCCCATTTTGCCTCTTCTGCTTGAGGCATAAGGACGGAGAACGGGTCATGTGACTTGATCAAGTGAATGATTGCCCGTGCCACAAGAATTCCCTCATCAATATCCAGGCGTCGTTCTTTTCGGGCCCTTCGTTTTGCGATCTCGTCGGCCACATCTTTCTTGTGGCGGTCGCTCTGGTTTGGTGATATCTGATATTGCCGGTCGTTTTCCTGTTCTTTGTGTGTAGATTCGACTGAGGTAAGCCACCACGTCATGCGGGGAGGGATCTTAAGGGAGACGGGTTTCCGGTCGGCTGATATTGTGTTGTGGGTGTAACCGTCCTGGTAGTTGCCAGTTGACTGTTTGTAAGCTGCCCCCACAAGATCCCAGTTGATATCATCTGAGAATAGGATAGTTCCCGGTGGTAGGGCCATGTAAAAGGCTGCCAGATTCGACAGGGAGCCGTTTTGTTTCCAGGGCGCCGGTGGGAATAGGTGAAAGGTTGCTTTCATGGCGTCGGACTTCCCTGACCCCTTCTCACCCGTCCCGCCTGGGTGTATCCCCTGGCTTGTCAGTGAGTTTGAGGCCGCCACCGATAATAACAGAACCTTCTGATAGTTGATATCCCCAAGATGGTTTCTTTGAGCTTGAAAAGTTAGGTATTGGATCGGGTCCCCATCGGTCATTATGGCTTTTGCTTTTTCCAGGATATCAGATGTCAGCCAGTCTGGACCATCGCCCGCCTCTGCCTTCTTTTCGGCCTGTTTTGACCTCTCTCGTAGATCTAGGGCCTTCTTTAGGGTCCCCATCTTAACCTTCAAGCCAGAAGTTACAAGGTCGTATTCTAGCGGGTCCTCGTCTCTAAGCTTAATCAAGGCGTCTTGAATAGCAGGATCTTTGAGGATTCGTTTGTCTTCTTTAGGACTTACGCAGTTGACCGGAATATTTTTATGCCATTTGATGCATTCAAA
>CAYWZG010000038.1:0-20004 GCA_964462795.1 uncultured Methanotrichaceae archaeon
GTGAATAACTGATTGATTATGTAGCTCAAAATCCTTAACCGATGACCTATGAAGCCAGTCTCTGAGATGGGCCAGGTTCTAGGCGAAGCCGGAATATCTCCAGAAGATTCTGTGGTCCTGTACGGAGACTGCGCCGACTGTGACGCGCCTGTTGCGCCTTTCGTCTTCTGGGCGATGCGTTACCTCGGCCACGAGGATGTCAAAGTTCTTGATGCATCTATCGAAGATTGGAACGCTGCGGGAAAGCCCGTAGATATCAATTCCAATTCCCTACCTGCTGCCGTTTACACCCCCAATCCAAGATCAAGCTTACTGGCAGATTATGAGGCGGTAACTGAGAGCGGAGTTCAGGTAGTGGATGCGAGGGCCTTTGGTGACTTTGCGAGCAACAGGATTCCAGGTGCCATCAGCTTCGATTACCTGAGAGTTCTCGACGGAGATGAGATCAAGGATGGTGACGAGCTTGCAGATCTATTTGGCAGGTTGGAAGAAGGCGTGTACACTGTGGTATACTCTGACGACCTCACCGAAGCTGCAGCGGTCTGGTATGCCCTCGCGCTCATGGGATACGACTCTGGAATCTACTCCTGGAACGACTGGGCCGAGAACAGGAACCAAAATGAATCAGGTGCCGATCAAGAATCCAAGATCGATTTTGTCAGGTTGGGCTAATTTTCATGAAAATGATCCGCCCATGCCGTCAGAACATCTCGATTTTCATGTTTTGGGCATGAGCGAGTGGTCCATGGGAGCGTTTTCAAACGCCCCATTTTCCGTTTTTCTCGCCATTTGGTGTGCCGTACGTGTTTAGCCCCCCAAAATCAACTGCAAGATGTTGGTTTTATAGTGCTTAACGATACGAATAGGCCAAATCCCTAACTCGCAAGAGTTTGAGATTTGGCCTATTCGTATCGTTAAGCACTATTCTGGTAAGAACCGATTAGTGTTATCTAATCGGTTCTTGACTATAGTCAATGGACGCACGCCGACCAACAACTTGCGCCAGATTGGAAAACAATATCATTAGCCGAAGTTGCTTGGGATCAGCTCTTTGGAACAGGTCGCACGACCCATCACGAAATGGGTTTACTGATGCCGATTGAAGGGAGCTAAACACATACGTTCTCGGCTATACTTGACGGATTGCCTGATCTAAGAATCGAGATGACCGAAAAGGTCATTAGACTGAACGAGATTGTTGTGGACAATTGGGGACGTGGAGCGTTTCCGGTCTTGTGGACCGAAAATCAGCTCAGACATATATCCTTCACGAACTAGGGGATAACTCATGTTAGGGGTTAGAAATAACAGTTCAGATTATCTTTCAAAAGACCTGCCGAAAGGCGGGCTTTCAAATGAAATGTGGCACAAAGGCGTTCTGATCGTTGGAACCTTGATCATGATCGCCGGACTGATCTCTGTGTCAGTTGCGACTCCAGATCCGGACAAGTGGGATTGTCCCACCTGCAACGGCCAAGATGAATCTCAGTTGGCCATATTCAATTTCCTCGGCCATAACCTCACTGATGGTGCGGACGACTCTGAAAAACCCTCTTCTGCCAAATTGGCACGAGCTGCCATGGAAGCTGAAGAGGGGCGAAACTTTGAGGGGTTCGTCCATCCCGAGTACCTCACATCACCCGATGAAGTGGTCGATTCTGACGTGATCCTCGATGTCGGGCGTGGATATTCCACATCTCACGTCAAAGGGGCAGTTCCTCTCTATTGGGAAACGCTTCTTGACGAAGATAACACGCCCAAGTCCGCATCTGATATGAGCGAAGTTTTCGGGAACGCTGGCGTCACTCCGGACGATTCGGTGGTCATCTACGGTGATTGTGTCGAATGCGGCGGAAAGTCCGTTGCAACCTTCGTCTTCTGGGCGATGAGTTACCTTGGTCACGAAGACGTCAAGATTCTCGACGGCGGGATTGAGTCTTGGAACGAGGCAGGAAAGCCAGTAGAGTCCAAGTCCAATTCAAGGCCAGCTGCCCTCTACACTCCTAGGATTAAATCGAGCCTTCTATCTGATTACGAGTCCATAACCGGCGGCCAAGTCCAGCTGGTGGACGCAAGGACCCTTCAGGAGTTTGCCAGCGATAAGATTCCGGGCGCGATCCATGTCGATTATGAGGAGATTCTCAAAAATGGCCAGATCAAGAACGGTGAAGATCTGGACTCAATCTTCGAGAGGTTAGACGAAGACCTTCCGGTCGCCGTCTATTCCAATGCGGGAGCTAAGGCTTCTATGGTCTGGTACGCACTCCAACTGATGGGATACGAGTCCAGCATTTATACCTGGAACGACTGGCTCTCTCATCAGTCTCAGTCCGTCAAGGCAGTGGTCCTGACAGCAGCAAGCGCCGAACCAAATCCTGCAAGACCTGGACCAATCACCATCTACGCGAGCTTCGATGTGGTTGAAGCAGATGCCGACGCGTCTGAAATGTCCATATTTGATGACCCTTCCGTAGAAGATGTTGTAGCTGAAGATTTTTCCTCAGAAGAGACTGCAATCGAGAATGTCATCGCTGAAGATAATGCAACTGAAGATAATTCTTCAGATGAAATGATTGCAGAAGAGCCAAACGAGGGTAATTCAGAGGACGATACCGTGCTCACTGTGATGGGATGTGTTGCCTGTTTCCCTGCCCAGATCTATGCAGGAGGAAGCACGAGCACATCTTTGGGTGGTGGCGTTCAGCTCGGTTCCATCGGAAACACTCCAATCGCCGAGGCAGGAGCGCTCGTCCAGAATGATAAGGGTGAAGAGATGGCAAGGATTGTGCTGACTCACACCAGCGGCAACGAGTACGCGGGAATCTGGGATGCTTCTGACAAGCCAGAGGGTGTCTACTCTGTCATATTGGCAGCCACCACTGGAGGCGATCCTTTCTACTTCGAAGACTCATTGACGATAGTGATCGACAACTCTGCGCCGGTACCGAAGACAATCGCCCCAAGCAAATATGTAAAATTGGGCCGCTAAAGTTGAGATGAAATCCCCCTTTCACCTATTTTTTGTCGTCTCCGTGGCATTGATTTTGATCATCTCCAGCGGCGCGGCCCCTCCATATGATCCCGATTTTCACATAAAGGACAAGGCACCTCGCTGGTTTTTATTGAAGCTTGAGACTGTGTTCAATCCAGAGGCCAACGACCAGATGCCACCTTCCATGTCCTGTGTCCAAGTTCTTCCCGAGATCGTCAAATGGGATGGCCCTTGGGCAGAAATCTCGGTCAGGGCCTGGGATGATTCTGGAATAGAAACGGTTTACGCCGAAGTCGGTGATCGCTTCATACCGATGGTCAACTTGAAAGGGGACGGAAAATATGTGGGCCATTGCAGCTCCCACCTCCCACCAGGAGAGCACATCATCACCGTTGTGATCGTGGATCGGGCAGGAAACGCTATCAGAGACCAGAGTCTGATTTTGAAGGTTCTTGATCCTTGTGATATGAACTGCAACGGGATCGAAGATTCCCTCGAGAACCTCGACTTGAAAGACTTGAAGGTGATCATCCTTCATGATGAGGGCACCACCCTCAACCAGAAGAGCTTGGATCAAGTGGGCTTTTTGAAGAACGAATTCAAGGTTCTGCCAGGATCTTCAATGGACGTCTCTGCTGAAAACTTAGGAGAGCTTGCCAGAATCAAAGGCGTCAAAGGCGTTTACAAAGATCAGAAGCTCAGCATATTGGGCGATCTGGATGGTGGATCTTCTACAAGTGCTGGATACTATCTAAGGGACGACCCCCGGATGCAGGTTTCGAATCTCACAGGGGACGGGGTGACTGTGGCAATACTGGACACAGGCGTTGATCCAAAGCATCTATCTTTGGACGACATGGACGATGACATCTCGACCATTGATCCTAAGATCGTGGCTTTCAAGGATTTCGTGAACGAGAGAAAAGAGCCTTATGACGATCAGGGTCACGGAACTCATTGTGCCAACTTGATCGCCGGTACCGGCGAAGTTGGTGGCGTGGCTCCTGGTGCCAGGTTGGTGGCGATCAAGATCATGGACGAATACGGGGCCTGTTACTTATCAGATGCTATCACCGCTCTGGATTGGTGTATCGAGAACCAGGACGACTTCGGGATAGACGTGGTATCGTTCAGTGTCGGCGGCGAGGGATCCAGTGACGGAACTTCTCTTTTGGACAGGGCCTGTGACAGGGTTGTGGATGAGGGCCTCGTCGTCTGCGTTGCAGCCGGAAATTCGGGTCCCTCCAAAAAGTCGATAGTTACACCTGGGACTGCCGAGAAGGTGATAACCGCTGGCGCAATCTACTTTGACGGTGAGATATTTCAGATGTCTTCGCGCGGCCCCACTCAAGACGATCGGATTAAGCCAGATCTGGTAACGGTGGGCGTAGACGTGGTTTCGGCGAAGTCTGGAACCCTCTTTGGCCAAAGCGTCATGAGCGGAACTTCGATGGCAACTCCTCAGGTTGCAGGAGCCGTTGCAATTCTACTGGAAAAAGATCCGAGCTTGACGTCCCAAGACGTGAAACGACTTTTGCTCAAGTCTGCAGAAGATATCGGCATTCTGGGACCTGACAACGTCTATGGTTGGGGCGCTCTTGACATCCCTCGGGCCGTTTCGATTATGGACGAGACGGATGTTGCAGTCAGGCCTTCTGTGGTTGGCCTGAGTTTGAGCAAGCCTGTGGCAAAGGCTGGCGATCCTTTGATCATCGAGGCAGAGGTATCTGGCGAGGTGGATCGAGTCGAGGTTCACGTGTTGGGCGATAAAAGAGACATGTTCATCCCCATGCGTGATTTTGACCTCAACGGCGTCTATACCGCAAGGTGGGAGACGAGGTTTTGGGACCCGGGAGATTATACCATAAAGGTGGAGGCAATCGACCCTTTTGGGGGGGTGAAGATGGCCTCTGTCCCATTCTTCCTGGTGTGACTTGCGTTTGATATGTGGCCGTAATTGTTTTTGTACTGCAACGTTTCTTAGATCATGGTTCTAATGTGGAGATATATATCGAGGTTTGGAAAGAAGCTGGTGGAAACTGGCTTGACACATTCTCATTTCGGCAACATCAGCGTCAGGGTTGTAGATCAGATCCTTATAACCCGGTCTGGTTCGATGTTGGATGAGATAGACGAAAACCAGGTGGTCGAGGTGGGGCTTTTTGAGCCCTCGTCTCTGGACACATTGGCAAGCTCTGAGACTGTGGTCCACAGGGCCATATACACTGGGACCTCAGCGCTTGCCATAATTCACACTCATTCGCCTTATGCTGTGGCAACTTCGCTCCTGGAAGCTGACTATTTTGAGCCTGTAGATAGCGAAGGCTCCTATTTCCTTCACAAAGTTCCAATCGTTGGTGGCGGAATCGGGACCAGTGAGCTTGCGAGGAACGCGAGCTCTGCGCTTCGGGAACACAAGGCCTGTATCGCAAAGGGCCATGGCGTCTTCGCGGTTGGCGCAACACTCAAAGATGCCTACATTGCGGCCTGCATGGTGGAGCATAGCGCAATGGTGAGGTACCTGGTGGGGATGTGGGATCGAGCGAGGATAGATTAGTCTGTGGGAAAAGAGATCTGGCGAGTGCCCATCTTGTATAAGTTATTTTGAGATTTTAGCGGAGAATTCTGGTCTGCCTTTGAAGATAGTGCACGTAATATTCTGGCGGATGATCCATTCAGATAGCAAAAGTTCTGAGGCGGGACAAAATCGGGAATAAATGCTGAATCTAACGGATTTTCGAAGATCTCAAGGTCTTTGATCTCTATTGCAAAGCCTCTTTTATTATCTCCAAAATAATTAAAAAATTCGTGCTTATCTAGTCCAGAAGATTCGCCCAGCGTCTTCCACAAAATATCTGGTTGATTTTCGACGATTGCTCCGATCTTGAAGGCTCCGACGATCTTTTTTACGGGGGCGGATGAATATATGTATATATAATTTATATTTCTATTTTTGAATATGACTTTTCTAAATTCATACTTCTTGTCGCCAGAGGTCATTAGAACAACATATTTCGGTTTAATTGACAGTATAGCGTCCATCGATGCCCCCCAATCTCTTTATTTTGAGATAATCATCGTGACTTATTTTTGTTATTGACTGCGGTGGTCCTAGAAGGATGTCGAATTCGAGAAGATCATCAAATTTTACCGGATTTTTCAAATGGAAATGATGTATGAATAGTATAATTGCAATTGGTTTTTTCATATCTTCTATTTCTTTCTGAGAATATACTGTCCTTTTTGTAACAAGTCTGATTATTTCATCACTGTTCTCAATCTCAGGGTGTATCTCTTCAACAATACCAAGTGACGTTATTTGACGTCGATCTTTTGAGCGATAGAAAAGAATTATATCTCCTTGGCTAATTTGCTTGGTTTTTGAGCGTGATATGTAAACTTTTTTAATAGTATTCCCTTCTACAATAAACGATCCATCATACTCCTCCAGAGTTGATTGCCTTCTTGAAAAATCCGTGAAGAGTTTGTTATGGTATTTGGGATTAATCGGTACAACAAACTTTGTTACATCTTCACCATCATAATAGCTTGGATAATATCTCTTTGCGATCTCTATTGGATTTGGCATCGTTTCTGCATTCTGGTCTAAAACTAACTTTTTTAAATATAAATCCTCATTTCGGATGGTCGTTGCACTTTTGTAGAATCCATATTCAGAAATAAGGTCTATCAAGAAATCATCCTCATGAGTGTAATGTGTTAAGTATATCTCCGAGATGTTATTCTTAATAGATAATTCAATAGATAGTTTTATAAACAATTCTCCAATTTTTTGTCCTACATGGGTGACCTTGAATGTACATATTTTGAGCCTTTTTTTCAGTGGAAATGCTGGATTCGTGTTATTAATTTCACCCTCTTCAAATTTATATATAAGTATCGCTCCGATAAGCCCATTTTCTTTATAGTGGACCCAACATTTTCTACCTTTTCTTGATATTTTCTCAAACCAATCCTTAAATTCTGGATATTCATCTTTCAAAGAATCAAAAATTGGGTCCTTCAAATTAATATTATATACGAATTCATCGTTTAGTGCAGGAGGTGCCACTAACTTATCCTGATATCCCTCAAAAATCTGCAATGCATCATCAATAAGAAGAACGCGGTTATCTATTCCTAATTTACTTGCTTTCTTATGGATTCCTCTGTCTTCAGTTATCAGAAAATCAACTGCATCTCTGTAAACTGCATACAGTATTATATTATCCACATCATCATTGATTTTGCGATCAGGTCCAATTAAATTCAAATATGTTTGATCTTCGCCAGGTTTTGGTGGATTCTCTAGGAACGAATAAGCTTGAATTTTAGAGAGCATAATATCTCGACGCTTTTGGTTTTTATCTTTTTTTAATTCGCTTAATGATTCCGGATGGACCAAAATTTGCACGTTGGATTCACTCAATTTTTTGGATAATTTTTGTATATTATCTGCAATAATCAGATCGTCTTCTCGATATATAAATATATTTGCATCTAATAATAGTCTCATAATTCATCCTATCCCTCAATACCTACTAACATCCTTTTTGCGTTAATATAAGGAACGTGAACTGACGACCTAGAATTACCGCGAATTGGATATACTTCCCTCACATCGCCATAATTCGATATATAATTGGTCCTTCTATAGTTGAGTTTAATATTACCATCAAAGAAGCCTAAATTTGCCTTTGAATAAATTTTCATTTTCAACCCGACCCCAGCTCGTCTTTCATAAAGCGCCACTCGCCCTCTACCGTTACCTTCTCTGGAAGCGAGCTGAACTTTGCCCTCAGGATCAGATCGGCCAGCTCTTCTTCCATCACCTTTGTGATACCTACGATGGACGTCGTGGGCCTTGGGTTTACGTCCACGACTCTTGGAAGATCCCCTACCACGAGATCGATCCCAACGTAACCTCGAAGGCCGAGAACCTCGGCCGCCATCTTTGCCACCTTGAGGATCTCCTCTTCCCGCGGTGATCGATAGGGCACTTGCCCACCCTCGTATTGAAAACCGCTCTTTGCCAAGACCTGCTGCTTATTGATCGTGAGCGAAAGAACCCTATCACCTGAACAGACCAGGCTTACGCTCAGGTGCTCGCCTTCGTGGTACCTGGTGGCAATCCTATCGTCGTTCCTTGACTCTGGCAGCTCCTGTACGAGATCAATCCGATCTGAGCCGCAACCGAACCTGGGCTTCAGGACGTAAGGACCCATTCCCGAGTTGGACGGATCGATTACCTTCACAACTGGAACCCCTGCCTCTTCCAGTTTCAGAGTAGATTCCAGCTTGTCTGCGCAGATTCTGGCCACCTCTGGCGAGCAGCCCAAGTTGGCGGTGGAACCTTCGAGCAACTCCAGAAATTGGGGTAAACGCTCGTCTGGCGCGATAACTAAACCTGCGTCTGCATCCGTTCCTGCCAGAACCTCGCCGAAATCGTTCTCATCTTTCGTGAAGATGGGTCGGCCAAACTCCATCTTTGGTCCTGCGGTGGGATAGATCACTTCGTGGCCGAGCCGCAGGAAACTTGTGGCAAGGATCGAGAGCATGGCCCTTCCCTCCACCTGGTAAGTTCCTGGAAGGCCTGTCGCCACCGCATACTCCGCAATCAGTATCTTCATAGGTTTTGTTTCAGCGCTAATATTGTCTTGCCACCAGAGTGCACTTGTCTGTCTTGGCGCCGCAGATCAGACACTCGCCCTCGAACGTTTCACTCGAGTTCCAGGGTTCGCCCAACATCGCGGCTCCAATTTCGTCTTCTAGCTGATGGCCACAATCTTCAGAGCCACACCAGCCCATCCTGGCAACTCCTATTTGTGTCTGCTCTTTTGCTTCCTCTATTGACCGACAGTCCTTGATCTTGCTTTTCATGAACTCTTGGGCCTTATCTTGCATGAGGTTGTGAAGGTCTTTTGCCTCCTCGAAGATCGAATCGAGAAGCTCTCCCATCAGCACCGTCCGCTTTTTTCCGTCCCTGCGCGCAAGAACCACGACGCCTTGCTTGATGTCGCGCGGTCCAATCTCGATCCTGAAAGGAACGCCCTTAAGTTCCCACTTGTAGAACTTGGCTCCCGGCCTCTCGTCGCTCTCGTCCACCTTGACCCTTATTCCGGCCGCAGCAAGCTTTTTCTGAATTTCGCTGCAAACCTCGAGCGTCTTTTCCTTCTCCTTGAAAAGAATGGGAACGATGACCACCTGGACTGGAGCAACCGACCAGGGGAGAACGAGACCTTTGTCATCTCCATGAATGGCAACGAGAGCCGCTATACACCTTTCTGAGACGCCGTAACAGGTCTGGTTCACGTAATCTTGTTCACCTTCCATGTTCTCATAAGTTATTTCGTAAGTGGTGGCAAAGTTGGTCCCGAGTAGGTGGGCGGTCCCTATCTGAAGCGTCCTTCCGTCTGGCATGATCGAATCAAGGGCGATGGAGTAGTCAGACCCTGGGAACTTGTCCCAAGAAGGTCTCTTTACGAAGAGGAAGGGAATGGCAAGATTCTGATAGAACTTGGCGTAGATTCTCAGAGCCTCTTCCACCTGTTCTGCGGCTTCTTCCCAGGTGGCGTGGGCGGTGTGAGCTTCCTTAAAAGAAGAGATCTCTCTTAGCCTGATTAGGGGCCTCGTGTGCTTGGTTTCGTATCGGAATGTGTTTACTATCTGATAGATCTTTAAGGGAAGATCGGCATGACTCCTGATCCACAGCTTGAACATGGGATAGATCGCAGTCTCGCTGGTGGGCCTCAAGGCCAGCTTGATGTCGAGAGGCGATGTGCCACCATGAGTTACCCAGTAAACCTCGTCTTCAAAGCCCTTGATGTGTTCGGCCTCTTTCATGAACTCGGTCTCTGGTATGAGCAAAGGAAACTGGGTCTCCTGATGGTCGACGTCCAGAAGCTCTCTCATCTGGTCGTAAACGTTCCTTTTCAGGGCAAAACCGAACGGATACCAGACGTTCATACCCTTGACAGGATATCGAACGTCGATCAGCTCTCCAGTCTTTAAGAGTTCGTGATACCATTCGCTGAAATTTTCTTTAGAGGGTATTTTGGAATCTGTCATTCCATCACCGGTAATGATTGTGAATCGATAAAGGGTTGGATTAGAACCGGCGTGATGAATGTCTCAATCATCGCCGCCAGAAAGAGCAAAAGAACAATCCATCTGAGCAGGCTAAGGACAGACCTCATCTCGCCGCCGAGATCGACCTTTTTGCCTTGAAGAGTCTGAAATAGAAGGTGGCCCAGCCTGAGTCCAACGCCTATGGACACAAAAATGGTTGGTAGCTCAATTATGCCATGGGGCAGGATGGCAATGGTCACAAAGGCAAGGCCGCCCACGTCCATTGCGTGCCAGACCACAATCCCAATAACTGCACCGTTTATGATCGCAATAACGGCAGGGATTATGCCAAACCCTATGCCAAGCAACATGGATATGGTTGCGGCAAAGAGGTTGTTTGCGAATATGGCCAACATCATCAGTGGCGGGCTTAAGTCCAGTATCCATGCCAGTTTTCCGCCGATCTCTTTCACGTAAGTTGCGGCAAGCTCTGGATCGCCGCTTGCTGTCAAAAAGCCCGCAATCGCAGACCCAAAGAAGAGGGCCAAGGCGAGAAATATGTAATTTTGAAGGGACTTTACGTATGCTGCATCGTCTTTCCAGCTCAAAGGAGATATCCTCCGCACCCAAGAATCTGGCATTATATAAGTCTCTGGCGATTTTGCATGTCTAGAGATGCTGATCGCTTTTGCGACCATTTTTGCGGCTGGAACTCAAAACCCCTAAGGATGACCACAGAACAAGCTGCTCATACTTGTGCTACCCATACGCGGGTCAAGTAATAGGCTCCGAAGAATATCAGAAACATTCCGCATAGAGCCAAAGTTCTTCTGTAATTCGCCTCAGAAAGGATGGTCCTCCCCCGACCCAGGCTGACAGACACCAGTGTGTACCAGCCAAAATCGGCACCCCAATGCCCTACCATGAAGATTACGGCAAGAAAGAGGCTGATCTTGAGCTCTGCGAGAACCAAAGCGCTTCCCACGCTGAGCCACCATATCCAAAAGTAGGGATTGGCAACGCTGGTCACTGCGCCTGCGATGTAAGGGTTGGCAGTTGCGTCAGTTTCAGAAACCGATATGGTGGCGTCTTTGCTTCCGCGAAAGGTGAGATATCCAAAGAGGATCAGAGCCGTCCCGCCGATCAGGGCGATGAAGCTGGTATGTTCCACGGCGATTGATGCGAGCCCGCACACGATGAGAAAGAGGACGACAAGTTCGGCCAGGGCGTGACCAGCTGCGATTTTGGGGCCCATGGTCCATCCTCGCCTGAGCGAGGTATTGATCGTGGCAACTAGTGTGGGACCCGGTGCAATGGCACCGGTCAGTCCTATCGTAAAGGCCAATATCAACGTCCCTATGGTGCTGTCCATAATCATATCGCCCCTATCGAATGGCATCTAAACTTTTTGATCTACCGTGTTTAATGTATAGGCCCGAAAACGGACGAGAAGAAAACGGAAAAATGGACCGGTCGGGATTCGAACCCGAGGCCTCTACCATGCCAAGGTAGCGATCTACCCCTGATCTACCGGCCCTCTGGGCAGGGCGTGTGCAGACATGTGAAATAAAGATATCGGTACCAAAGCGGCGCTTCTGCCCGGATCAGACGTTTCACCTCTTCATGGTCTCTTGAAGGGTCGTCTGAACCGAAGTCATCATCGTGAGTGCATTTTTGCCCCATTTACTCCCTGTGAGAACATCTTTTATCATCATGTTCTCCACTTTGGGGTAATTCAACAGTTTATCGTAATCTTTCGCGATCATGTAGTTATAATGGCCGTAGGCGACGGTGATCCCATAGGTCAGAAGCTTATGGGCGCGTCTGGATGAGGTGTAAACCTCCTGGCGCGAGTCGTAACAAGACCAAGTTCCCTTTCTGAAGAGTTTCACCGACAAGTCGTAATCGTCCAGCAAAGACACGTCGCTATGACCTCCGGCGCGCCAATACGTCTTGGTTCTCACAGCCATGTTAGAGCCGATTATGTAATAGAAGTTGAGCAGGTTCAGGGGTCTGTAGAGCGTTCTCCAGGTGCTGAGGATGGCGGTTTTGATATTGCCATTCTGGAATATGACGGGCCCTGTACTCGCTTCGTACACTTTCAGGTTCTCGCTTATTGTATCGAGCCAGTTTGGTGGAAATGTTGTGTCAGCGTCGGTGAAGGCCAAAATGCGGCCGGATGCAGCCTCAGCCCCATCCTTCCTGGCTCCGCCTATCCCCGGGTGGGTTTGGACGATCACCTTGTCGGTGTATCTTTTGGCGATGTTGCAAGTCCCATCGGTTGAGCCACCATCCACGACCACGATTTCGTACTCGTTCCGTTTCTGGGTCTGGCTGGTGAGCGACCTTAGGGTTTCTTCTATTTGGGCCTCTTCGTTGAGAGCAGGCACGATAACCGATATCAAAGGGATTCCTCTTCAAGTCGATGCTATTGTACCAATAGGGTCGCGAGCAAAGTTGTTTTTGGTTGAAATGTGGGGGGCTTTATGCGCCTGATTATTGGTGTGTAAGATGCAGAGCTAGGCGTTTCTTATAGCTGATCCTATGGTTACAACTTGTTTCCTACATAGTAAGATCACAGAAATGGGTAATATAACTTTCCGATGTTGGGCAAAGGGAGTTTTGCGATAATTCTGTGTTTTCATGGGGCATGCAAAGGGATCGGTCTCTTTTCAACGTTGATACAGAAAAATATATGGAAGATAATGACTTGATATTCCAGTATGAGATCTGTGAGATCTGAATTGAAGCTCGTCGTCTGCGTTCTGATTTTGATGATGTCAGCTCTTTGCGAAGATGTGGATTACCTCGACGTGATTGAACCCAACGGAACCATTACTGGAACTAACTATTCTGAATATACGCCCGCCTTCGAGGAATTTTTGGCAACGGGGCCAAAAGAGCGAGATTTATCCGGGTACCCCGAGTACCTGGGCAGGTATCTAAACGAGACGCCTAAGCCAATCGAGATGAACTACAGCCTTTATGCGCCCGTCTTCAGGGAGTTCATCTTCACAGGGCCTGCGGCGCGGAACCTCTCCGGCTATCCTGAGTATTTGGGTCTGTATCTGAACGAAACGCCTGAGAAGGTTGTGATCAACTACAGCCTTTATACGCCGGCATTCGAAGAGTTCATGCTCGATGAAAATGACTCTGAGGCGAACAAATCTGAAAATTTTAGGTGGGAGAGTTACCCTTCCTGGATGCGGAAATATCTAGAAAACTGACCTAGAAAATCTCTTTTTTGGGGGATGCAGTGCCATTATTCTCCTGGAAATACATGGAAAAAACGAGAACATGCCCATGGATATTGAAGCAAAGCTCATGGAGGTAATCTGGGGCATCTCCATTTCCAAATGTTGATCGAGCGACCAAACGTCTCCTTTTCCCTTATGGGAAAAGTTATAACATATGATATTGCTTACACTACAGTCATTACAAATCTCAAGCGTGCGCAAGCCAAAAAGGGGGTAAATATTGAATGATCAAAATCAAGGTTTTAGGGGCACTTTTTGTCGTCTTATTGACGATGACGGTGGGGGGTGCTATCTGGTTTCCCTTCGTCCCGCTCAGTGATCATACCATGGCAAGGGACATGAGTCCAAGCCTCGATCCGATCGGAAGGACTTACAACTTCTCTCCTCAAGACGAGCTGGCGGTCTCTTGGGTCAGGTTCGCCCGTGACACAAGGTCACATCAGATGGAGTGGAGATGGTATGCGCCCAATGGGCGACTTTATGCCAGAACTTTCGACGTGGTCCCACCCAAAGATTTCACCAGCGGTGACTGGGAAGGAAACGTTTGGAGCGCGATCCAGATACGAGGCTGCGATCCATCGAGGATGCCAGGCCAGTGGAGAGTAGACGTGCTCCGAGACTGGAAGAAGGTCCAGACCGAATACTTCACAATCGACAGCCAAGTGGTCACCTGCTAAGCGACTTCATATCTTTGATTAACCACATCTCTCAAGCCATCTTCGTCCTAAGGACGGTTTGACTCTGATATTGGTTAAGCTTGAGCCGGGAATCGTCTTCGGGGTCAACTACCCGCCACTAAAGTGACGGGCATGTAATGTGCCCTGGTTGACCAGATCCCCGATCGAGGAGTTTTACAAGATCGGGAGCCGATACGAAAGAATTTATAGTCGAGAACCGATTAGATGAAACTAATCAGTTCTCGCCAGAATAGTGCTTAACGATACGAATAGGCCAAATCTCAAACTCTTACGAGTTAGAGATTTGTCCGAAAGGTATCGTTAAACACTATAGTTCACATAAATTTGAACGCATTCCTCCCCCCACTAAAGTAGGGGGGATCCTGCTGCGTTCGTCCTGAAACCCCCCTAATAGCGTTCAAATGGCATTTTGCGCAATCGAAGCCTTTTTTGAAGTCGAATGATCAGATCTGAGATGTCTGGATCGGAAGGTTGATCCATATGAGCGACCATAATCCATATGAGCGGTCTGGATCGGTTGTGATAAATTAGATCGGTCTTGACACTCATGGCGTGATTTCCCACGAAGCGGGAGAAAAAAGCAGATTGGGACTGAAAGTTCCAAAGAGGCATTGGACATGATCATATCAATAGCCAGCGGAAAAGGCGGGACCGGCAAGACCTTGGTGGCCACTAACATGGCCGCATCACTCGAAGAGGTCGAGCTGGTGGATTGCGACGTTGAAGAGCCAAATTCATATCTTTTCTTTCCGGATCGAGTGATAAAAGATAGCTTCGACTGCACCATTCCAATACCGGTAATAGATGAAGAAAAGTGTACCAGGTGCGGAACTTGTTCAGACTTTTGTGCCTACAATGCCCTTGCGGTCTTCCCTTCACAAGTTCTCGTATTCCCAGAACTCTGTCATGGTTGCGGTGGCTGTGAAATCGCTTGCCCCGAGAGTGCCATAACTGAACGTAAAAGATCTATTGGCAAGATATATGTGGCCGAAACAGGCGATGTGCGCCTCCTTTGGGGCGAACTCAAACCTGGCGAGCCCATGGCAACGCCCATCATAAGGGCGGTGAAAAGAGAGGTCAAAACAGATCTTGTCCTGATCGACTCGCCTCCAGGGACGGCCTGTCCTGTGATCGAAGCTGTTAGAGACACCGACTTTTGCGTTTTGGTAACTGAACCTACCCCCTTTGGTCTCTACGACTTGAGGATAGCTGTGAACGTATTGAAAGACATGGAAATCCCCTGCGGCGTCATAGTGAACCGGGCTGGCATAGGTGACCGAGGAGTTTACAGGTATTGTGAAGAAGACAATATCCCGATACTGATGGAGATTCCTTTCAGCCGAGAAATTGCCAAGCTGTACTCGCAAGGTATCCTATTTTCAAGAGAGATGCCAGAATGGAAAGAGAAGTTTGTCAATCTTGTAGCCAAGATCGAGGAGATGGCAAGATGAAACAGCTTGCTGTGATCAGTGGAAAGGGCGGTACCGGCAAGACCACCATGGCGGCATCGTTGGCCCATCTTGCCCAAGGGAAAACCGTGGTGGCAGATTGCGACGTGGACGCGCCAGATCTTCACCTCATCCTCAAGCCCGAGATCGAGGAAACCTCTGACTTCATGGGACTTCAGGTGGCCAGAATCGATCCTGCCAAGTGCGTTCAATGTGGCGAGTGTGAGGAGAACTGCAGGTTTGATGCAATCCGGAACTTCGAGGTAGATCCTCGGCATTGTGAAGGTTGCAAGGTCTGCACTCTCGTATGTCCTGAATCGGCAGTCGAGATGATCGATAGCGTGTCAGGTCACGCCTACATCTCCAAGACAAGGTTTGGAACGATGATTCATGCTGAGCTTTTCCCTGGCGAAGAAGCTTCGGGAAAGCTGGTTGCCATGGTGAGGGAGATTGCCCAGAAGGTGGCGGAAAGGGAAAGTAAAGACCTCGTACTGATCGACGGCTCGCCAGGAATCGGCTGCCCCGTGATCGCCTCGATTACGGGGATCGACCTTGCTTTGATAATGACCGAGCCCACCCTTTCTGGGATTCACGATCTTGAAAGGATCATTGCGGTGACGAATCACTTCGGCGTCCAGGCTATGGTTTGTATAAACAAATATGACCTCAACCTGGAAGTTTCCCGCAAGATCGAGGAGAGTTGCCAGGAAATGGGCGCTGAGCTTGGAGGTCGGCTACCTTTTGATCCTGGCGTAATCGAGGCCATGGTGGCCGAAAAATCTGTTTCAGAGATGGGCGGAAAGACGAGCGACGCTATAACAGAAATCTGGAAGGCGATCGAGTCGAATCTCGAACTCTGACGCTTATAGTCGAGAACCAACCGATGCTACCCGATTCGTTCTCGACTATGTATTTTCCCTTTTGCAGTCAGTAAAGCCGGAAAGTGAGCCTCGATACCTTCTCTTTGGGGAACCGTTCCACCTTTTCCAGAGTTGCAAGTATGTGGACAGTCTTGTGAAGTCCTGCCACAATGATACCGCCTATTGGGCAGAGAGGAAACTCTAGCCCCTCTTCCATCTGTTTGTCGCTGGCAGGAGCTAAGAAGCAATCGCGTATCCTCATCTCGACCAGATCGTCTCTATGGGCGATCGAGTAAGTACCTATGATCCCAGATTCTTTGAAGGTGTCCATGAAGCAGTTGATCTTCTCTTCTTTCGTCTCGAACTTTGGCATAGTGCAATCTGCAAACCTGGCAATCTCGTTCCAGAGCTTGGTCCCGATGGCAACGCTCATTATCATGAGACCTCCGCTCCCTTGGGTCGCCTGGATCGCTTCTGCTGTGGTGGATACGAATATTGTCATAAACGTTTGAAGATCGTCACAGAATGTAGGCGGCTTTCCCTCGTATTCCATGGGGTTAACGTCTCCGAAAAACGTTATAAATTTGGCGAGTGATCTTTCACTTTTCTTGAATCTTTGCTCTTTTTTGGTTTCGATCAAAAAACTTATTCGGTGTGCCGACAAAGTAGGATGTGTCGGATGTGAAACATGTGAGATATGTGAACGGAGGCCTTGAAAATTGAAGTTGGAATTTGGAAGTCAGAGTCGCGATCCTGACATAAGATGGCTTTACGACATGAAAGACGTTCTCTTTGACCAGACGTGGGCTGCCAAAGCCGAGAACTCAGAGCTCTACTACATGTATAGAGATCTCTACTTGAGTCGGCGAGATAGAGACCGTCTTCGGGACCAAAGTATCAGGTATGACATAACGATAATTCCGCCCGGAATGCTTGGAAACGAGTACGTCAAGACTGCGGGCCATTATCATCCCCTCGTCCCGGGGTCAGAAGTCACCTATCCAGAGGTTTACGAAGTTTTAGAGGGCGAGGCCACTTATTTTCTCCAAAAAGAGGACTTGAGCGACGTCGTGGTTGTGAACGCCGTGGCCGGTGATAAGGTGGTAGTTCCGCCAGGATACGGCCACATAACGATAAACCAGTCCAACAAGAGGTTGAAGATGGCAAACTTCGTATGCAGCGACTTTTCCTCGATCTATGATCCCATAAAGGAGAAAGGCGGTGGCGCTTACTTCCTTACTGGAGAGGGGTTCATAAAGAATCCGAAATGTATAGGGGCCGCCGATCTTAGGGTGATCGAGGTTCCTGACGCGAAAAGTCTTGGCTTTGTCCGAAGCCGCGAGATGTACCCGTTATTCAGAGAGAAGGGGAAGCTGGACTGGCTGGTCGAGCCTCAGAATCACACGGAACTTTTCCAAGGGTTCTTGGATTGATCTTGAGTGGATGGGTGGATGAGTGGTTCTTGGCTATCGGTGACGTGGGATCTCTTCAGCTTCTTCCCTCAAACCCGACATTGAGCGAAAGAAGGAATAAGGAGACATGAGATGAGCAGCGCGAGATACCAGGCCGTAAAATTATGAGGTGAAGGAAAGCCCATGGCGAAATCCATGTCGGGAAGTTTTAGAGCTTACTTGGAGTTGCTCAGGCCGCCTTTGGCTCCAATGGACCTCGCGCTTCCCGGGTCTGTGGTTCTTCTTGCGGCCTTTGCCACCACCGGTGCACTTCCACCCCTGATCCCTTTCGTCATAGCGACGGTGGGTGCATACTTTGCCATAACCAGCTCTTACGTCTTCAACGATTGTTGTGACATCGATGTAGACCAGGTGGGGATGCCTGATCGACCGTTGCCCTCGTCTCAGATCAGCAAGAACGCGGCCCTTTATTATTCGATTCTTCTCTTTGGGATCGCCGCAGTCGTTGCCATTTATCTCAACCCAGAAAGTTTCGTGTCCCTAATCGTTGCCACAGTGATCATGGCGGTCTATTCCAAGTGGGCCAAGAGGAACACGCCGTTTTCTTGGGTATTGGTGGGTTTGTCTTACGGGATCGTACCCATCGGCGTATGGCTGGCCATAGCTCCTGCAGGTTGGCTGAAAGCAGGGCCCGGATTTCACATAGGCGCGCTGATCTTTGGGGCCATGATCTGCATAACGGACTGGGGATTTACGAACTGCGATGCCTCGCGTGATGTGGCAGGTGATCGAAAAGAGGGGATACCGACGATGCCTGTGACTTATGGAATCCCGCTTACGTCTAAGCTTGTGGCATTGACTTGGGTCTTGGGCGTTCTTCTCTCCTTTGCCTTGGGCGTCACGACTGGATTGGGGTACCTCTATTTTGGCGCGGCCGTGATCGCTGGGACTTGGATGCTCTTTCAGGCTGTAGACTTCATGAAAAACCCGACTGCTGAGCGCGGAACCCAGATATTCTACCAGGGCGCAAACTACAGGGCGATCCTCTTTGCAGTCCTGATAGTCGATGTACTTTTCAGGACCGTTATGGCAGGGTATCCGGGCGTTCTGGGCTGAAAGAACGGGCCTCGTTAGGGATTTATAGGGGCTCTGGGTTTAGGTACGTCTCTCGATGATCCCAGTCCACATCGTGAGATTGAATATTTTTTATATTATTTGTGAGGGTGTGCTATTTTCAAAACTATTCATGCACCCCTTGATCACGAATCGAAAATTGTAGCAAGTTAAATACACTGCCAACTCTTTTTGAGATTTGGGTGATATTTCGCGCCATACTTCTTATGCGATTTCGAACACTTTAGACAGAAAGGGTTCAATCTCTATCGCCTTTGAGTAACATTCTGCAGCCTCGTCCCACTTGCCAAGCTTGCGAAGGACACCTGCCTTGGTGCACCAGGCCAGGGCATTGCGGGGATTGAGGTTGATGGCGATCTCACAACATTTTAGAGTGCCTGCATAATCTCGACAAAGATAGAGAACTTCTGCCTTTGCGCCCCAAGCTTCCCAGTTATCAGGCTCTTTTTCCAGCTCCCTGTCGATGGATTCTATAGCCCTTTTAACATCCACCTCAAGGCTCAAAGGTAGACTGGTCTCGACCGACCATCCACGTTTATTCCGATCTACAACTTCCATTTTACAAAACGCCCCCTCGACACAGATTTTACCATTACCCCACATGGGGCTTTCACTTTATTGGAATTATAGTGCTTAACGATACCTTTCGGACAAGTGTCAAATTCTCGTGAGTTCAACATTTTGGCTCATTCGTATCGCTAAGCACTAATCTCGCGAGAATCAATTATAGTCCTGAACGCTAAGTTTGACACTTATCCCATGCGCAAAAGACAATGCTAACTCAATAAATCGCGGGCTTTGTAGCAGATGATTTATTTGGGATGCTCCGTTAAGTATCACGCCTAAGGTTCATGACTATAGTTTCATCTAACTGGTTCTCGACTATGCGTTGACCAGCCGCTACAGAAATTTAGTGCGCTTTAACATTCTTGATCTTTGGAACGGTCGTGAGTAACGTTGGCGCCCAATGGTATGTGCAACGTATTGGTCAAACAGCTCTATCTAAAATAGCCAACAATTCTGATAAAAATAGGTAGGAATCACTACTAAGTACTGTTAACTCTACTTTCCAACTTTTCTAGATCTTGATAA
The DNA here is from genome assembly GCA_964462795.1 of uncultured Methanotrichaceae archaeon. Lineage (GTDB taxonomy): Archaea > Halobacteriota > Methanosarcinia > Methanotrichales > Methanotrichaceae > CAYWZG01. The sequence continues at coordinate 19,962 of CAYWZG010000038.1, forward strand.
TATATGTTTTATAATATTAGCTACTAGACAGTAGCATGTATAA
>CAYWZG010000039.1:0-19753 GCA_964462795.1 uncultured Methanotrichaceae archaeon
TCGGCTTATAACCTAACAAATGTATGCGAAAGCCAAAACTTGGAAAGTAGAGTTAATAATATTATTCACCACTATCTGAGATATATTCCCGTTATACATATCGTTTCAACGTAATTATGGAATGTGCAAAAGGTAAAAATAGATAGAGATACAGGACATCCACATCATCGGAAGTGAATATTGTGGCTTACGTATTACCACCAAGAATAGGCATAGTTATTTTGATCTTGCTATCCATGACTATGCCCATAATTTTGGCAGAGGGGATAAACTTCAACGAAACCGACATGGCCCAAGGTACAATTCTCAAAGAAGTTGAGATCAATGCACAAGCCATTGGTGAAAATTTCAGTCTAGAAGAGGTAGAAGTTGTTGACGAGATCAGTGCAGATGGAGAGGTCGAAGCTATCAACAAGATAATGGAAGTCGAGATGATAGAAACGATAGTAGAGATCGCTCCAAAAGAAGTCTCATCTCAGCATTTTGAGGACTACACTGCAGAAGATCTGATTGGGTTGATGAGCAGTGCGATGGACGAAGTGGATACTGCTCGGACCGTAACGATGGGGAATATGAACATTTCCATGATGGGAAGCTCAGGACTTTTTATTTTGCCACTGATGTGCTTCGATGTGAATATCTATTCTGAGGAAGAGGTCAACGTCACCAGTTCTGCGGGAAACATGTGCATGGCAATGACCATGGGTTCAGAGGAGTTGGGTGACCTACTCTTGATGGGGACGGGAATGAGGTTTACGGGTGATCTCGGTTATGCAAACGTATCACTCACTATGGATTCTGAAACTGAAGAAACTGAGATTTATGTTTTAGGGGATTCTCTTTATATCAAAACCGACGGCATCTGGGAGGACGTGGACGTCTCGGAAGCTGAAGATCTCTCTGAACTTGGTGATTTGCAAGATATGCAAGATGGACAGAACATGTTGACGGAACGTTCCTTGGATGATTACCTGGAGATCGAATTAATCGGATCTGAAATGATTGATGAAGAGGATTGCTACAAGCTCAGGATGGTCCCCAACACAACAGAGGATATTTCAGATCTGTTGGACGAGCAGATGGGTTATACGCTGGAAGACGGTGATGACCTAGACCTATCAGAAATCTACGAGGATGTTGACATAACCATAGAGTTTGAAGAGACCCTCTGGATCTCCAAAGAGACGTATCTACCTAAAAAGCAAAACACGACTGGATACATATTCGAATCTGCATCTCTTGAATAAGATTCCTCAAGTTCGAAACTTCGTCCCCTTCAGCTCGGATCGTCAAGAAAATCCATGAAAAAGCTCTCAGGGGTGGAACTTTCTCGCCAGATTGCAGGATGATAACTCTCCGACCACTCGGGCCCCTCGACCCAGATCTGATTGAATTTCTCAAGGGCCGGATATCACCAAAGTTTGGCAAGGTGAGGGTTGGGGCACCGGTGATACCCGCCTTCTGAATCTTATGTATCCAAACGAGGCCAGTTCGATGGATCTTATATCTTTCGGGCCCTTCCGATCCCAAAAGAGGGTGAAATCCTTCTCGGCGTGACAGAAATAGATCTATTCTTGGCCGATCTGGATTTCGTCTTTGGACTTGCCTATCGGAACGTCGCTTTGATATCGGTTAATAGGTTGGGGCCAGAGTTCTATGGACTTCAGCCCAACGATAACGCCTTGAAGATCAGAGCTCTGAAAGAAGCGATACATGAGTTAGGACACGTCTTTGGACTTTCTCACTGTGCCGACAAAAAGTGCGTGATGCACTTTTCCAACACTATACTCGATACCGATTTCAAGGATTGGCACTACTGCATGACATGTGTAAGAACTCTCATGATCGCAGGCATCCTGAGGCATCGATCTATTTGACCCCCAGATCTTCAGCCCTCTGGAATGCGTCTTCTGCCTCGACCGCTCGGCCGAGCTTCTCTAAGGCAAGACCTTTGTTGTACCAACCTTGGCCGAAGATCGGATTCAGATCCAAGGCTTTGTCGTAGCTCTGGATGGATTCTTCGTATTGGCCCAGTTTGTAGAGGGTAAGGCCCTTGTTGCTCCAGGCATCAAAGTATGTGGGTTGTAGCTTGACGGCTCTTTCAAAACAGCTATGCGCCTTTCCGTAACGGTTCATGTCTGTGAAAATGATGCCCGCGGCCATCCAGAAAGCCGGATCTTTGATCATAAACTTCCAGACAAAGGCCAAAAGAAGCGTGGCCAGAGCAATTAGGGCGATCGAGACGATCAGATCCATGTTGGTGCCAGAGGTCCTGAGGATCGATATAACTTGTGGTGTGTGCAAAAGAGGGCGGCAAGCAGACAAGAGTATTTTGGCACATTGCCGAGCATGCGTTCCATTTCAACAGATTTAAGTATACCCAAACAGACTTCAGAAGGAGAAGCAGGCGTTGAGAAAGGATAAGGATGATGGAAAAATCCAGATCGTGCTCGTTGGTAATCCTGGCTTTTGCGATCCTCATCACCCAGGGGCACAATGTTTGGGCAGAGGACGGGGATGGTATTCTTTCGGAGGATTTCGAGTCCAATATTCTCGTTCTGACCGCGTACGTGGACGAAGACGGAAAAGCCTTGGTGACGGGATACGCCCAAGATATAGTGGGCTTGCCTTTTTTAGAAAGCTCCCAATACCAGTACGAGAACGAGACCGGCCAGATATATGCGATCACAAACTCATTGACCTGGAAGTACGGCGACGATTGGGAGACGAAGCTTGAGGTGGATTCTTACTATGATGAGTATCAAGCCACTTTTTACCTGCCTGGCGATGCTAAACTGAACAGAATAGAAGGGTCTGAAGGTTTGGAGTATCTGGTTGCCGCATCCAACGATTCCTTTGTGGTGGAGTTTCATGGATACGATATCCAAAGTCCCTCTATTTCGATCGGATACAGCCGCTCAATCCTAAAAGATCCGGGCGGGGAATTAAACGGAGAATTGGACGGGGGATTAGAAACAGAAGTTCTCGATGAAGATGGCAATTTTCCAATCCAGATATTATTCATCGTCTTGGCCTTTGCGGCTCTTGCAGTCTTCATAGCAATTGAAATGGAGAAGAAGAAAAAGGAAATGGCATCTCGCCCAGCTCCAAAAGAACAGCTGGACAAAATGAACGAGATGAATCGCACCAAAGTGCCAGCTCAAACCAGCGAGGATGTGACAAAATCCTCCAAAATTTCCTCAGAGATGGTTGCAGTGATGGAAACGCTCACCGAAAGAGAGCAGTCTATCCTGAAGACTTTGATCGAACACAATGGGAAAATGACCCAGGCAGATATCAGATATGAGACTGGTATACCGAAATCTTCACTTACGGGGATAATCATCTCATTAGAGAGAAGAAAGATCGTAACAAAAAGAGAATGGGGCCGAACAAACGTAATAGAGATATCTGAGAGGTTAAAATTCGAAACCGATCAGGTCTGAACGGCATAATTGACTTAAATTGGATAATTTCAAGACAGAATGTAAATTGATATGCGAGTTGCCAGGTCGTGGATTGCGATATAACTATGTATAAAACTAAATATATGGAATAATGCGTGGGCGTGATGCAAAATGGATCGACCACACCGTAGAATCCTGAACATCGGGCTGACAGCACTGCTGTTGACGTGCCTCTTGATTTCAGGATTTACAACGCCGATAAAGGCACATCCGGGAATGTCGGCAGGACCCCTGGGATTCTCTGAGCTAGAAGTGGGGTTTGGCATCTTTCAGGATGATCAAGCGGACACAAAAGCTCCACCAGTGCCAAGAATTGAAACCGTGACTCGAGATCCTCAAATGATAGTGGAAGTCATACAAGCAAGCAAAGGTTTCGCTCTGGCAGATAACGAGTCCCACGTGCTCAGAGTCCAGATTTTGAGATTAAGGCAGCTCCAGCCCTCAGACATAAGACGGCTTTTGAGAGAGAACAAGAGCATTGGAGAGATAAGGGCCGAGATCGAAAAGGCCGATGAGGTGGACGACGGCGCGTTCCTGTATCGAGGATACATGAAGCTTGGCAAGAATCTATACGAGCTGGTCGATATCAACCTGACAGAAGATGCAACCCTCTTGGAAGCCGAAGTGATCGAGCCTCACGGGGGGATGTGGCCAGACGGAGATACAAAGGTTGCAGGCCACATCAGGACGAAGACCACCTATCGCGAAGGCACAAGGATCAGCGAAGGCGAGCTATCCATATATCATGGCAAGTACGGTGGCGATTATCTGGTGTTGGCAGAAGATTCACACCACATGGAGAGAAGGTGCCACATGGAATGTCCCAGAGCCTAGAAAATGCGCCGAAAAGGATGTTCAAGAATAATTCGGAATGTGAAACTCCAAGGTGATCAAAATCAGGTTGTCGCATTTGGCCATCATAACCATTGTACTTGTTTTAGCGCCTGCAATCTCTTCAGGAAGCGAGTCTGAAGAAGCCGACGCAAAGGTGCAAGAACTAAGAGGCCTTGCGCTAGAAGTTTACCTGAGTGTGGAGGGAAATGCCCTTGTGATCGGGTACATTGAGTCAGAGGATCTGGAATATCTCTCTTTCTTGGAACAATCTGATTACCTCTACGAAGACGGTGAGCTGTACGCTCTGACGGATTGCCTTGTATTTTCAGGAGAAGATTGCCAAAGATTGGAGCTTGTAGTGAGCACTCAATGGGATGAATATTATGTGACCTTCTATCTGCCCCATGAGATTAAGCTGGATAGGGTCGATCTCAGTGAAAACTTAGAATACAGGATTTTGGAACAAGACGACTCGATTCTGGTGGAGGTCCTCGGATACGACGCAAAGGAGCCGTCTGTTGAGATATTTTATGATTATGGTCAATAATCAATCGGATAGAACTGATTGGTTTTCGCCAGAATAGTGCTTAACGATACGAATAGGCTAAATCTCAAACTCTTACGAGTTAGAGTGTTGTCCGAAAGGTGTCATTAAACACTATAGTTTCAGAGGTCTTGAGGATCGGTATAACTTGTGGATGTGCGAAAAGAGGGCAGGCATCTTGCTGGCTTTCTAGATCGATGGAACAAAGGAGAAGATACACCAATTCTGCACTCGCCATCAGTTGAAATCGAAAATTATGGGATGGTCATAATTATGATGAGCGACATATAGGCGTTTCATGTCTGAAGAAATTCTGTTCTCCAACGAGGTCTCATGGAAGGGCGGATCTCAAGGCGATATCTCTTTTCCATCAGGCGAAAAGATCGATTTCGCCTTGCCCAAAGAGTTTGGTGGAATCGAGGGCTTTCTTTCCCCTGAGGATATCTACGTGGCCGCAGCTAACGCCTGCGTTCTCACCACCACCCTTACCAGGGCCAAAAAGTACGGCGTTTCGCTGAAATCTTACAGCGCCAAAGCCCAAGGTGTCATGGAGAAGGCAGGCGACGGATGGGAAGTGACTCAAATCGGCATAAAGGTGAGCTTGGAGGCAGAAGGCGATCCAGAAATCCTGGCCACTATGATAGACGAGGTGGCAAAAAGAGTGCCGGTGATAAGGTCGATGAGGTCATTTGTAGATATCGATTTCGAGGTTAAATCGTGACGAAAGCCGTCATGGTCATGGTGATTGTCCTCATCTTTTTGATCTTAACTTTGATCTCCTTGGCAGGGTGTGTCGAAAATGGGCCAGATATCAGAGCCGATAGAAGCGGTCCAGGGGACAAATGACTTTGGACGGGTCGGGTATAATGGCCCCTGTCCGCCACCTGGAACGCCTCATTGCTATCATCTCAGGGTTTACGGCCTTGACTCGAAGTTGGATCTTTCGGCAGGCTCTGCCCGAATCGATCTCGAAGACGCAATGGAGGGGCATATCGTCCAGAAAGGTGAAACAGAGGCAGCTTACGGGCGTTGAGATCCACGGGAGATATAGAATCAATCAAAATCGGTGAGCAACCGAGATCGACAGTTGTTGGGATCTACGGCAGGGATTTGGTATGACATCTCAACCGGGGTATAATCATGGGCACTTGACGCTGATATTCTCGATAGGCATCGCCAAATTCAGCGACCAGCCGCCTCTCTTCATGAATGGCGCCAAGGTAGAAGTAGATGGTTGCGATCAAGTAGAGGGCGAAGAGGTTGGTGGTCATGAAGGGTGTAAGCCAGAGGAACATTAGGGCGAAGAGAAACAAGGGATTTCTGACACGGCAATAGAAACCGGTCACTACGAGTGCCTCCTTTTTCTGAGGCTTAATTCCCAGGAACTGAAGTGGATCAGTCACCAGAAAGGTCTTGATGAATCCGAGGGACGCAAGCAACTGACCTGCAATCAAGAGCCAGCGCCAAGGTGAAGGCACCACATAAAGGGTCTCTCCAGGAAAAATATAGAGCCCATAAAGGAGAGGGGCAATCGAGAGGGTGGCAAACAAGTTGTAGCTCAAACGGTATCCTCGATCGACTTTTGGTCCCAGGACTCTTCGAGTCAGTCTCTTAAACCAGAGGCTTGCCAAGAAGCTGTGAAGAGTGGCGAAAAGGATGAGATAGAGGACCAAAGCCAAGGTGACTTGAGAAGGGGTGGGCGACATCCTTTCAGCCACTTAGCTGAACACCTATTTGGGACTGACGAGATCAAGAACTTTCGATCAAATGTTTGATCATGACCAGATACCTCTTGGCCTTGGCATATTCTCTTTCGACCTTGTGCATGTATCTGTAGAAGTCATCTTCATCTTGCGGAGATCTTCTCATGAGATGGGTTTGCGGTCTTGGGTCCCAGGCCACGATTGGCGAGGGCAACTGCCGTGGTCTTTTCGTGGCGTGAACTATCCCTCCTGAATGATGAAGATTTTCCGCTCCCACGAGTTAAGAATGTAGAATATGTTTATTTCTAACTATTTTATATTATACGAGAAGCGATTGGTTTATCTATGTAAACAAAACCCATCAGAACTATGACGGGAAGTGTGGATTGGAATAGAGTTTGGATGGAAAACATGGAAGGCATCTCATGGAGACGCCTTCATGGCGACGGCAACAATTTCTGGGATCAAAGAGCAAAGCAGCTGGAAAATCAGAGAAAGGTTAACCGGGACGTTTCCGTTAAGACCATATCCAAGATGGGATTGAGCCCCAAATACACTGTGATAGACATAGGTGCGGGGACTGGCGCTTTAACCATACCCATCGCTAGGATTGCAAAAAGCGTGACTGCTATTGAACCCTCCACGAAGATGCTTGACTGCCTGGAACAAAACGCTCAATCAGAGAACCTCTCAAACATAAGATACGTAAAGAAGTTCTGGGATGACATCACGCCCTTCGAAGAAATGGAGTCACATGACGTGTTGATAGCGTCCCACTCACTTCTGATGAAAGACATGAAGGCGGCACTTCAGAAGATGGATCTTCTCGCAAAAAAGCGCGTTTATCTCATCACCTCTGCGAATAGAAACACAGGGTACTACAACGAGCTATGGAAACGGCTCTATGAAGAGGAATATAAACCCAGTCCTGGATACGTCTGCCTATACAACATACTCTACGATATGGGGATCTGTGCCAACGTCGAGATATCTGAAGTTGAGTACAGGCAGCCTTTTTCGAGTCGTGAGGAAGCGGTAACCCTCTGGATCGAGAACTTGAGGGCCACGTCCCCAGAAGCAAAAGAGATCGTCAGGAAGTTCATATCTGAAAGTATCGTCGTGGAAGATGGTCACACCATTCTCAAAAACCGAACGAAATGGGCAACGATCTGGTGGGAGACGGAGTCTGCGATATGAGGTCGCCTCACCTCTGTGCCGCCACCCTTTTCAAAGTGAAAACAAGCTATACAGAATGCAAGCTAACGGTGATTGCCACGAAAAAAGGCTGTTGCATGCTTGTCCGATCCACATAAAACAGCGAAGATCCGACTTTTTTATGATCTATTACTCCTTTTAGAATGATCATCCCCGAAAGCCAGCCACCGAGCATATTCTATCCTATTTTGAACAGCAGTTTCGTGTGATATTACACCCTCTAAATAGTATAGATCAACCGGGCGCAAGACGACCTGAGCGCATCTGCTTCCACGAACTGGATCCTTGATCTCGATTTTTGACTCTTCGGCATCGTTTGCAGTGGTCGGGTAGAGAATGGTCGAAGTTCCACCGGATCCTTGGCTCAAGGCATAGATCGCCAGTTGATACAGCATATCTCGGGGCAACGATTTTTCCCATAGATCCCGGTATTTGGCGTCCAGAATTGAGACAACTCTCGATTCTCGTTGAATCACGTAATCGGGCCTAGGATCTGGTGCGCGCCGATTTTTGGGGTTGTGTTCTGGAGTGTATGAGATCATGCCTCGAAGCCAATATTCATCCAGCACCGAATACCCCGACAGGTTCTCCCGAAAAAACCGAGATAGAAGCGCTTGAAAGAAACGGTTCATGTCGAAGAGGAAGCCGGGAAGATTCAATTCACGTCCACCGTCCTCTAGAGATACACCTTGGAACTGGAGGAGAAGCTCGATGATCGATATCGATGGCCTGTATGCCGCCGTCTGCCTCGTCATCTCTCGGTGCAGCCGCGTCACGGTCTCCAGGCTCAGTTTGATAGGGGAGATCCCATCCTGGATGATTCTTGCAAGGCGGCGGAGATTCGCCTTAAGACGCATATCGTCGGTGAGCCGCACTCCGAGGCGGAGGCCTTCGAGCAGGACCTGGTTGACCAGGCAATCTTCGAGCCTGGGATAGTGGGTGCAAGGCAAAGCCGCTTGGGCGATTCCACCCTCTCTTGCGATTCTCTTTATGTTGATCCTGCCCCTCGGGCTTGCTATCGTCTCGTCGAGGCGAACGTATCTTCGATGAAGTCCTCGTGCGATCAGCTCATTTGCCTCTGCCGCCAGCTGGCTGATGAAAAGGTCCTGGAAGGTCCGTGACTCAGGAAAGTAATCGGTTGGGGTGAAGAGACGGAGGTTTCGAAGTCCGTAGGCGTACCTCAAGAGCTGGAGCAAGGGGGCGCCCTCAATTTTCGGGCGGATGGTGATCTGGAGGTCGCCAAGCTCGACCCTTCCGACGTAGGAGAATGATCTGATGGAGAGGCCCTTTCTAAGCTCTGATATCTCTAGCATCCTACTTTTCGATAAAATCTGGGCGATCTTCTGGACAGCAGGGTCGTCTTTGAGAAAAACGCCCTCTAGAATGCTGTTTGACTTTGGATCACAACTCTCCCACTCAGATAACGTGATGGATATTTTATTTTCACCCATCACCATCAATCCTCTCGGTGTCATCACAAGAATCGTTCTCGATTTCCTCTGAAACGTTTGATCCCTGCATCAACACTGGGATGAGATCAAATCCATCTTTCGAAATTTCTGACATTGCCCTGACGAACACCTCCGCCCCCATCACCCTCATCTCCCTCGAATCTTCGAAGATCTCGTGCCTGATCATCTGTCTTTGAACGTCGACCAGTTCTCGTCCCAGGATCTTCTCCAAGGTAGAATAGTCCTCATAGCAGTACTCTTCAAGGAGAGGAATTATCTCGTCTTGAACCACCTGAGAGAAACTCGACAAGCTCGATATCGGCTCGCCCTTTTCCATCAAGTACGAGTGGCCGACCTGGCGATTTCGAGCGTCACGACCTATGTTCTCGCAGATGCGACGGTTGAAGGCGCCGAGCCATTCGCCCAGATGGATTTCTTTCACGACAGAATCGCCCAGTACCGATACGTCTGGCATAACTTCGATGAAGCCAAACCGGCGCCGAAGGGCCGTATCGAGGAGCGCGATGGATCTGTCAGCAGTGTTCATCGTCCCGATTACGTAGACGTTCCTTGGAACTTGCATCTGATCTCCAGAGACTGGGAGAATTATCCGCTTTCCTCGCTTGTTCTTTTCGAGGATCGTCATCAATTCGCCAAAGATCCTGGGAATGTCGCCTCGGTTGATCTCGTCTATTATCAGGTAGAATTTGGAATCAGGATTCAAAAGAGCGTCTTTACACAGCTTCTTGAAGATCCCATCTCTGAGAATGAAGCTCATCTTGCCGTTCGTCTCTTCCGGCCTGTAACCTTCAAGGAAGTCTTCGTATCCGTAGGCAGGGTGGAAGCAGCAGATCCTCACGGCGCCGGAATCATCTCCGCCGTTGAGGAGAGATCCCCTCTGCCCTTCAGAAAGTCGATCGAAGGACATGTCGTAGCGGTCGAGGGCCGCCATCTCTTGGGCCGCCCTTTCGGCCCAGTAGGTCTTCCCGGTTCCTGGCGGGCCGTAGAGGATCACTTGGCCTTTGCGCTCCAGGATCGACTGAATGTCCTGGACGATCTCGGGCAAAGGGACAGGGTCAGGTTCGACCACAGGTTTTTCGTCACCGTTCAACTCACGAGCTCTGGCGAAGGCCACCTCGGCTTCGGCGCTCCTGCCAAGAGCCTGTAAGGCTTTTCCTTTTCCATCCCAGGCGTTCGAGTATTCGGGGACTATATCAATCGATTTGTTATGATGTTCTAAAGATTTTTCGTATAATCCTAAATCGAACAGGACCACACCTTTATTGGACCAACTGAACGAATCTTCCGGATCCAATTCAATTGCTTTGTCGTAACAAGCGACCGCGTATTCTTTTCTGCCCAGATAATAAAGAGCAATACCTTTGCCATTCCAGGCAGAGCCGTCTTCAGGATTCACATCGTCAATGTATTTATTGTAACAATCAAATGCTTCTTTATATTTTTCTAAATTCAAAAGGGCGCTGCCTTTACTTGACCAAGCGTATGAATCAGAGTTCAAATCGATTGCTTTGTCATAACACTTGATCGCTTCTTCTATCCGATCCAAGTAATGAAGAGCGTCTCCTTTACCGATCCAGGAATTTTCGTATTTGGGGTCTATCTCGATTGCTCTGTTAAAGCAGTCCAAAGCTTCTTCATATTTGTCAAGCTCAATTAGTGCCCATCCTTTCAGATACCAGGCGTAGCCATATTTCTGCCTCGCCTGAATGGCCTTCTCGTAACATTCGATTGCCTCATCATGTTTGCCCTGGTCATCCAGCAAATTGCCTTTGTTGCACCATGGAAACGCGTAATTTGACCTGACGTCGATGGCCTTTTCATAATATAGAAGGGCTTCGTCGATTTTATCCAAGCTTTCGAATGCTACGCCCTTATTGTTCCAGAAACGTGGCGTTTTTGGCTTAATCTCTATAGCCTTATCGTAGCATGGTATGGCTTCATCAGACCTGTCCATTTCATATAGCTCACATCCTTTAGCATCCCAAGCGTCGGCATACTTGGGGTCTATCTCCAAGGCTTTGTCGTAGCACTCTATAGCTTTCTTATGCTCTTTCTTTCTCCTGAATGAGTTGCCCTTTTTCAACCAAGCCTTAGCCTCCTTCTGTCGATCTACATTATTATTTGACGTCCATGTATTATTCATCGGCATCGCCCCCTACACTTCTGGATGCGTCAAACGAGATCAGCTCTATCGCCTGGTGGAGTTCGTCTTGGCCAGAGGGTTTGAAAAGCTCGTGGCGGATCTTCTGGTCATTCACGTCCACAATTCCTGCCCCCAGAATCTTTTCCAGAGTGTTGTAGTCTTCGTAGCAGTACTCCTCCAAAAGCGGGATTATGTCCTCGTGGAGGGCCCTTGCAAACTCAGAAAAGTCGGTGATGGGCGTGCCGTCATCCCTGAGAAGATAAGAGTGGCCGATCTGGAGATTTCGAGCGTCCCTTCCCACGTTTTCGCAGATCCTCTGGTTTAGGGCTTCAAGCCATCTTCCAAGGCGGATCCCCCTCACAGTCGCTTCACCCAAAACCGACATGTCTGGCATCAGCTCGATGAAGCCAAAGCGCCGCCTGAGGGCAGCATCAAGCAAAGCGATGGATCGGTCGGCAGTGTTCATCGTCCCGATGATGTAGACGTTACTTGGCACCTTGAACTGCTCGCCGCTGGTGGGGAGGGTTATGGACTTTCCGCGCTTGTCTTTTTCGAGGATCGTCATCAGCTCGCCGAGAATCCTTGGAATGTCGCCTCGATTGATCTCGTCTACTACCAGGTAGAAGCTCGTCTCTGGATCATCTTGAGCGTCTTTGCACAATTTCTTAAAGACTCCGCTTCGAAGCGTGAATATCATCTGGTCGTCGGCCTGTTCAGGCCTGTATCCCTCGATGAAATCTTCGTAGCCGTAGGCCGGATGAAAACAGCACGTTCTCACCGCACCGAAGCTCTCGACGTTCCCGGTTATGGAATTCTTCTGATGATCGGAAAGCTCGTCAAATCCTCTCTGGAAGTTGGATTGAGCCGCAAGCTCAAAGGCTGCCTTCTCCGCCCAATAGGTCTTCCCAGTGCCTGGCGGTCCATAGAGGATCATCTGGCCTTTGCGTTTGAGGATAGATTGAATTCTGTCAATCAGGTGGTGGACACCGGGTGGCGGAGTTGGGTTGGTAATATGCGTCTCTACTTCGATGAGATTGGGATATCTTCTGATTTCATGTAGGATGCTCATAATTCCTTCTTTTTCAGGGAGATTCCATGGTTCTAACGAAAGCCATTTAACGGGACGGCGATGGACGAAAGTTAGCCCTTCTTCAAAGAAATATCCACCTGTGATCTTGCCCACGCCTAAAACTTTCATCCCGCTGCACGCTAGGATCAGATCTCCGTCATTTATTCCGAAAATGAAATTGAATACTTGATTAGTCCGCTTGGTCGGCACACCCGAAGATCCAGGATAATATGTTTCCATCTTTTCTTGAATTTTTGCTTTGCCCTCTTTATCGTTCGAGATATGCGAAAGATCTCCAAGATCATCCCCGCCAACGGCAATATACCCTCCATCTCGCATGTTTTTCCATTCACTGCTTCCCTTGAGGCCTTTTGTTGTCCCAATGCGCCAATACCGATGGGGGCTTTTGTTAAAGCTGTTCAGTATGGAGGTCAAACTATTCATGGGAATGCCCAGTTCGTGGGCTATGGACACATATCGTCCAGCACAGATGTATCGACCGTTTCCTTCAGGTGGCATTTGAAGCATTTTTATGAGATGAAATCTCTGATAATCAGGAACATGATAATCGTCCAATTTTTCCGGATAGAGCAAGCTTAGATACTTATGTCCCCATGCAGAATTGCTGATCGATGGAGCCGACTTGTCCATTTCAAGCTGCAATTTTAGGTAATCTTCATCGGCCCCATTTTCAGGGAGACTGCCCAGCAATTCAGCACCCGTTATGAGCTGGTCCCGATGCATTCTGGCAAGATGAATTGCCTCTTCAGTGGAGATCTCTCTTTGATTTTGAGGACTTCCTGTTGTCCACACTCCGGTTTTCTTGCGCCGATAGATCCCAAATTTCAAAGCGCTTCCACCAGCTATGCTGCCAAATCTGGCCGGAAATTCATCATCATTTTTGAACTCTAGCCAGTAGACTAAACTATCTTTGTTTCCATGATCATGAATCGTTTCCAACAGGGTTTCCCCATCGAGATCTTTCAGCTTGTCAGGACCAAACCTCTTCCGAAAAGTTTCGTAGTGCTTATCCAGTTGTGCCTTAGATAGCAATTTACCTTCAGCATCTAGTTTCTTGTGATGATCTTTTATTTTTTGTACAATTTTGTCATGTAGAATCATACTTACCACCTAATTTTTAGGCAGAGCGGATCTCATGAACAACCCAGTCGAGCGTTTCTATAAACTGCCCAAATGCTAATTCGTCCTTCAACACGGAAAGGTTGAAACGAGGAAATCGGTCTATTCTATCATCAGGTATGTCCACTCCAGGAATTTGGTTCAAGCGGTGCAACAATTCTAAGCGCTTGGACTCCTCGTCAAAGGGTGGCCGGCTAATCATATATCCAAAGGGAACATCAATTGTTCCGTATGTCCAGACATCAATTGTCCAATGATACTGATCGTTGTGGTACAATTTGGGCGTATAAGAACCATCGTATTTCCCTTTGCCCCAAAATATTTGGTCCACATTCATTGTTGCCCATTCCAGAATATTCCCCGCAATCTCGGCTTCTTCTATGCCACATCTCCTTTTCATCTCTTCGAAAAAAGATTGCTCATTCCACTTCGTTGGTTTAGTTCCCGGGGGGTTTGATGTTAGGCCGACCACTTTTGGAACCAGAGTTTTTATCCCCCCTCCCATGTACTGCTTGATCTCAACTGCCAGTACCTCTGCAGGATTCATTTGTTCATTCAGAAATTCGACAATTCTTCGAAGTTCTGTGGGTATTTCGTCTGCCACAAAGAGCAGTCTGACTTTGCCAGCCCTCAAATTTGTCTCGACTTCGTCCCAGAATTTTTCCACATCGACTTCATCTTCTGGACCAATATCCAGTAGATCGGCTACCAATCGTCTGGGATCTTCACTCAAGTCATCACAGCGAGCTTCGAACTTGGAGCGTATCGTCTCTGCGGGCCAATAAACCACTGAGTTGGCCGCGTAATCGAGCATCTGGCCCACGACTTCCCTTCGAATCCTGGTGTCGCTGCTGCGCTTCACCTCAACCAAAGTGGGTATCCCATCTTGATCGAGAAACAGGTGGTCGAGCGACCATCGATCAGCTCCCTGATCTCCATCAGGAACGCCAATTTCCCGAAAAACAGGAAGCCAGCGCCGAGGTGACTGTTCACTTATTTGGTCACCGGCCAACAGATCTGGATACGTCTCCAACAAAGTTTGGAGCAGATCTTCGCTGTCGTAGAGTTGTTCCTCAAGGGATCGAAGTGTGCCGTCATTTTCTACAAGGTATATCTTTCGTGCCATGCCAACCGTCCACTTAAACGATAACCATCTCACCTAATGAAGATATCTCTGATCTGATCCAGGCTATGACACCCTTCAATTTAGTAGCGTTTCTCGGTAACTACTCAGGTACCATGATCAGCACCAGTAGCCGCAATTTACAAGATGCTTGTTTGGCCGCCAACTAAACTGATTTTTTTAATTCGTGGTCATTTGATATCGTTTTTTGTTCTGATACGAGTCTGTGGCCAGATTACCCTGAACATCTAAAACCAATATCCTCCGGCCGATTTTGGGTACCTGAGTAGTTACGTTTCTCTTTCGTGCTGTCACGCCAAAGATCCGCGTAAAATGGTGACGAAACTGCTTGGCACTTCGTCCGATGGTCCGAAGGCAGCATTTACGATGCTGAGCTGATTCAGAATTGACTTTTTGATCATATCAAACATATCTTAGTGTGAATAATTGTTACAAACCAACATGTTTATACTAATAGACAGTTTATGCTATTTGATGATATATTGAATCGATATATTAGCACGACATTGGTTATAATCGAACTGCTCGTGATCTCTGCTAGCGCGCACAGCCTTTGGGTGGAAACCGAAGACGTTGCAGAAGTCGGCGACGTCAAGGAAGTGTATTCCTTCTTCGGGCACGCCACCTCTTCAACCGGGATCTATGTTCCACTGATGAATGGCACCTACCTTGTGACCCCCGACGGCCAGAGGCTGGACCTGGCCACGGAGACTAGAAACTGGCTTGCCGGATATGGATGGATGGATGGAGTACTCGTCATCAGAGGTCGCGTTCTACTGGCCCGGAGACTACGTCTTAGCATCCCAGAGGTCTCCTGGAGTTACGACATGGCCTGGCATGGCGAAGCTAGCGACCCCAAGCTCTACTGCGATTCTGCAAAGGCGATAATTCACTGCGGTGATGCCGAGTCCGACCCCAATTGGAAGGCCGGTTTCCCACTTGAGATCAACTTTGACGAGGCCCCTTACGAGCTCAAAACTGGAGATAACTTCACAGGAACGATAAACCTATGAAGGAGAGCCAGTTTCTGCCGATTATTACGCCTCATACTGGACCTGGGACGCCCACAACAGTCCTGACGTTCAGAGGAGAACCTCTGGTGAGGACGGCACGTTCACAGTCAACTTCGAAAACGGCGGTCTCTGGACAATAGGTGTAGAGTACGACATCAATGAAAGTGGCGAATGGACCGCAGACCATGACATGGCAATTTACTACAAAACTGGAGACATGCTGCCCTACAACGCAGTGCATTGCAGGAGCACGCTCTCGGTGTGGGCTAGATAAATCCACATCACTACCTCAAATTTATTTTTTAAGATTGTGATATAATCGAGCAGAAACTACGATTGGTCTTCGGGTGATGGACTAGAAGGTCGTTCCAGTAACTTATCGGGCACTCCCTCAGTGTTCTGGCACTGGCAGCCATCTGATTCTTTCATCGCTTGCATATACTGCTGTGCCAGGTTGTATCGCAGAAGGCCTGAGAGGAACATGCCTGCTATCACTGCTTGCTCGTTTGACATCTCTTTTAGAGCACCTTTGAGCTGTTCGATACCCATCTCCTCGTTTTCGACAGATGGATCAAAGAGCGCTTTCTTGGTTGTATCGCCTATTTCCATCATCTCATCGGACGTGATATTCAAAAGACCGCAGACGATCTCTAAAACTGTGGACTCCTCATCAGGTTCGAACATGGTTAGACTTGCTTGGTGCCTGATGAAAAGGTTTTGCGTCTTTAGGCATCCACACCATCTCGTCCTCGAAGAAAGTGTGCCTAGAACGCCCATAACTCATAGATTCAACCTTGAACAATGTAAAAATATTAGTCAAACTGGCGGCGACGCACCCCGCTGCAAGCAGCGGGGCATGATTCGCGCCGCCGCCCTGTTAAGTCGATAGACCGCAAATGGAGTCATTCTTAAGCCAGTCATATGCCACCCCGATCCACAATATTCAAATTATCCGTGGACCGATTCAAATTGTTAAGTTGGCTATTTGACCATCCCAATTGCAGCAAGCTGTGGGGTATTCATTTCAAAATAATTTGTACGATAAAACCTATCGATGGCGACCACCGCCATTTCTCCGCCCTCAAAGTATATCAGTTCAATTTCATCGTCAGAAATTATCGATCCCAGGTCATAACCCTTGCCAAACTCGGCGATATAGAATGTCTCATTATCTAAACAGATGGCTCCGGCAAAACCTTCATCCCTTTCAGTCCCGTTTACCAGCTTGTATGTGATATACCCCGTGAAAAGACGGTCCTTCTGCTCCGTAATAGTAAGGTTTATGACGCTGCTTTCCGTCAGCCCGACGTAACCTCTTTCTTTATAAAATCCTTTCTGAAAACCGGTCCAGTTCCCTTCCAGGTTGGGGATTTCCGCTATACAAGTATACACGAACATGGTTGAGAGTGCAAAAACTAATAGCACAAAGCGCCAAATGGACTTCATACATATTTATTGGCTCATTTGTGTCTAATGAAACTATCGGAAAAAGCAAAAGATAAAACCCAAAATTAGCAAAAGAATGCTCCGGTGGGGATTTGAACCCCAGTCACAGGAGTGAGAGTCCTGCATGATTGGCCGAGCTACACTACCGGAGCGCAGTGGCTCTTTGGTTACTGTTCTACCATTTAACCCTTTTGGCTTGGGGCATCGGGATATGGGCAGATATCTTTGAGGACGCATTCCCCGCACCGGGGCGATCGAGCCTTACACACGGCCCTTCCGTGACGGATCAAGTTGACGTGAAAAGAACAGTATTTCTCGCGAGGCGTTATCTTTTCAAGAACAGTTTGTGCTTCCGTTATGCTTGCGCCCTCTGGCACGAATCCGAGCCGTCTTGAAAGGCGGTTGACGTGAGTGTCCACTGGAAGACGCGGCATTCCAAAGCCAAACAGGAGGACTACCGCCGCGGTCTTGGGACCGACACCAGGAAGGGAGATCAGATAATCTTGCGCCGCCTCTGGCCCCATCCCCGTCAGAAACTCAAGGTCGATAGACCCTGCGTCGTTTCTGATCCGCTCAAGAGCCTCCTTTATCCGTCCTGCCTTGATGTTGGCAAGCCCCCCGCACCTTATGTGACCTGCAATCTCCTCATCAGTGGCGCCAAGAAGCGTTTCGTAATCGGGATAGGCGCTCTTGAGCATCTCAAAGGCCCGATGAGTGTTGGCAGAAGTGGTGTTCTGGGACAATATGGTGGTGACCAAAATATCCACAGGCCCGGATCTGGCTGGACCTGGAATCCCATAAACTCCTTCCAAGCGGCGTATACACTCGAAAAGTCGATCACAAGCGTCTTTCGTCGCCATTTCCTTGCACATCCCTTTTGAGATGGCGTATCTCGATGAAGTATTTGACGTGAGGTTCGACTTGGGAACATAAGTGGTGCGGACACAGGGTAGAAGGTTGCGATAAATTATTATCCGGTGCGCGTTTGAAGGAAATGCGATGGACTTTGGCGAGCTCTACATGGAATCCATAGTCTTCAGTGACGTCTATCCCTTTCTCATATCCATCCTGATAGGGGCGCTCATAGGCACGGAAAGGGAACGCGATCTTCTCGAAAAAAAGGAACGTGGCATTGCGGGCCTGCGCACTTTCATCCTGATCTCTCTATTAGGAACTTTGTCAGCCGTCGTGGCAGCCCAGTACGGCAATATCTTCATGCTGGTGGCCTTTGCTGGATTCGTCGTTATGGTGGCAGTAGGATATGCTGCTTCAGAAGCGTCCACTGGCCGGATCGACTTCACCACTGAGGTCGCAACGGTGATCGCCTTCGTCCTTGGAGCACTTTGTTACTACAAAAGCACCATCATGTTGGCCATAACCCTTTCTATCCTAGTGACGGTGATCCTTGCAGTCAAGAAGACTGCTCACCGTTACGTCGAGAAGGTCAAGGACGAAGAACTTTTAGACACTCTAAAGATGGGTATAATCGTTCTCATTATCTTGCCGTTGTTACCAAACGAGACGGTAGGTCCCTTTGATGTTCTAAACCCTCGCAACGTATGGTTGATGGTAGTGCTCGTCAGCCTGATAGGTTACGTCGGCTATGTGATGATCCGGATATTCGGCACCGAAAAAGGATTGAGCATCACAGGCATACTGGGCGGTCTTGTTTCAAGCACTGCTGTTGCCACCACCATGGCAGCTGAAGTCAAGCTTCAAAGAAACATAATTCCCTCTGCGGTTTTCGCCACCACCATCGCCAGCTGTACCATGTTTCCACGAATCCTCTTGGAAGTATTGGTGGTGAACAAAGATCTCTTCTGGCCCCTCTTTTATCCCTTGATCAGCATGACGGTAACCGGCGTGGTCTTGGCGTATTTTCTCTTCAGAAAAAGAGAAAGCATAGAAACCGACGTCAGCCTGGAAGACCCGTTCAAATTATCCCCAGCCCTCAAGTTCGGAGCCTTCTTCGCCTTGATACTTCTGATCTCGAAGTTTTCGAGCATCTACTTTGGCGAAGCTGGAACTTATGCCGCAAGCGTGGTTGCAGGTCTTGCAGATGTGGATGCCATAACCCTTTCGATGGCAACTTTGGCCAAGACCACGGTGAGCCAAGACGTGGCAGTCGCTTCCATTACTCTGGCCACAATGACCAACACCCTGGTTAAACTCTCGATAACCTTCCTTCTAGGGACAAGAGAGTTTGGAACGCGGGTGGCCCTCATATTCGTGCCCATGATTATCGTTGGGCTTTTGGTGATATTCTTCGTGTAATATTCTTCGCATGGTGGCCCGGATGCTCCGGAAGGGTTGGTAGGGGCTCAATTGGGCTCTAACTTGCGGGGCACCTTTGCCCATCCTGTCAATTCTGGGTCAACTTCGATCAGAATCGCGCCTCTAGCATCCTCCTGAGTTTTCTTACTTTGGGCTTTAGGAGGTTTTGAGGATCGAAGTTGTTGAGCTTTCAGGACGAACGCAGCAGGATCCCCCCCTACTTTAGTGGGGGGAGGAATGCGTTCGAATTTGTGTGAACTATAGTGTTTAACGATACCTTTCGGACAAA
>CAYWZG010000040.1:0-19693 GCA_964462795.1 uncultured Methanotrichaceae archaeon
TCAGCGTCTGCTGAGCCAGAACCTCTACATCGCGTTTCTGTGATGCAAGTTCTGGTGATGAATCAGGAAACTCCACCTTTTAGGGCGGGGTAGTTCACATGCTTGGATCTCGGCCATGACACGAGAGTGTTAAATAGGAACAGGACCTGGTGAACATTAATTTTGAATGTATCTGGAGTGACCACTGAAAAAAGGTTGTCTAGTAATGCCATCTTACGAGGAACGAATACTGAGTGCCATCGAAGAATCTATGGTCGGTCTGACCACTGTTGACGTGGCCAGGAAGGCTAAAGTGAGCAAGACTACTGCGATCAAGTACCTCTCGGTTCTAAAGTCGGAAGGAAAATGTGAGTTCGCAGAAGTTGGGCCTTCCAAGCTCTGGAGGGTCAAAAATACCGATATGGAAAAGGCAGCCAAGCCTTCTGAAGGCGGATCTGGTGAACTTTCAAGGGAGGTCCATTTTGAGCGTGCTGCTCTGCCACTCTCAGTCATAGCTCAGCTAGAAGACATATCCGACGATGTGGTAGTTTCCATGTCCTTTAGGGTAAAGCCCGAGAACATGGATACATTTATCAAGCTTATGAAGAAGTGTATGTACCACGAGACGCAAGAATAAGCTGCCATAAGATCGCTTAAGTTGGCAAGTGGTAACCAAAGGTCTTTATATCCCAAACCATCGCGCGAAGACGGAATCCTGCTAATGTCATGTCAACGCTTTAATGTCGTAAAGACGATCGTCATTCTTGCATGTCTGCTACCCCCAAATTTGTGAAAATGACAAGTGCATGATACGATATTTTGCGCATGACACTACACTAGCATGATATACGCTAACAACCTGGGGCGAAAATAGGTGCTGATTAGATATGAGACCTGCAGCTTGAACGCAACCTTAAATGCAACTTTATATACGATATGTGCTATCAACTAGCACAGGAGATCTGCGATGTATAACCAGATGCGCATTCCGTCCGAGATCGCAAGCTTCTTTGAGGTAGAGGAAGGCCAAACACTCCTCGTCAAGGGGCTTCCTGGCACTGGAAAGACCACTCTTGCCTTCGAGATAATGAACTCAATCTGCAGAAGAGGGAACGGAATGTACATATCCACGCGGGTCAACCCCCAACGGATATATGCAATGTTTCCATGGATCTGTGACATAATTCCCACCAAAAATGTCATAAACGCGACTCAGAACCTGCTTTTAAACAGTCTCAAGAGCATCGACCTTGAGGGCCCCAATTATGGCGTTGTTCTGGACTTCTTCAAGACGTTCTTCGACGAGGCCGAAGAGATGGAAGATCCTATGATAGTCATAGATAGCTGGGACGCCGTGGTCAACTACACATCACACATTCTCAAAGATTCACAACACAGTCTCGAGCAGAACATCTGTGAGTTCGCCCGGGACATGGGCATTCACCTCATATTCGTCAGTGAATCTGCTGATCTCGTGCCCTTAGACTACATAGTGGACGGGGTCTTAACACTGGAACACTTCAAGATGATGGGTCCGCCCTCGAGCGAAGGAAGGTCTTCTGAGATGATGACCCGCTATGCAAGAGAAATCCTGTTAAACAAGCTTCGAGGCGTCGAAATCTGCCAGAAACAGTACACTTGTACCCTTCACGAAGGCCGTTTCCAATATTTTGAACCGTGCATGGAACACGTCGACTCACAGATCATCCTCAAGGATGTCGAAAGGATACCAGATCCAGATGACGATTACATATCTACTGGTGTACCCGACCTTGACACGATCTGCGGAGGATTGAAATACGGATCTTGCAACGTCATCGAAGTCGATCATGGCGTGGGCAAAAGGTATTATGAGATCCTGACCGTCCTTGCATCTAATTCGCTCAAGAATGGACGGGCAGTCCACATGGTGCCCAGCATTGGTTATCAGCTAAGCCCCATGGATACCTTCGTTCCATCGAACGTGAGGGTTCTGGAGCCAGGGGGCGATCGTGACGATTGGTACGAAACCCTCTTTAAACAATGGGACACTCTGAGGACGAGGACAAAACGCCCGATCCTAAACGTGATGGGATTGGACGCCATGGAGTTTGCATTTGGGTTTGAAAATGTGCTGAGTTCTAGTACCCGTCTCTTCCAGAAATGGAAAGAGACCAACGACATAAATGTCCTGGTGGTGAAGACTGGACAAAAGTGCATCAGGATGACAACCCACGTTGCAGATACCTACTTCATGATCAAGGAGCTTAACGGCGGTCTTTGTCTCTATGGCTTGATCCCAAGGACAGAGCCTTACTACATAACTCAAGATGTGAACAAGAACATCATTCTGGTTCCCATAGTCTGAACGGGGATGAAAATGGACGTGCTGCAGTTTGGTTTTCATATTTTGGGCATGACGCTTTGGATCATGGATTTTATTCCATCCTTTTGTTTCCACTCACCCACCGGTCGCCCTCTGTCCGGATCTCTTTCTTCCAGATGGGTGCCCGCGTCTTGATCTCTTCCAAGACGTATTCACACCCTCTGAACGCCTCGGTCCTATGAGGTGCGGTGCAGACTATGAGTACGATGTTGTCTCCAACTTTGAGCGATCCCACCCTATGAACTACATCCACCGATTTCAAGTTGAATTTTTCAGTGGCCTCGTTCTGGATCCCTTCAAGCTCTACCAGGGCCACTTCTCGGTAAGCTTCGACTTTCATCCCCTGGATGCCATCGTCTCTCACCGTTCCCAAAAAGGTGACTGTGGCCCCTACATCCCTGTTCTTTGCACTATTTACAATCTCTTCGATCGAAAAGTCTTCGTTGGTTATCTTGGTTACCTTAGTCATCTCAATGTCACCTCAACGGGATCGACCCAGCTGAGCCGTCCTCGGGCTCAACCGCCTGAAAATGGTGGAAGAATCGCCAATTCGTCGCCTTCTGCTAGGACCGAATCGAGGCCTTCTTGGGATATGCCTTTCCGGTTCCAGAGGAGGGTCACTTCTTCCTTTAAGCTTCCATCAGGCTCGAAGATTGACTCTTGCAAGCTCGGTTCGATGGTACAAAGAGCCTTCAAAAGATCTCGAACACTCGCACCTTTGGCGATATCGACGAGAACCTCACCGCCTAAGAGATCCTTGAACTTGGCAAAAGATTTCATGACTACGATCATTTTCTCGACCTATTCTTGGTATTGACCACTCTTCATCGAATCTGCCACGTCCGTATCTGAAAAATCCATATCAGAATCTGCCAAATTTGTCTTGTGAATACAATGATTTAGGTGAGGACGGTCTGACTTTCTTTGGGCCCCGCACTCGCTTCATGCCTCACCTTTTCGATCTGAGCTTTTCAGCCTCTTCTTTTGATTCTACCCGAAGGACGAAGGTCCCATAACAAGGTTTGGTGTAGGGAAACATTAACACATCCCCGTCAACTCCTATGAATATGGGGGGAACACCAATTACAAAGAGGTCAAATAGCCTGTAACCTGGGGGAACTTCGTGTACCTCTTTGACCTCCTTTTTAATGAACTCAGCAGCTTCTTTGAAGGTACATTTAGAGAGCATAATCTCGTATTTCAGGTTCTCGACGCAACCCAATTGATCACCTCATCTATGTGTTTTTTCAAAGGCATAGGATTATGAACCGCTTTTGCAACCAGCTTTTCGCACTCGAAGTCGACGATCTGGGCCAGCTCTTTTGCACCTCTTCCAAAGATCAGAAGGAATAGCTTGGCATGGGATATGTGGCTCATGGTGCCTGCATAGGTTATCCCAGCATCACTGTGGGCAAAGGCAAAACAAAGATCGAAGTCTCGTCGACCCTCTACAATGTCACCGATGCACAGGTCCAGGTTTACGGTCTCGCCCAGGTAATGGCCTTCAGGATCCGCAAACTTCATGAGCTTGAGTGCAGCCCCGGTTCCCGCAACTGTGACCTTGATCCCGACCTTTTCGAGTCGATAACAAAGGTAGAGGGCAACGCTGGTCTGGACTGGAACTTCGGGACATCCCAAGAGGAGGAGGGCGTCACCCTTGCTCGCAGCAGCCGCGCCAGATCTCCCAGAAATTTCCATGGTCACCCTTTCAGCGCATTTCTACTTAAACTTAGCCAGAGATCTGCAATCGGCGCATTTTGGGTTTCTCTCGATGGTGATCTCGTCGGTCTTGGATCGAATGCCGTCCCAGATTAGGAGCCTGTTTTCCAAAAGCTTGCCTTCGCCGCAGAGGTACTTCAAAACTTCCAACGCCTGAATCGAGCCGATCACGCCGCAGGTGGCGCCAAGAGCAGGAGAAGTCTTCTTTGGCGGTGCCCGAGGAAAAACGCATCTTAAACACGCGGTCTTTCCTGGGATGATGGTGGTCGCCTGGCCGTCAAACCCCGATATGGCACCGTGGAAGAGGGGAACGTTCCTTTTCAAAGCCACTTTGTTGAGCAGATATCTAGCAGAAAAGTTGTCCAGTGCGTCAACTATGAGGTCTGCATCTTTGGTCAATTCCATCACGTTCTCCTCATCGATGAACTCTTGGATAGCTTCTACTTCGATCTCGGGATTTAGGTCCTGAAGCGCTTTTTTTGCAGACCGAACCTTGGAAAGTCCCAAAGAGCGGTTATTGTGGAGGATCTGCCTGTTGAGGTTGCTCGTCTCGACGAAGTCTGCGTCCGCTATCATCAAATGGCCCACGCCCGCCGCTGCAAGGTACATGGACACCGCAGAACCTAAACCTCCTGCTCCAGCGATAAATGCGGCACCTCTCTTGATCTGGCTCTGA
The DNA here is from genome assembly GCA_964462795.1 of uncultured Methanotrichaceae archaeon. Lineage (GTDB taxonomy): Archaea > Halobacteriota > Methanosarcinia > Methanotrichales > Methanotrichaceae > CAYWZG01. Next base: position 4,740 of record CAYWZG010000040.1, read on the forward strand.
CCTCTTTTTCCGAATATCCGGATCTGCCGATCATATCGTTCAAGCTCTTTTTCGCTGAACATTGCCAACTTCAACCACCGTCACCAACCTCAACCGCCAACTACCGCTGGAAAAAGGGCCACTTCGTCGCCATCGATAAGCCTGGTTTCGACCCTTTCCAGAGACTCTATGTGCCTACCGTTGACCAACATGTTCACGTCTTCTTTAACATCGCCTGAACTTTCGAATATCAGGTCTTGGAGGTTCTGAGATCTCTCGAAGAGCACATCCAAAAGGTCTGAAACCTTGGCCCCTTCTTCTATGTTGAGATCCAGCTCCCCTCCCAAAATGTCTCTGAACCTCGCAAATGTCCTCAGCTTGACCATCATAGTGATTCCGCCATTTCTTTTATTCTTTCCAATGCCATGATGGCGTCTTTTCTCTTCAGGTCGTTCTTCCCTTCTTGGACCAGCTCCAAGAAAGCTTTTCTTGAAGGGGTGTCCAATCCAGCGTCGTCCAGTATCCGGCTGTAGGTTCTTTGGGGAAAATAGAGTCGAACAGCTGCCTCTAAAACTTTCTTGCAGGCGTCTTCGCTGAAGATTCCCTCATCTTTCGCCTTATCGAGATGATGCCTTACGTTGACGAGAGGCTCAGATAAGGGCTTGAAAGATATCGGATCGAAGATCAAAGCCACTTCGTCGTCTGATATGAGCGTTCCGTCCTTGTAGCACTCATATATCCTGCCGACTCCCTCCATCCCGTAAGGATAAAGCTCAGATGCCCGAAGTGCCCCCATGCTGGAGGCACCTATCACCTTTGCGCCCATCTCCAGAACATGGAGCACTTCTTTATGCGCCACTGCGCTATCCTGGAAGAAGACGCCATCGATGAGCCCAATTATCTTTGCGCCATCTTTTGCGGCCTTGAAAACGTCGCCTCTCTTCGCAGGCGGCCTGTAGTCGACCTTTAGAATCTTCTGGGCGACATCTCTATCGAGACTTGGACCGAGAAAGACGACGATTTTTCTTGATTTCATCTTTGCACCGCTGGCCCCTTCTATCTCTGTCCAGAGCGTAGAATTCAAGTCCGGGGACGATCACTCTCACCACAGGCACACCGATCTCCTCTCTGGTGAGATCGAATATTATCGCCCGGTCCATCCCCCCGCCCTCCTCAAGCCTCTTAAGGACGTAATTCACGTCATCGAGGAAGTCATCGCTGTCGTGAGATGCGATCTTTAGGAAGGCTCTATCTTCGGCCTCGCCAAACCAGTGTTTATTCATCCTCTTTGTCCTGTCATATCCGATCTGTCGCCTAAAGTCAGCGGTAGTCGTGTCTTCTCTGGCGCCGTGAATCTGGGTCAGCCTGCTTTGGGCAACTTCGGTAAGTGCTCGGAGAACTGCAACCTCAGCGCTGGTATGGGCCCCCATCCCAATTGTGAGAAGCGCAGGATCTTTCAGCTTGATGTCGTCTGAGGCTGCCGCTATAGTGGGCACGCCAACGTCACTAGTTATGTCTTTGATCCGAACCTCGACCTCTGCTGACGCGAATTTCTCCAAAAGTTCAGCGGCGAGGCCGTTGTTCACATCGGTGACTTGAGGACCTGTGTTTCGGGTCGCCTCGACAAGGGACCAGGCGTCTCTTTCCACCACTTCGGATAGACCGTGGAATACGGCCTCTTCCAGCTCGTTTCCAGATGCAAGGCCGTTGGTGTTGGTTCTCATGAGCTGGTGGTACTCTTTGGGCAAAGGATGAAAGACGGCGCTGGCTGGAACGAAGATCGCCTCATCGTTCATAAGATCCCAACCTTCAACCCAAGGAATTTCAGCATCGAGGTCGGAATCAGAAGGCAAGATCAGATCGCGGGGATCAAGGACGTTGTAATCTTCTTTGATCTTGGAATAGGCAGAGATCATCAGATCTTGGTCTTGGACTTCGGCCGAGTATCGTTCGATCCCTTCCATCATGGCCGAGACTTTGGCTTCGGTGGGGGTTGCACCTTTGCCGTTGTAAACGGAGATGGCGCCCTTTTCGGCTGCGGGCCTGATGCTGGAAAATACAGGGATCCCCACTCGATCTAAGTTGGTTATGTCCGCTACCCTGGTAATCCCTGCGATTTCCATCTTAGGTTCTATGCGAGACAAGGTCTCTTCTGGTGAGACCGCTCGATGCGTGTCTTTCTTGTATCTTTTTGTGCAAGATCTCAGCTTCATCGTCCATCATCTCTCTGGAAAGGGCTTTTGGCGTTGGCGCCCTCTGGCTCGATTCTCTCAGTCGTTTGGCCTAATTCGTGTCGTTAAGCACTAATCTTGCGAGAACCAATTAGTCCAATCTAATTGGTTTTCGGCTATAGAGGATATCCTTAAGGTACATCCGTCGGCGCGGTGGGAAGAATAACACCTTTGGCCTATATACATGTCGGGTTTTTGTCCTGAGACTGGGCTCGGAACCGAACTTTGGAACTGTTGCAAACATTTCTGCCGAGCAAAAGAAAGGTCTTTCGACCTTTTTGGTTCGGTTCTCAGTTTTTGGCTCAATATTCAGCTCACGAAATCGTAATGCCTGTACCCATCTTGATCAACCTTGATCAAGGCGAACTCCTTAGAGGGCATAATCACGCTTTCTCCCCTTTCGCCCTCGTGAAGCAACTCGTAATCTTTCAGACTCGTCTCGGTCCTCGCGTCGAGCCTTTTCTTCAAGTCGCCAGTCAGAAGAGATTCTATGCCAGGTTGGACAACACCACTGAAGAATATAGCAGAACAGCCGCTTCCGTAAGAGCCAAATCCCACCCGTTCGCCAAAAATTAGTTTGCGCTCTTCAAAGAGGCTGGCAAGGCCAAGATAGATAGATCCGGTGTAGATATTTCCGATCTGGGCGGAGATGATGGTGGAAGGCTTGACTTTCTTTTCGTACGCGTCCAGAAATGTTCTTGTCTTTGAAAAGCGCCTTCTGTAGTCGTTTTCTCCTCTGAAAAATTCTCCATCGCCCTTAAAGTCTTCAGGAACAGGCTCATTTCCGATATCTTCTTCGATATCGTTCCACCTGGATAGCTCACTCCATTCCTTTCTGAAGAGGGCAGCTGAAGCGTACTCTGCCATCCTCGGATAAGGTATGTGAAAAATTATGTGAGACAGGTAATCAGTGACGCATTCGCCCTCTTTTGGGCAGATCATCTTCCGATTCAAGGCTCGTTTCTTGTAGGATTCAAAGGCCCCTCCCATGGCTGAAAGGTAGCAGAGGTTGCTATATTTTCCGTCGACCACGGCGGTTTTCATGCCGATGGGCCTGAAAAAGTCGTTTTCGTCTTTGGTGAAAACGCCCATGGCAGGATCAAAGGCGATCAAGCGAGGGTTCTTTTTGACCAGAAGCGAGACTGATCCGGCCCCTTGGGTGTACTCGCCTGGTGACTTCAGATCGTATCTGGCTATGTCCGAGGCCACAACGATTCCCACCATATCATCGCCAAAATCTGAACCTGTGCCTGAGCCTGAGCCTTCGTCATTCCCCTGGCCAGAGTCACACCAATCCTGAGATTTGAGCCAGTAGGCGACGTTCTCGAGAGCGTGAGTGGCGCCGATGCAGGCAAACTTGAACTCTACAGTGGAGCATTCCTGGAAACTGCCCTCGCCATAGACCTTTTCGAGCATCCCGATGACGTAAGTTCCGATGGCCTTCGACTCGTCTACCCCAGATTCAGTCCCCACGTAGATTCGTCCCACCTGACCTGGCCTCAAATCGTTTCTCTTCATGAGTTCCAAGATCGACATGGCTGCCATTGTGGCGGCATCTTCGTGGAAGTCGGGGACTGCCATATTCTCCACCCCTATTCCTTTCGTCAGCTTTTCAGGCTCTATTCCCCTGGAAGACGCAAACTCTTTCACAGCTGAGATGAAGAGCCTGGGTACGTAGACGGCTATGTCGTCTATTCCCACCAGATTTCCGACGTCAGATCTATCCACCACAAATCGCCTCCAAGTTGAGCCGATCGAGATCGGCAATTGTCCGGCCACTTCGCCCCGATAGTATTTATCTTAACAGGGGATGCGCAAGTTGACGATAAGTCACACTCTTTTTTTAGTGGTTGGCAGTTAGCGCCCTCAGCTCCTGGGATTGTATGTGAAATAACGAAAGATGTGATCGTTGTACCGTTCCAACGAATATTCATAAGTATATATGTATAGTTATGTTATCGAGGACGAGTCGCGTGTATTTGGATCAAGAGCTTTCTGAATAGAAATGGTTTTGTGGACGTAAGTTCTACAAGTGGACATTCATGAACAAAGAGATAGTCCTTATAGGCAGATCAAATGTGGGCAAGTCCACCCTCTTCACTCGGCTCACCGGAAAAAAGGTGAGAATCGGACGGAAACCAGGGGTAACCATCCGTCCCACAAAAGTCAATATTGGGAAGATTACGTACGTGGATATGCCAGGTTACGGTTACATGAAGGGGTTGCCAAAGAAAGTACAAGATGAGACCAAAGACTTCATCGTCCATTATTTTGAGGATAACCAAACGAACATAACCCTCGCCATCGAAGTGATCGACGCATCTTCTTTTCTGGAAATTGTAGACAGGTGGGAATTGCGCGACGAGATTCCCCTCGATCTGGAGTTATTCGATTTTCTCCATGATCTGGGTCTAGACGTGGCCGTGGCTGCCAACAAGATGGATAAGGTATCCGAGCCGGACAAAACGTTAGATCTGATTGCAGAACGATTGGGTCTACTTGCGCCCTGGCGCCAGTGGATCGACCAGGTGGCGCCCATATGCGCCAAGAAACGCGAGATAAAACCGCTCCGGAGGATCATACAGTCTAAGACATAATCGGAGAAAATAGGGGGGAGCGCATAGGTAGAGCGAATGGAGAATAGACCTTAAGAGGCCTGATTCTCCTCGTTTTCGGGACCGGATCCACCTTGAGGATTTTGGATGATGATGTTTCTGTAGGGGTAAGGTATCTCGATACCCTCCCGATCGAACCTTTTCTTGATAGATTCCATGATCTCACACCCGGTAGAGTACGCCACATCTCGCGACACCACGTGAATGTAGAGCCTCATGTTCACGGCGAAATCGCCAAGTTCAGTTACCCTGACGTTTATTTCCCGACTTTTCAGGACCAAGGGATGTCTTTTTGCCACGTCAAGTATGATCTCCCTGGACTTATCGATGCTTGCAGTATATGCAATCCCGATGTTCACAGTCCAGATTATTTCAGGATTCATTATGGTCCAATTGATTATGGCCTGATCGTTCATGGTGCTGTTGGGTACCATTATCCGACGACCGTCCCACACCTCGATTACTGTATGTCTTAGGGTAAGGTCTTCTATCTGGCCATATTCTCCGTTAAAGTCGATGTAGTCGCCTACTCTGAATGGATGAAAAACTACAAGGAAAATCCCAGATATGACGTTAGATAGAGAGCCTTGAGCTGCAAAACCGACGGCAAGACCTGCAACACCTGCACCAGCAAGCAAGGTGACGGCGACCTTGCTAAGGGGGGGTATTTGGGCGATTATCAAGACGATGCCCATGATGTATATGACGACCACAAGAAGCCTGTTGATAATAGTCCTGGGCGTCTTCTCTTGTTCAGTATCTAACCCAACCTTTTCAGCCCGCATCATTTTGGGTAGGTAGACGTTGATCGCCTTGCTCACCATCCTTGCAACAAAGTATGTCGCAAGGATGATCACTGCGATCTTGATGAAAATTATCGCAAAATTCGTAAGCAGGTCGCCTAGGTCTACCCCCAGTGTGGAGTTCAAATATGTGACGATCTTATCCAGCGCTGATTGAGCACCACTGTCGGTCAGCTGCGAGGGAACTTCAGATGACAACTCTGTTGGAAGTCCCAACGATGTGTTAGATGCGTTTACAGAAACGTCTGGGGTTACTTCAGGGGGGAACGCGTAATCGTAGAAGATATCTTCTTCTTCGAACAGGAGATCCTCTTCCATTGCAATAATGTAAAACATATAAACATTTAATCATTTCCACTCCGCCCCTTTTCGATCGTATTTCTGAGGACAGTAGGCAATAGGCAGTAAGCAGTGGGCAGTGTGCCAAACTTGCTATCATTTAAGTTATGAAATAAGAGAATATCGGTAACATGATATGCCATCAAGAATACAGTTAGCCTGAAATTATAGCAAATTCAGCACACTGATGCTAAATTCAAAGCAGTACAGCAGAACTTGCATCTCTTTGGGTATGCAAAAGGTGTTAGGTGGGGAAAACAAACATCTAGAGATTGAAATAGAGATTCGTCTTCCCCAACTATGAAGTAAAGTATATATAGCGTGAAGTTTGCTGTTATTGTTGAAGGTGTATGCAGTTAATTAAGCAATTTGGAGGGAACACATGCTATCGTCTATGATGAGTACTACTTCAGCAATGAGTACTACTTCAGCAATGAGTACTACTTCAGCAATGAGTACTACTTCAGCTATTACGATGTTCACCAATGTTGGAGTAGCGGAGATCAGTGTCGCAGCGGTAATCTGTTTAATATTACTGTTAAGCGCATCAGAAATCCTATCCGCGTCGAAGCTATGGAACGAGCGACTGTCCCTGTCACTTAATCTGGCCATATGGCCACTTGCAACCACGTTCTTTTCCATCGTGGTGTTCAAAGTGATGGAGATTATCTAAAACGCCTTCTTTTTTATTTTTTAAGATAACTGCATCTCTGGCCATTATTATAACAGATTGAGATTTCCAAGTTTTTCCTTGGTCGCACCCCGTTCATGAACTATAGTGGTTGACGATACCTTTCGGACAAATCTCAAACTCATAAGAGTTTGAAATTTGGCTTATTCGTATCGGTGATCACTATTCTGGCGAGAACCAATATATCCTTGCGTCTTGCATAATACAAGAGCGATACAGAATTACGTCAGTTATATTCATTCTAGAATATAGTATTAATTCAAATCAAGATCCGATTAACCAGGGCACTATCATAAAGAGCGAGACATTCGTAACTCCGTGAAACAACGCAACCAGTGGAAGACTTTTCGTTTTCTGGAAGAACAACCCGAATAAAATTCCGGCAAACGATACGAAAACCAGCTCGGCAAAGATTGAGTAACCACTGTGCATCAGACCAAAAGTCAGGCTTGCAATAAGGAGGCCCTTAACCTGCCCCATCCTATCCTCAAGAACTGTCTGCAGGACTGACCTGAACATAAACTCTTCTACCACGCCCACGAAGAATATCATCGCCACAGAGAGCTTCAATATGCTCCCAAGGCCCACATCCGGCGTCAGCATCTCAGGACGAATTATTTGGAACTCGCCCCATCCGACGACGATGCCCAACACAATCGAAAGGGGCATCAAAAGAAAGAAGCTCTTCGTCTTCAAGCCGATCTCTTCATAGCTGAAGCTCTTGCTCTTCAAAATGAGATAAATCGGGAAATACATTGGCGCATAGATCATTACGTAAGAATAAAGGGTGAGCTCGAAGAAGACCGGCATTGCCATGTTGAGAAGCCTGAAGAGAGGAAGGAGCATCAAGGCCTGATAAGTCCGATCCGCCACAAAAGATGTGGAGAGGGAAAGCAGTACCAAATTGATCGCATGAACCACTATCGCAGCTTCCACATGTCCCTTGAATATGAGAAGCTCTGCGATCACTATGAGCGATCCTGGAACCGCAGGATTCCTGAAGAAGATGATCGATCTCAAGTCCCAACTAAAAGGCGTGCTGAACCTTTTTTCAGAAGGCAGTTGAGACCGCCTTATGTAGGCGACAACTGTTAGGGCAACAGTCACGACGGCGAATGAGGCCATTATCGGAATGAGCCTTAAGCCCCAAGGCGAGAAGTTGAGGCAGAGGCCAACGATCAAGATCACGACCGTACTGAGAACTACGCTGATCAATCCTCGTAGGATTATGTTGAGACCGGCTTTCTGGGGGAAGAGTGCCGCCATCAGGGCATAGCCTGGCAGAAAGAGCACCATGAGAAAGCCGATGGGGACTCGAAGCGGCAGATCTGCCAGAGGCCATACCAAAGTGAATACTAACGCCAAAAACGTGAGCATTATCACAACCGAAAGGTCGGCTGGCATCGGCTCATTCCACTTCAACTTACCTGCAAAACTTTTTTGCAAAAGGGAGCTCAAGCAGATTGGAAAAAACCCCCTGCCATTTCGACGTTCAAGCCCCCTTCGAAGTTCAAGTTGCCACCAGTTCCAAGATTCCAAAGATCCGGTCGAGAATTTTCCCAAAAATGCCCTTCTCCTCAACGGTATCTTCGATTGGCCAAGTTGCATTTTCGGTTATATTCAAAGACGCTTGATCCTGATCGATTCGTTCTTTTTCAACCGGTTCAGCCACTTCTTCGACCACTTCACCAGCAGCCTCATCTGTCGCAGCTGCTGAATATACCGATTCTTCAGGTTCTATTTCGGCCACTTCTTCGATCACCTGATCGGGTTTGGCTTCGTCAGGAGATTTTTCAGCTTCTGTCGACATTGGAGACGCTGTTGAAACTGCGCGATCTTCCACCCGCACTTCAGAAGAAGATGGAAGAGACGCCACACCATGATCTGCCCCGATCCCTAATACGATTAGATCGCCAGCACCCCGGACTCTATAATCACCTTCTGGAATTCCTGTGGTATCTATGGCCAGCTTATAACTTCCATCTGAATCGGCATAAACCGTGGTCTCGGCACTCACAGAAACAGACACGTCCGATGCACCTTCCTTTGCATTTCCAAACATTTTTAGTGTATATCTTCCAGGAGGTACATCAGCTCTCGATACTGATGCAGTTCCGCCGCTCGCTTTGATCGGCATGTTCAGCCAGATCCCCATCTTGATCCCAACGTTGAGGTCTTCAATGTTTCTGGCGGTCACCGAGAACCGGTTTGGCTTTTGGGGAATTTCAACGCCGTTTGCGACGTATTCGTATCTACCGGCCACCACCGGAAGATCCAGATCGAAGCTGGAACTCAACCTGACAGCCTCACCAGGTTTTGCGAATCCAGTGATCATCACCTTCTCTCCAGGGTCGGGGTTCATGGGCGATGCATCGAGGGCGAAACCCACCGTTATCAGCGCAAGTATGGCGAGGGACGCAAGAATCTTCATCATCATATCATCTCAATTTCCATCTGTTTTAGTCCGATTATGCCACTGTCGGAGACAACGGCACAGGTTAAAATATATGTCCCTTGTGCCCAACCAGGTTCAGTTATCATGCAGAGTTCTGACTCTTGTTCATAGAGGTCCATCTGAAACGCGACAGCACTTTCGGGAGGCAACATCATAACGAAGTCCATGAGCATGTCTGAAGAGAGCTTGAAATCACTTGGAATCTCCACTGAGTTTTCGCCTTTGCTTAAGAAGAAACTCGCATCTTCAAGGGTTCCGTTCCCGGTCATGGTGAGGTTGATCTTGCGGTAATCTTCCAGCGCGATGAGAATTGCCCCATAATGGAAATGGACGTCGTCAGACTCATTGATCGAACCATTGGTCGAGTCGTTGGGAACGGATATCTTCACGAAGAGAAGGTCACCTGGGCCAACAACTGGGGGCGCTTCGACCATTATCTCTCGTTCCGCAATCAAGACGGGCACAGCAGAGAGTACTGTGGAACTGTTATTATCGACAACGTAGAGGGCACGTATTCCTGGGGACGTTCCCGGAATAGAGAAAGACACATCTCCTAAAGAGTTTAGATCGAAGCTCTCACCATCTGGATTTATTCTCACGGGGCCTGCTACCATGTTCATTGCCCTCAAGAAGTTCGATATATTCAAATCGGCAACGGTGATATGGACCGTCAGGTTTGCCAGCCCGCTCGATCCAAAAAATGTCCCTGTGATGTTCTGATCTGGTGTATAGATAGGATGAAGTTCATGAGGATACGTCCAGCTCACGTCCGATCGTGTCAAGATGATTGCTGGGATCATGGTCGAGCTTGGACCGCAAAGCTCAGTCCAGTTTCCCTCGAAAGGATCATCTGCGTGAAGGGATGCACTGTAATCTGAAGCTGCAGCTGAGCCCGCACTTAGGATGAGGGACAGAAGGATAAATGGCTGAAAGATGGACCGCATGATATTCAAGCTGATGCGAAGGGTATATATCTTTTCTGCGGATGGCCACATGATGTGCGAATGAGTGCGAATTACATTTGGGTGAGTGAGCTTTGACGGGGATATCGAGTGCAATCACAGAACGGCCGCCATCAGACCTTCTGGCCACGGTCATACTGGCCCTCTTGACACTTCTCTTCACACTTGTACAGCCATTTGCAGATCTTCCCATCCGAATACCACTGGGTCTGTTGATGGTTCTTTTCGTTCCAGGATATGCCCTCATCGCAGCACTTTTTCCGAAAAAGGACGACCTAGACGGGATCGAGAGGGTAGCGCTCAGTTTCGGCCTCAGCATAGCCACCGTGCCCTTGATCGGGCTTGGTCTCAACTACACTCCTTGGGGCATAAGGCTCATCCCTGTCGCGATATCTCTTGCAATTTTTACCATCATCCTGGCAGTGGCGGCTCACGTAAGACGGAGTCAGCTCCCTTCTGAAGAGAGGTTCAGAGTCCCTTTCAGAGAGGGGCTTTGCGCTTTAAAGGAAGAGCTGACCACAGATCAGAAAAGCAGGATCGACAAAATTCTGACGATCATCCTTGCCCTTTCCATAATAACCTCCGTCTCGCTCTTAGTTTACGTGATAGTGACGCCAAAGCAAGGGGAAAAGTTCACAGAGTTTTACATCCTCGGACCTGGCGGGATGGCTTACGATTACCCCACCTCGGTGGTTCAGGGCCAAACAAGCATGGTGATCGTGGGCATAGTCAACCACGAATACGCTGAAGTAAACTACACAATGGAGATTGCAGTTGCAAACGAGACGTTGCTGGAAAAAGATGTGACCTTAGAGCACAACCAGACTTGGGAAGAGCCTGTCGATTACGTACTGGACGTGCCAGGTGATAGGCAAAAGCTAGAATTCTTGCTCTTTTGGGAGGACAACTTCACCGCGCCTTACAGAGATCTCCACCTCTGGGTCAACGTCTCAGAAACAGCTTCAATTAGGCCAGAGGCGAAGGGATTTTACGAAGGCTGGGCGTTCTGACCAAATTGTGATTTGGCGTTCAAAATTTGTTTAGAATGTAATCGTTGAGCACTGTTGGTTCACAGAGCGCCACCACCAATCCGCCCAGAATTTTGCATGAGTTAGAAGTGGCGCTCCAGCCGATTCAACTTGCGAGAACCTTCGTTTCGAATTACGACTCGTCCTTTTCTCTTATCTCGATCCGCCTGATCTTTCCGCTGATGGTCTTTGGAAGCTCGTCCATGAACTCGATGATCCGGGGGTATTTGTAAGGAGCCGTTACCTTCTTTACGTGATCTTGCAGCTCTTTTTTGAGTTCCTCAGAGGGCGTATGCCCAGTCGTCAGGACCACCGTTGCCTTCACCACTTGGCCCCTTATGGGATCTGGAACTCCGGTGATAGCACATTCGAGAACTGCAGGGTGAGACATGAGGGCGTTTTCCACCTCGAAAGGACCTACCCTGTAGCCAGAGCTCTTAATCATGTCATCGGTCCTGCCGATAAACCAGAAATAACCGTCCTCGTCCATCCAGGCGGTGTCACCAGTATGGTAATAATCGTCGTGCCACGTGTTTCTCAATCTCTCGGCATCGAGATGATAATCCACAAATAGCCCGACTGGCTTGCCCTCATCGGTCCTGACTACGATCTCGCCTTCTTCGCCAACGTCGCAGACCTTGTCATTCTTGTCTACCAAGACCACATCATATCCTGGCGAGGGTTTACCCATCGATCCTGGTTTTGGCTCCATCCAGGAGAAGTTGGCGATGGTGACAACGGTCTCGGTCTGGCCAAAACCTTCCATCAACCGAAGGCCAGTATTCTTCAGAAACTCGTTGTAGACCGTGGGGTTCAGGGGCTCTCCTGCGGTGACTGCGTATTTGAGCGTTGAAAAGTCGTACTTGGACATATCGCCCTTGATCATGAACCGGTATATAGTTGGAGGCGCGCAAAATGTGGTGACTTCGTGATTTGATACCTTCTCCATCATCATTCCGGCATCGAACCTCTCGTAATCGTACACGAATACCGCAGACCCGGATATCCACTGACCGTATATCTCGCCCCACGCGCACTTTGCCCACCCGGTATCCGCCACCGTGTAGTGAAGGCCATCGTCGATGACATTCTGCCAGTACTTCGCGGTCAGGATGTGACCGAGTGAGTAGGTCTGATCGTGTTTCACCATCTTGGGATAGCCTGTGGTGCCCGATGTGAAATATCCGAGGAGAATGTCGGAGTTCTTCGTCGCCGCATCTCCCACTGGCCTTGGAAAATCGGACGAAGATTCATCCAGCTCTTTTCTGAAATTCACCCATCCCTCTCGTTCGTTTTCCGCCTTTCCCACAAAGGCCTTCACCAGGGGTACGTCGCCCAATTCTTTGTGGGCACCATCTACTTCGTCTGGAACTCCGTCTTCCTCAATGCAGACGATTAACTTCAGGTTTGCTTTGTTTATGCGGTATGCTATGTCTTTTGCCTTCAGCATGTGAGTTGCCGGAATCGCTATTGCTCCGATCTTGTGGATCGCGACCATACAGATCCAAAAATCGTAGCGGCTCTTGAGCGTGAGCATGACGGTATCGCCTTTCTTCACACCACATTTGGCGAACAGGTTTGCGGCCTTGTCGCTAAGAAGCTTTAGCTCCTTGAAGGTAAACGTCTTATCGTCACCAAAGTCGTTACACCAGACAAGAGCGATCTTATCTGGCGCCTCCTTGGCATAAGCATCCACAACGTCATATCCGAAATTGAAGTTCGCAGGAACGATTATCTTGAAATTCTCCTTAAAGTCCTCATAGGACTTGAAATCGACCCCTGAAACGAATCGTGGCAGTACAGATGTCATCTTCGATACCTCTCCTAGAATTACATGACTATAACTAGCATCTTTGCGGCCCCATCATTTAGGGCTTCCATGGCATGTCCATAGGATGAATCGAAGAATATCGAGTCGCCCTCTTCCAGCACGATCTCGTTGTCATGGATGTAGAACTTGAGCGTTCCCTCGAGAACGTAATTGAACTCCTGGCCCGGATGGCTGTAGACCGAAGGCTTCTCTTCTTTGGGTTCCACCGTCACGATGAAGGGTTCTGCCTTTTTATGGACGAACTTTCCTGCGAGGTTCTGATATAGGTACTGTTTTCTCCTTTCAACCTCGACACCTTCGCCCTTTCTGGTCACGGAAAATATGTGCATTCTTGGCTCTTCACCTGTGAGAAGCAAACTCATGCTGACGTTCAGCTTGTTTGCGATCTCAAAAAGGATGCTTGCAGGTATGTCCACCTTCCCGCTCTCATAGTCTTCGTAGGTCTCCAAAGAAACGTTGAGATGGTCTGCCATCTCCTGGAGAGATATTTCCGAAAGCTCCCTCAACTCACGAACGCGCGTTGCTATCTCCTCAATTTTCTCTTTCATGCAGATTCACCCTTTTTAACGACCTAATTTCTATGATATATGTCCCAAGATATACGACGAGCGACATTTGTAAGATAATATATCCCAATTGTCATATAGAATGGGATTGGAATACATACCCTACATCGCCTCTTGTTCGATGGATTCCTTGATATAAATGATTAATCCTTGCATAATTGGGCTCTGCCATCGAAATTCAGATGTTTAATCGGCCTTACCAAACACCTCAATCACATTTTAGCAGTAATATGTTAGGTATATGCGCCCTTTCAGCGCCAAGAAATCTCTTCATACAAAATATTCTTCAATTTTGAATATGGCGTGTTGCAATTGGACTGACATGTGGCTGAGCAAGTCTATTCATGTCGTTAAGCACTAATCTTGCGAGAACCAATTAGCTTGACTTTGTCAGATTACCTTGGCGATTCCGTTTCTCTCTTTTCAGTGAAATACATCTTTTGTCCGATCCGTTAAGATCATGATGAGGCCAACAGAATTCAAATTTGATTTGGGTCTAGGAGACCTGCCCGCCGCATTAATTGATTTAAATAGATTGCATAAGAATTATCCACCGTACTTCCATAATACAACGCGCGACCCAGTAGTTTCGCACTTCGGCCACGTCCCGCTCTCGTCCCTGGATCTCCCGGCCAGAGATGGCCCCCCTCTGCTTCGGCAAGGGTCAGCCGGTTTTCCTCGATTCTGGTCGAGTAGTGAGTCGATCGCAAGCGCGCCCGGCGCCGAAGCTCGGCCTCGGCATTGAGGGGGAGGGGTTTTTGGTCCACCACCGCCCGGGCCGCCTCAATTTCCATCGGGGATCGGGCTATGGCGGGGGTGATGGCGTAGCGGGGGTTCCAGGTGGTTTCGGTCATGGGCGATTCTCTCGTGGTTGGGTAAGGTGGGGTCTCACCAGTGTGGGGCGGCGCCAGCCTTCGGCGCCTATCGGCGAAGGAGACTGCAGTTTGAATGATTTTTGTCGTCTCGTCTTTTCATCAGCAGGGCCACTTTGGTGAGCATCTTGGGCCTGTCTGCCCGCGAAATGAATACGTGTAGAGGGAGGTCACTCAGTAATAAATTGGTAAATTTAGGAATAATCAGATTCGGAATAATGTGGTTCATTACTTTGATTTATTTCGCAGGCTCTTGAAGTTAATATATCTGCTTTTGCATGGTTTTCAGTATCATTTAAAATATCAAAACCACAAAATCTAGATAAATTAATATTATATTTATTATATATATTTGCCCCAGCATGATTCTTATATGTAACATTAATATTGATCTCATTCATTATAATTCGATTAAACTCAGGATCGTTCAATGAGGTCAATATTAAACGCCATTCATGACCCGGCGGTATATAACTTAAACCATCTTTTATAATACCCATCTCTGAAATGTATTTATCTGAATTTACTGTAACTACTCAGCTATAGGACTCTTTGACAGGGCAGACAGCGGGTATGAAAGGG
>CAYWZG010000041.1:0-19161 GCA_964462795.1 uncultured Methanotrichaceae archaeon
TCGATATCAAGAGAAAATAGGCCCATGTCACAATATGTCATGCCGAACGTCGGATTATAGTTCTTAACGATACCTTTTAGCCAAATCGCTAACTCGTATAAGTTTGAGATTTGGCCAATTCGTATCGTTAAGAACTAATCTTTCGAGAATCGATTAATATCATTTAATCGGTTCTCGACTATAATCATCCAACCGAGGGCGACTTATGAACTACTCAGAAGACCCGCATCCGATCTCAATCTCGCCTGCTGACATCTCTATGTTTCCAGCTTCACCGGTAAGCCAGGTGTAAGCAATGCCAGAGCTCGGAGTCGTTCCATCTGCCTTGTAGACCATCTCCCTGACTGAAGATGTAACATCTGCGGGAATGGTCATCTGAAGGGCAGTCTGTACTTCAAGGGTCTCGACTTGATCTTTCTTCATCTCACCGATATCCCAATTCAAGGTGTTCGTCCCGTCTGCGTTTTCAACCAGATCTACCTCAAAAGATGTCCCCACCACATCGAGGTAGGGGAAGAGCGTGTAAGTCAAAAGAAGGTTCGTTGCCACGGGCCTGCTTTCGATACTTTCATAGATCTCGGTTACCAATTCAGCCAGACTATCCAAGTTATCTTCAGACGGATAGAAGGCGCCACCAGTCACCTCTGCCATGTTCTTGAGCGCTTGGTACTGCATTGGTCCATTAGTCTCAGAGATTCCAAGGCCTATGGTGTAAACTTCATACCCGCTGTTCGCGGCCTCTGTTATCGTATCCTCAAGTCTTGCACCCGGAGCAAACTCACTCCACCCTGTGACGAATATAATGATCTCCTTGGTGTTGGCAGGATCTTTTGGTGGGTTCTTTTTCAGCACATGTACAGCTTCTCGGAGCCCAATGTCGTAGACTGTAGTCTCAGTTTCCAGATATTTTTGATTGTTCAAGCTATCGATCGCTTTGGACTGATTCTCGCTCAAGGAGAACATCTCGGTCGAGAAATCAACTTCTGAGTCCCAACTCACGATCGATACGTTCGATCCGCCATCTCTGAATAACTCTTGGCCCAAAAGCGCATCCACCGAGTCAGCAATCCAATCCGCGTCAGAAGCATCAATTGTCTGTCGCATGCTGCCTGAAGAGTCGATCGCAACGACCACCGACATGTAAGACTGGTAGTGAGGCATCTGGACTGTCAGCTCGAAATTGGGGCAGACGCCGCCATCGTTCGGGAAGATCTCCTTGGAAATGCTAACCCCGTTCTCATCTTCTTGAGACCATTCGCCCCCAAAGGCCAAGAGATTGAAGGGCTCTTCCAAATCTTCGACTAAGACCTCTTCTACGATCTCTTCTTCAATAGCCTCTTCTGCAGAGGCACCAATATCTATCGCCACATCACCGGAGCATTCTTCAGAGCTCGAAGGCCCTTCAGATTGTGCAGATACAAAAACTGCAGCAGAGCATAACACTGCCATTAGTAGCAATAATCTTTTGAAATTCATATATATTCTTCCTTTGCAACAAACATTCCCTATGCAGAGGGGGAACTACCCCGTCCTGGAGGACGGAGCTTCCTGATTCATCACCAGAACTTATATCACAAATATGTGATTTAGAGGTTCCGGTTCGGCAGGCTCTAAGGGCTGTCCTCCCCTTGAGATGAGTATGTTTCTTGAAGCGTTGTAATCTCTATCACAGACGAATCCACAGAAGGGACATTCGTGAACCTTATCTGATAGATCCTTTTTTGCAACGTGTCCACAGCAAGAACACTTCTGATACGTATTTTTCAGGTCAACCTCGGTCCGCTTCTTGTCAGCACTTTCAGCCTTTTAGGAAAAAGCATGAACAATAACTTGGACCAAGACGCATAGTTGACGAAAAGCCAAAATCTCACCTCACCTTACCCCTTGCCAGTGAAGCGAAAGTGCCCACGAAACATAGCACCACGAATACCGAGAATATGGCCTTCATGCTCATTAGGAACTGAGGATGGACCTCTGGCGTCACAGGAACACGGCCCATGAACACGGCCAGAGCCGTCATGGCGATTGCCATGCTGGTCATCATCCCGATAGAACGCATCGTTCCGACCATTCCCGAGGCCACGCCATAATACTTCTTCTCGACAGAACTCATGATGGCGTTAGTATTTGGAGAAGAGAATAACGCAAAGCCGAGGCCCAAAGTGATCAGAATAGCAACAATCGTGACTATCCTCGTGTTTTCGTCCACGCGAGTCAAAAAGAGAAGCCCAAGTGCCGTTATCGCCATCCCGATCGACGCCACCTGCCTTGGCTCTTTCATGTCCGAGAGCTTTCCTGCACACGAAGAGAAGGCTGCCTGAACCACGGGCTGAGCCATTAGAACGAGGCCAGCATCACGGGGTTCAAGCCCTATTGATGTACTGAAGGTACAAAGTTAAGACGAAGGACACAGCAAAAGTGGCCCCGTAGTTGATCAGAGCCGCCAAGTTGGACAAGGCAAAAACTCTATTTTCCCAAAAAAGCCCGAGGTTGAGAACAGGATAAGGCGTTCGCCCCTCCCAATGGACGAAGGCCAAGAGACCTGCAAGGCCCAAAACTACGAACACGAGGCAGGTTATGGATGGAAGGATAGTAAGTCCGTAAACCAAGAACAATAGAACGAGGCCATAGATGAAAGATCCTATCCAGTCGAAGCTTTCGCCTTCCGCTTCGATCCACTCGCCATCGAGTTTCCAACGTATCAAAGCAATAACCACGAGCCCTGCAGGCACGTTGACCAGGAAGATGCTTTTCCAGCCCAAATATTGGGTGAGAATGCCGCCCAAGAAAGGACCTGCTGAGAGCCCCACGTAAACAGAGGTCACATTGATTCCCAGAGCCATGCCACGCTCGCCAGGTGGAAATACCGAGGTTAAAAGAGCCACCGCAGTTCCGAAGATCATGGCGCTGCTCATACCGTGAAGGAACCGAAAGACTATCAAAATAGATGTGGTGTTAGATATTGCAGTCAGGAACGAAAAGAGGGTAAAGAGGATCATTCCCCAGGCGAAAACTTTCTTTCTTCCGTGAATGTCTGCCACCTTTCCCAGGGGCAAGAGAAAGATTGCCAAGGCCAGTAGGTACGATGTGGCCACCCATCCCAAGAGGACTGCATTCATCCCAAATTCTTCGCCTATTGTTGGAAGAGCGACGTTGATCGAGGAATTCATGAAGGCGGGGAGGAAAGAAGCCACCGTGGATATCAGTAGAACACAGCGCTTGCTCTTGGCTTCGCACATACAACAATACAGGTCGAAGCCCCGCTGTTTACAGGCTGCCCTCCAGATCGCACCTTATTATTTTCAAGATGTCAACAGATAATCATGCTCTCTGATTTGGTTGATATCTCAATCTCAATTGATTCAGATAAAATATATCTGAATATAGTGTTCTGAGACAATTCTGTCAAGTGTGAAGATCTGGGAAGTGTGCTCTTGTCTGCCGACGGATCGGGACGCTTCTAATCAGTCTCATCCTACCCAACAGTAACTCCTATATCGTCCCCACTCCTAAAACACAGCACGAACACAATCCTTAGGCGGTGATATCCATCCCAAAGACGATCTCCAAAGAGACGCTGGCTGAAGTAAAACGGATCTGCCATGAGCTTTGCAGCGCCGAGTGCGTGGACCAGAAGAGGAATGGGCACCACCTGAAACTTTTGGAAAAAAGGCCCCACTGGTCGGTCTTGAAACGCCAAGAACAATACGAGACCATCGACAAGGGCGAAAAAGTTCCCTTTGACATATCCCTCCCACTCCCTGCAAAGGACCTGCGCCGCCCCGAAGAAACAGGAAAAGGAGTCGAGCTATTCTGGGAGAAGTTCCAGTGCGCCAACTGCGGAAGGTGTTGCTACACCCCAGGCGCGGGCCTCTACCTGGAACGAGAAGACTTTGATAGGATCTGCAAGTACCTGGACTGGTCCCCAAAGAAGCTAAAAAGCCTCTGCCGCTACGACAAAGATTTGAAAACCTGGGTCCTCAAACAACCCTGCCCTTTTTACGACTCAGTTGGAAGACGATGTGAAATATATCCAGCAAGACCGCTCACCTGCACTCAATATCCATTACATCCACCCCCAAGAGAGATGCCACGCCACCTGGCCGTGGACGCTTTTTGTCCTGCAGCACGAAAGCTTGCCAAAGAGACCTTGGGCTGGTGGATAATCTGCGAGAACAACTGGGCCCGAATCCTGAAAAGAATGGAGACGATGGAGAAAATTGGGGCAGGGACGGAAACCAGGGCAAAAACGGGAACTAGGGCGGGAACCGGGGCTGGTGCAGTAAGTGGAACAAGGGCGGAAATGAGGGCAGAGCAGAAAACTGAAACAGAACTCAAAGCCCAAAAAGAGGGATGAGTAAAGCAAAGCTTCATCAAGACTGGAACATGCCCTCGCAGATCATCCGGTCCACGATTTCGTATGCGCCCTTCCCGTACTTGGCCGTAGAAACGTAGTCTGTTGCATCTTTTACCTCTGGCAATGCGTTGGCAACGGCAGCGCTGAAACCCACCACCTGAAACATAGGCAAATCGCTCCGGCTATCGCCCACAGCCGCAACTTCCTCAGGGCCGAGGCCGAGACGGTCCATCACCTGAAGGAGCGCTTTTCCCTTGTCCACGTCCCGATCCTTAATGTGAACTGCAAACTCGCTGTCAAGAAGGTCAACCGATATGTCGTACCTCTCCAGATGACGGGCTGCCCTTTCTAAATCAAAATCCTGCTTCAGCACAATATCCGTCACCCTGTACCTGTTGTCATACTTTTTCAAAGGATAGATCTCTTTTAGCCGCTTGTAGGCGGCTTTGCAAAGAGATACGTCAGCCAGAATCTCGGGCGGCCCGTCCTCATAAGATATGACGCCCCCGTTCTCGGATATGGAGGTCAAAGACGCTCCAAGCAAGATCGCAGCCGCCCTTGTGAAACAGTGGACGTTTCCGGTGGCCAGTATCGCCGGAACTTCCAACCGAGATATGGCCTTCATAGACAAAGGGTCAAGCTGCCGCTCCATATCGGTCAACGTTCCGTCTATGTCAAAGACCACTGCTTTGATCAATCCTGCAACCCCTCTGTTGTCACCGAGAAGACCGCTTCGCCATTTGGCAAGTTGGGCGAATCCACGAGCCTTGCGATCCTCTTATCGCCCTTGGACTTTCGGAGATATATTCTAAAAGTTGCAGTATGACCTACCACATGACCGCCCACAGGTCTTGTGGGATCGCCAAAGAAGGCGTCTGGTTTTGACATCACCTGGTTTGTCACCAAGACCAGGGCGTTGTTCAGATCGCCGAACCTCAGAAGTGTGTGAAGGTGTTTGTTGAGCTTTTGCTGCCTATCTGCGAGAGTTCCCCTGCCCACATACTCTGCCCTGAAATGAGCAATCAAAGAGTCGACTATCAGAAGTTTGGCTGGCTTGTCTGTCTTCTTCAGACTTTCGGCCAAATCGATAGCGTTTTCGGCCAGTAGAATCTGATGGTTCGAGTTGTAGGCCCGGGCCACGTGAATATTTTGCAAGAAATCTTCAGGATCCCATCCCTGTTCTTCAAGCCCATCTTGATCTTCGCGTTCAGGAAGCCCCGCTACCATCTGTTCAATCCTTTCAGGCCGGAAGGTGTTTTCAGTATCGATTATTATGACAGAACCGTCGAGCCCACCCATCTCTAACGGAAGTTGGACGTTCACTGCTATCTGATGCGCTGCCTGGGTCTTGCCAGATCCAAATTCTCCGTAGAGCTCGACGATCGCCTGGGTCTCCATACCGCCACCGAGAAGGGCGTTAAAGCTCTCGCTCCCGGTGCTGATCTTGCCCACCAGCTTCCTTCGTTCCATCACCTGATCTCCCGTCTCGAAACCGCCTATGTCTGCGGCCTTTCTCGCAGAGGCGATGATCTTGGCCGCGGTTGACTCGCCAACATCTGCACAGGCTGCAAGCTCGGCGGGCGACGCCACAGCCAGCGACTCGACGGCCCCAAATCCCGCCTCTCTCAGCTTTTCAGCCGTGGCGGGCCCCACTCCAGAGAGATCCTCCAACAAAATTTCTGACATGATTTACCAATCCCCAAAACCCCAAACGAGATCTTGACTTTATGGTGCTTGACGATGCCTTTCAGCCAAATCACCAACTCGTAAGAGTTTGAGATTGGGCCTATCCGTATCGTTAAGCACTATTCTGGTGAGAACCGATTAGTGTTATCTAACCGGTTCTTGACTATAATCGGTTCTTAACTATAACCCAGTTACTCGGGCGGGGCGAAAGTAACCTTTGTGCCCCACCCGCAGCTCACCTCAATCTCGTCGTTCCATCCTGCCTTTACCTGGCAGTCGACCAGATCAATCTTGGAACCGATATCTATTGACTCAATCAAGTCGACGTGATCGTTCCAGAGAGCCACCTTAACCCTGCTGGTCTGATCTGATAGATATATGTTGGCCACCCTGCCAACAGATCCGTTATCCCGCTCGAATTCACGGACTTCACCCAACCCGGAGACGAAACCCGATATAGAGGATATCGTCCCGGTCTGAAGCTCGGAGATGGAAGTGATCTTCTCCTCGTACTCGATCGAAATCTCACTTTTTCGGACCAGAGAATAGCCACCGACCTGGATCTCGACTTGGCCGTACCGCTCCCTCGATAGGGCATTGACCAACTCAAGGGTATCGCCCTCACAAAGATCGATTTCGGCCTTCTCGTTCCACAAGGTGAGCCTGATTTTCCCAGTCCCATCGCCCAGGATGACGGACCGGACGAGCCCCACAGATCCGTCTTTTCGGAGAAACTCACGAACTTCACCAGGGTCCAATATCTTGGCCACCAGGTTTATGTCGCCCATATCCGGCTTGATTTCGGCTATCTTGTGCGGATCAACTTTGGTCTGGATGTCGGCATCCACTTCCTCAATCCCGCCGCCTTGACCAAGGCCCACCTCGGTCCCCATGTAACCTTCTCTCGTGATTCCCCGAACCCTCAGAACCTGGCCGATACTTATGTCACCATTTTTGAGAGCTTCGGTTCCCTCATCCCAGATCACAATCCGGATGGTCCCGGTTTCGTCACCCAGGTTCAGGTTGGCAACCCTGCCAACCGACCCATCGCTTCGAGAAAATTCGTGGATTTCGGATATAGAGACCACTTTTCCAACGAAGATCACTTTGCCAGTCTCGGGCTTGATCCTCTCAATCTTGAGCTCGACTTCACCAAACTCTCGCGCCACAAGCATGGCGGCAGTTTTTCTGTCGCAGAGTCCGCCCATCAATTTGACCTTCTCTTCGACCCGCTGCTCGAAATCTTCTTCAGAGATTTTATCTGAAAGCTGGTCGAAGATCTCTGCGATCTCTTCATCCATGGAAAAACCTCTCTTAGACCTCAATCATGGTGACGGGGTCCTTCCGACGACTTTTCAGGTAAGTGGCGTTGCACCTTGAGATGAAAGTGTCACAAACATCAGAAGGATCGCCATCTGCTGCAATGACACCGTTTTCGATTAAGAGTGCTCGGTGAGATATCTCCCGGACGAAGTCGACATGATGACTCACCAAGAAAATCGTTGTTCCGTACTCTGCATTAATCCTCTTTATTGCGTTGGAAACGTCCCTTAAAGTCAGAGGGTCAATGTCGCCAAATGGCTCGTCCAAGATGAGTATCTTGGGGTTGGTGGCCAATAGCAAGGCTAATGATACCCTGACTTCTTCGCCGCCGCTGAGCTGATGAGGATACTTGTCCAGTATAGAGAGGTCTAAGTCCAACACCTTGAAGATGGGCTCGGCATATTTTCGAGCCTCAGTTGCAGGGAATCTGGGAAATAGGTCGTCAAATATCTGGGTGGTGAGTCCAAGCTTGTCCAAAACGACCTTTGCATCTTCCTCTTCCATGTCTGTGAGGGTGTAGATGACGTCGAGAACCTGATCGGATATTCCTAGGGACTCGGCAACTGACCTTGCATATTCAATGACTGCCTGACCTTTGACACCTAGTTTGTAACCTATCTGTTCAAGAATGGTCTCTTTTGGGGAGAGCGCAAACTCTTGATACATTATCCCCATGTTTCGCCGAACTTCCATCCTTTTATGGGAGTACTCTACGATATCCACCCAGTCGTCACCCAACTTGTAGAAAACGGATCCGTCCTCGGGTTTGGCAACTCCCTGCATGATCTTGAGGATGGTGGTCTTTCCAGCTCCGCTGGCTCCTATCAAAGAGGTGATCTCGCCTTCTTTGATCTCGAAATTCATGTCCTCGATCTTCAAGACTTCGCCGGTTTTGATGAGGTAGTTTCTTTTGTAGAGTTCTTCCACTCTTATGACTGGCTGGGCTGAAGGTCTTAATGTTAGGGGTTCGGGCTTGCCCAGCCCAGATAAGAACTGATCGAGCACCTCGTAGGGATCTCCTTTCGCCCTGATCTTGCCGCCGTCAAGCCAGATCAATTTATCAGCCATATATTCGTGGATTTCGGGAAGGTGAGACACTATGACTATCGTCAGTCCCAGCTCTTTGTTCACGTTCTTGATAGCGTCGAGTACCTCTTGCTTGGTGGCAGGGCAGGCCATGGTGGCAGGCTCGTCCAAGAGAAGGACCTGGGGCTTTTTTGCAAGCTGTCTTGCGATCAGAAGCCTCTGTTTTTCACCACCGCTCAAGATGGTGGCGAGGTGATTTGCTTTCTTTTCGAGGCCCACCAGTTTTAGGTACTCCATAGCCTCGGCCATAACTTCTTCATAGCAGGCCTCTGGCTTTGTGGGAGGTATTTCGTATCCAGTCCGACGGGAGTTAATCCTGAGGGCCACGTTATTCAGGGCAGAGTCCGTCCAGAGACCAAAGTCTCTTTGTAGTTGGATTGCGGTCATCTCCCTTTGACGGCGCTGCACCTCTGGTCCTGAGTCGGGCAATATATCAAGGCCGTTCATCTCGATCTGGCCTGAGTCGAAGGTCTCAATGCCGCGCAGTATTCTCATAAGAGTGCTCTTGCCACTGCCGCTCTTTCCCACGATCCCCAGGATCTCGCCTTCTTTGACGTGGAAGCTAATGCCCTTCAGGGCTTCGATCTGGCTTTCTTTGAAACTGTAGACCTTGGACAGATTATCAACATTTAGCAAATCAGGACCTCCTCTAAGTTCATCTAAGTTATTTTCTCAACGGATTTTTGTTCCGGGTTCTACGTCTTTCTCAGGAGTTAGCAATACAGCAGCGTCGCCCAAGTCTGCTGCAAGGAGCATCCCTCTGGACTCTACACCGAAGAGCTTGGCAGGTTCCAAGTTTGCCAGAACCACGATATTCCTTCCAACCAAACTATCTGGGTCGTGCGTTTGGGCAATGCCTGCAACGATCTGCCGCTCTTCGGTGCCCAAGTCAACTATGAGCCGGAGAAGCTTGTTAGATCCTTTGATATTTTCAGCTTCTTTGATCGCTCCGACCCTTATGTCGAGTTTCATGAAATCGTCGAAAGGTATTGTGCTCATCTTTTTCACTCCTTTCGTGGGTTTGCCTGCATCTGCCTGGCGTATGCGCTCTTTGAAGACATCATCCAGATCGCAGATCGTGGAGTCGTCCATCTTGTTGAATATGTGCTCGGGCACGCCCAATTTTTGGCCAGGTTCTATTGGGATGAGGGCATCAGAGAAGAGGGCTTCGCTAAGTTTGCCGACCGATCCGATCTGTCTCCATGCAAGCTCCATCTTTCCTGGCATGACTGGGTCCAAGAGAAGAGAAAGGGCTTTTACAATCTGGAAACAGTTTCTGAGAATGGCACCGCAAGCTTTGGGATTATCTTTAATCAGTTTCCAGGGTTCGTTGGCCTGGAAATAGGTGTTTCCAAAGTCAGCAAGTGACATGGCAACGTCCGTTGACTTCTTGAACTCAAACTCTTCTAGAGCAGAAGTCACATCTTTGATGGTAGCTTCGATCTTTTCCATGACTGCAGGTTCGAGGTCGCCTTCGGGAACTTTGCCATCGAAATTCTTGGTGGTGAAGGTGACAGACCTGTTGATGAAGTTGCCAAGAGCTCCGACCAGTTCGTTGTTCACTTTTTTGCCAAAGACGGTCCAAGAGAAGTTAAGCTCTTTAGTGTGAGAGGTGTAAGATGCCAGGTAGTAACGGAGAAGGTCAGGATGAAGGTCTTTTTCCAGGTAATCATCAATCACCCAGACCACGTAACCCCTGCTCTTGGAGAACGTTTTGTTGTCTATTTTCAACATTCCGCTCGCCACGACGGCGCTTGGTAGGGTGTACCCAGCACCTTTCAACATGGCGGGCCAGAAGATACAGTGATGGTATACTATGTCGCCACCTATGAAGTGGACGATTTTAGAGGGGTTGCGCCAATATTTTTTCCAGTCGTCGTTGACCTGTTTGGCCCATTCCTCTGTGAAGGAGATGTAGCCGATGGGTGCATCGACCCAGACATAAACCACGAGGTCTTTTTGCCCTGGAAATTCGACTCCCCATTCCAGGTTGCGGGTTATGCACCAGTCTTTTAGCTCTTGTTTGACCCATTTTTTGGCGTAGTTTCTGGCGTTGGAAGTCCCGCCCAATTTCTCTAGATAATCTATCAAAAAGTCGCTGAAGGACGATAACTTGAAAAAGTAATGCTTTTGAATCCGGTACTCAGCTTTGCTTCCGCAGACTTTACATATAGGCTCTAGGATTTCGCCTGGTTCCAGATGGCGGCCACATCCTTGATCGCATTCATCGCCTCTTGCTGGAGCGTTGCAATAAGGACAGATGCCTTCTACATATCTATCGGGGAGGGATCGATCGCAAGAGGGGCAGTAGGCCAACGGGATCTCTTGGGGGTAAACGTATCCCTTATCCTCGAGAGCGTTAACTATGGACTGAGTTCTCGCGTGATTAGAAGGATCGTCGGTGTTGCCGAAGTAGTCGAATCCCACCTCCATCCGCTTGAAGACATCGTCGAAATGGTCGTGGTATCGAGTGACAAGTTCGGTAGGAGTTATCCCTTGTTCTTCGGCGTTGACAACTATTGGAGTACCATGGGAATCAGATCCACAGACGAAGGTTGGATCCAATCCCATCTTCTTTAAGCCTCTGACGTATACGTCGGCGGGGACGTAGGTTCGCAGGTGGCCTATGTGGCATGGCCCGTTTGCGTAGGGCAACCCACAAGTTACCAGTATAGGATCGTTATCGGGGGACAATGTGAACACCTCGGCCGCTTACGTTCTGAAGGCAGATATACGTTTCCCATATCAAAAAAAAGGTAATTTTGGGATGGCAAAGGACCTTAGCGGCGTCTGGAATGATCTAAGTGGTATGGAATGGGGAAACATATAACTGGCTTAAAAATGGTGCTATTTGCAATCTATCGACTTGACGGGGCAGCGGCGTGAATCATGCCCCACTGCTTGCAGAGCGGGGTGCGTCGCCCGCCAGTTTGATTCCTTCACTTTGATTAGCAAGGTATAGAGTTTAACGATACGAATAGGACAAATCTCAAACTCTTACGAGTTAGATATTTGTCCGAAAGGTATCGTTAAGCACTATAGCTGCTGGAGGTATTTTATGGAGAAAAATCAGGAGATTAAAGGACTTGGCGGAATGTTGAACGGTTTTAGAGAATTAGTGAAGGAAGACGAAAGTGTCACCTTCATCGGAACCCCTGGGTTTTGCACGCCTTTTGCCCAGTTCCTGGGATTTCCGATCAGGAACAAGAAGCTTGCCTTTGTTCCCAACCTGGGTATCGAGAAGGCCAGGGAACTTGTGGCCACTGAATACGGTATGGAACTTGGCGAGAAGATCAGCGTCGACGCTGACGTAGTAGTCATCCTGGGCGGGATGGCCATGCCCAAGATCGGGGTGAGCGTAGAAGAGATGAAAGCACTTCTTGAGAAGATCAAGTACAAAAAACTCATCGGAGTCTGTTTCATGGGAATACTGGAACAGGCCGGATGGTGCGCAAACATGGACTTCGATCTCGTGATGAACACAATTCTCGAAGGTGACATCTCATCGAAGTGAACTATAGTCGAGAATCAATTAGTTTCATCTAATTGGTTCTCGCAAGATTAGTGTTTAACGATACGAATAAGGCCAAAATGTCGAACTCTCAAACTCTCATGAGTTCAACGTTTGTCCGAAATGTATCGTTAAACTCTATAGTCCCCAGAAAAACGTCAAAGAAATGTAATGCATGGTGGGCCCGACGCGATTCGAACGCGTGACCTCACGGTTATCAGCCGTGCGCTCCAACCATGCTAAGCTACGGGCCCAACAAGCACTCTGACGGAGACACCCCTTAATAACTGTTTCCCTTAAAGCACTGGGGCTCACCGCATAGCAGAGAGCCTTTTGATCCTTTCTTCCGTAGGTGGATGAGTAGAGAAAAGTGACGCCATAGCCTTTCCCCGTAGCGGGTTTACTATGAACATGTGCGCTGTCGAAGGGTTAACGTCCGCCCTGGTGGCGTTCGCCGCCCTTTCTAGTTTAGAAAGGGCGCTTGCCAGTGCCATGGGGTTACCACAGATCTTTGCGCCTTTCGCGTCGGCCTCGAACTCTCTGGTCCGTGATATGGCCAACTGGATAACGGTTGCGGCAATTGGAGCTAGGACCGCCATCAAAAGTATTCCTACTATGTTTCCACCTTCGTCATCGTTGCCACCAAAACCTCCAAAGATGAGGGACCACTGGGCGAAACTCGCCAGGGTGGTGACTGCGCCAGCGATGGTAGCGGCCACTGAGCTGATCAAAGTATCCCTGTTCTTGACGTGAGCCATCTCGTGGGCTAAGACGCCCTCAAGCTCGTTTCGGTCCAAGGTTCTCATGATCCCAGTCGTCACCGCCACTGCAGCATGGGACGGGTTTCGTCCGGTGGCAAAAGCGTTGGGCATGGACGTGTCCACTATGTAAACCTTGGGCATGGGCAAGTTCGCACGATCTGCAAGGCCCCTGACTATCGAGCAGATCTCCGGTGCCTGAGCCGATGTGACTTCTCTTGCATGGTACATCCTCAGCACTAACTTGTCGCTGTGCCAGTAAGATCCCCAGATCATCAGCAAGGAGAGACCCAAGGCTATGATCATTCCGGTTCCGCCTCCCAGAATCCTGCCAGCTACAATGAAGAAGACGGCAAGACTTGAGAGCAATAATGTGGTTTTGATCATGCTTGACATTGTATCCTCAGTTCCCAACTGAGATGGCGCCTGCTTATATTAGCCTTTCGATGCACATAAAATATTGTAGCAAAATGCACGCATGTTTCCAGTTTTTCTTATCTGCCTCCCAAAAGGTTAAATCTTCAGGAGGAGGATGGGCGCTAGGGAGACATAGACATGGCCGATACTGAAAAAGAGAGCAAAGAAGACCTGGAAGGGATGTACGACCTGGCAATTCCTATAGGAATGCCTCTCAGCGTGATTCAAGATTTGGTGGATAACTTCGAGCTGGATCCTATAAGAAGGAATGCTAAGATTGGCCTGATTGACGACGAAACAGACGAGCGAGAGATCCTAGTCCTTCGAGGCGACCTAGAGACCGTCAAAAAAGCAGAAACGTACATGTTCGAGGCGTTGGACAAAAGGATCGAGCGATGGGATAAAAACGAGAGAAGCGATCGATACCAAGAGATATACGAAAAGAAGAAACAAGAGAGAAAATTGGAACTGGAAGCAGAGGCAGTCGAAGAGACTTCGCCCTGACCTCGTTTGATCAGCTCGTGGGTTCCATCACAGAAAAATGACGAATAGTCCCCTCGCCTTTGGGCGAGGTGGTGTCAAAGGATTCCCATCATCTTATGAACCTGGGGGATGACCACCACATCCTCTAAGGACATTGATGCCAAACTGTAAAATTGCGCCAACTTTTCTAAGGCAGGACAATCGGGTCCTGTGGCAGGTTGGATGACCAAAGTCGCGTCCAGCTCTTTGAGCAGGGGATATGCGATATCGAGTTCGTCAAGTTTAGTTGAGTTCAGTATGACGGCCTTGGCAATGGTCTTCACACCAGCGCAAGATGCGATTTTCAAGCATGCCAGCTCGTTTTGGAATAAATCATCCCATTTATGAGGCGGACAGGATTTGTGGCTAGGAAGCTTAAGATCAATGGAAGCAAAGTCTATCCAGTCAATGAGCCTTGCAAAACGGCTGGACGAAAATCCGTTAGTTTCTAGATACACTGGAACTTTTGCGAGAGAACATTCGATCGCCAGAGATTTCGTGAACTTGGGTTGACAGAGTGGTTCTCCCCCCGTTATAGAGACGCTGTGAAGTCCTGGCGTTCTGAGTCCCAGAATTAGTTCGATTACCTTCTTAGGGGATACAGGGTTTTCGATCGTTTTGAATCTGCCCGAACCTGGAGCATCTTCTATCCTGCATTGGGCAGTACTGGCGCGAAACTTGGCGGTGTCACAGTAACTGCAGTTGAGGTTGCAGCCCGAAGTCCTGACGAATATCTGTCTTCGTCCCACGAAGGGGCCTTCACCCTGGAAAGAGGAGAATATCTCGGCCAAGATGCCATAATCTTTTGCAGATTCTTCAACGGCAAATTCGTCAACAGCAAACTCTTCAGCAACAAATTCATCAGGTAAATTTCGGATCAATTGCTATTTATCCCCCTGGACATCTGTGTCAAAAGTTACGTTTAGTCCAGCATCACCCATTTGTTCTTGCCTTCCCAAAGCTTCACCGAGACCAGATTTGCAGCCTCGTCCTGAAGGCTGAGCTCTAGCCGTCCCTTTATGTGCTCTGCAATTGTCTCTGCCGTCGGATTGGCGAGGATCTCGTTTAAGTCGCGATGATCCAGATCGCTCAGGACGGTTTTGAGAATTCGTTTCAGATCGTAGAAGTCCATCAGGAACCCTGTGGTTCCATCTACAGGACCTCCCAGCACAACCTCCACCGTGTAAGTGTGGCCGTGGATGCGAGCGCATTTGCCGTCGTAATTTGGCAGTCTATGAGCTGCATCGAATACGACGTCCATCCCCATCTTCATTTTTTGACGTCCTTTTGCCTGCCGTGGAGTCTATCGACTTCGTCCAACTGGTCAAGCATCTTTCTCAGTCCGGTTCTCACGGCGTCAGAGAAGTTGACAAACTTCTTGCCGTCGCCCACATGATCATTTATGTCGTCGATTATGTGTTGTGGTACGTCTACGGATATTTTGGGCAATTTGACACTCCAGATTATGTTCTCTGGGTATTACGACGAGAATACCCAATTAATAGGTTTTCGCTCACTGTTCTGCATTTTCTAGTATCTCGTACGGAGCCGAGGCCAAAGCCACAAGGCCCTCTGCCTCCATGAAGTGAAGCTTTGCTGGGACGATGAGAATGTGAAGCGGGCCGCCGAAATCCTCGTTTGCAAGTTTTGGCAGAAAGTCCGCTTTGACCTGAGACTTTTTCGATCCAGCTCTGGCAATTCCCACGCCCAAAGATCGGCTCAGCTTCGATTCGCCAGCCATTTCGTCCATCTCGACGAGAAGACTTGCCCCTTCTGCGACGGTCATGTATCTTTCGTCCTGGATGTCTAAGAAGAGGAGTGTGTGGAGGTTTCGTTCCAGGTTTTCCAGTACTACTTCGCGAGGGCTCTGGGCCACGATCCTTTTCCCACCGACTTCGTAAGGGTAAGGTATCGAAGTGGACCTGCCAAACCTGTAATTCTGAAGTCCTGTAAGGCCGGATACTGCCGAGACGATGGATGATGAGTGGACCACTTGGATCTCGATCCCCATCTTCAGGGCGCGGAGTCGAAGGTCAAGGTGTGTTGTCGAGACCATAGGGTCTCCGCCAATCAGGAAGGTCACCTTTTTGTCTTTGGCCTGAGAGACCCATTCACCAGCTCGGACCTCTACGTCTTCCCGGCCCAGAAGACAAATCTTTTTTCCGTAGAGTTCTTCTAGCCGTTCCACCGACGTTCCCATGAGCCTTGAAGTGTAGAATTCCGCATAGACCAAGTCGGAATCGCGTATCGTTTCCAGGCCTTTCAGCGATACGTCTTTTTCGTCGTATAGGCCAAGCCCGACAAAGGAGAGCATGGGGGCAACAATCGAAGAAGGGGTTTAAATAGGTTTTTAATAAAATTATTTGGCAAAGGCTAATATGCGTTGACCTTCAAAATGGAGCGCATGATAGGCAGGGCAACTCAGGTAGTGGATTGCCGAGAGAGCATGGGGCTGGCCAAAGGCGGAGGCCTCGCCCAGAGAGGAACTCTATCAGAAGCGGCACAACCCGACGTGATTGCAATAGCCATGTCACCAGGCCGAAGGCACATAACCAAACCGGTATGCGAGATAACTTATGGCCTTCGGCGAGAGGGGGTTCAGACGAGCGTTCTCGTCTTGGAGTCCGGTGCGGGCGTTCCTGAGAGTTTCCCTCAGGCTTCGAGGGGCTTTGGACCTACGTTTGGATTGACTCCAAAGGAGATCGAACAGATAAAGCGGCACAAGATAGCGGTCATCCACCTTGGAAACATTAGGTCGCACGTGGTTTACAAGGCAAGAGAAATACTTGCTTTAGCGGAGGTACCGGCCGTAGTCGTCTGTCAAAGCCCGGTGGACTTTGAGGACTTTGCCAAGGCAGGGGTCAAGACCAGAACAGTCATGCCAACCAGGAAAGACATAGCGACCAAGGGCACCGTCGTGGACATCGTCTATGGGGTGACCAGGGGCGCAACTTGCCAAAGAGAAAAGCTGAACCGACTGGTGAAAGTGCTGAACCACCATCTTTCAGAGATGAAGAAGAAAGAAGAGGAGACGATCGAAAGAGAGGCGGAAGCCAAGGCCGGAAAGAAGGTTACAAAGAAGCCAAAGGCAGAAGGCGGAATGGGTACATTCTTCATGTAGCCGTTTCCGTTCAATAGTTCCTTGAGTAGGATTAGGGTCTGGTAAGGCGACCTATTGATCTGGGACGCCATGACTCAGGGCTATCTGACGAGAGAGTGGCAAGTAGACATGTGTGATCAAAACTAGAAGGACCAAGAAAGGGAGTTGTGGCGCGTATATGAAGTTCGTGATATTGCTGGGTGACGGGATGGCAGACCATCCCATCGAATCGCTGGGAGGAAAAACACCTTTGGAGGTTGCAGATACCCCCAACATGGACCGGGTAGCTCGTGAGGGGAGAGGCGGCCTTGCATCGAACGTACCGGAGGGGATGCCGCCTGGAAGCGATGTTGCCAACCTTTCAGCGATGGGGTACGATCCGCGACTCTATTACACGGGCCGGGCGCCTCTGGAGGCGGCCTCTATGGGCGTGGATTTGGGCCCAGAGGATGTTGCATTCAGGTGTAACCTGGTCAACGTCGACCTGGAACGGGGCCTGATGGTGGACTACAGCGCAGGCCATATCACGACTGCTGAGACCAACGAGATCATATCTTCGCTCCAGGATGTGTGCTCCAAAGGAAAGCTCTACCCAGGCGTAAGCTACCGAAACCTTCTCGTCCTGGAGGACAAGGCAGAACGCGCCGATTGCACGCCGCCTCATGACATAATGGACCAGCCGATAGCAGACTATCTGCCGAAAGGAGAAGGCTCTGAGATTTTGCGCGAGATGATGGAAGCTTCCGTCCCCATACTCGCAGAGCACCCCATAAACCAGCGCCGAATTGCGGAAGGAAAGCGGCCCGCGAACATGATCTGGCTTTGGGGCCAGGGAAAGGCGCCAAAGCTTCCGACGCTTCAAGAGACGCGCGGACTCAGCGGCGCGATGATCTCGGCGGTCGATCTTCTCAAGGGGATCGGCGTTTACGCAGGGCTTGAAGTCATCGACATTCCCGGCGCGACCGGCGTTCTCGATACCAACTATGAGGGGAAGGTCGAGGCAGCTCTTGGCCCCCTAGAACGGCTCGACTTCGTGTACCTTCACGTCGAGGCTCCCGACGAGATGGGGCATGACGGAAGTTTAGAAAAGAAGATCGAGGCCATTCGGCGCTTCGACGCGAGGATCGTCGGGCCAGTTCTCGAAGGGCTGGAAAAGTCCGGCCACGAATGGCGCGTCCTAGTCTTGCCAGACCACCCAACACCAGTTGCCATGCGGACTCACACTTCAGAGCCGGTGCCCTTCGCAATGATGGGCGCGTCAATTGAGCCGGACGAGATGGAGGTCTTCACGGAAAAGGAAGGGGCGCGCGGAGGATACGGGAGAGTCGATGGGTGGCGGCTGATGGACGAAATTATGAGAAGTTAACGAAGAAAGTCAGTATGATGGTGATTACGAAATGACTCATTTGTCGCGTTATTATCATTTAGCAGGGGATGACCTTGAAACAGGACAGATACTTGATCTGACTGTCTATGATGACATAACACCAGAAAAACTACAAAAATTTGTTAATACATTATTTCCGAAGGGACTTACATTTCATGGCGAACGATATATAGCGCAAGGCGAAAGAAAAATTCAAACGGAAGTCGATTTAGTCGAAAATGACAAATTGGTCAAGAAGGTAATTATTGAGGATTCTGAACCTTTGATCGAGTTTATTTTTGAATTGGTGCGAAGTCGATACTATCGTAAGAGACCTTCAAGGTTTCAATCGATATACGCCATGAAAAACCTCAAAGATATTAAGTATTTTAGAGATTCTTATCGTAACTCAGAGGGAGATATTTGGGAAGTTGAGTGTAAAAAATCGAGATTTCCTGGTGATATGAACTTAGTTACATATTCGCTAGAAAATAGCGCATTAGTCGCGTTTTATTTCGCTCACGAGTATTGGAAAGGTCATTCACATCCCGGAACTGCATACACACCAACTCCAATATGGGAATATCTACTGACCCCTCCAGTTAAAGTTTTGAGAAAGATTGATGCAGATGAATTAAGTCGATTGGAGGACAAATAAAAATATCATGATCGACTGGGTGAGTGATACCATACTCGTGGCAAGATCAAGAGCGTGGGATGGATGCTTGCACAGGATCTCTCAGATCAAGGCGAAGATATGACCGCCCGAAGAATTGTGATTGAAGTGCCCGGAAAGGTGTTCTTGTCTGAATCGTGAGATACGCATCCTGGCCGCCGTCAAGCTCTACGAACTCGGCCGGCCCTCTTCCGGGCGAGCGGCAGAACTTGCCGGAATGCCGCGAGTGGAGTTTCTGCTGGCGCTGGAGCGTTACAGAGCCCCTCCTCTTGAAGCCGAGCTATGCGACCTTGAGAATGTCCATGCCTGAAGTTATCGGCAACACCTATCCTTTGCTCTGCCAGTACCTGCGTCGACGC
>CAYWZG010000042.1:0-19054 GCA_964462795.1 uncultured Methanotrichaceae archaeon
CTTGTTGACCTTGTCTTGTAATTCTAAAAGTTCGTCTTGCATCTCTCTTCGGATCAATGGGTCAAGGGCGCTGAAGGCTTCGTCCATGAGGAGGATATCTGGATCGCTAGCAAGCCCCCTGGCAAGTCCTACGCGTTGCTGCATTCCGCCGCTCAATTGGTCTGGCAAGCTGTCTTCATGCCCTTCCAAGCCCACCAGCTTCAAGACTTCTGACGCTTTTTGGAGCCGTTCTTTTTCGGGAACTCCCCGAATTTCAAGCCCATAGGCAACGTTTTCGGCGATGGTTCTGTGAGGAAAGAGGGCAAAGTTCTGAAAGACCATCCCCAACTTTGCTCTCCTGATCTCCATAAGCTTCTTTGGATCCATGTCGACTACGTTTTCGCCATCGATCGTTACTTCCCCTATAGAAGGTTCAAAGAGGCGGTTTATGCATCTCAAAAGAGTGGATTTGCCGCTTCCAGAAAGTCCCATCAAGACGAATATCTCGCCTTCATAGACGTCAAAGTTGGCATCGTAAACGCCGATAACCTGGCCAGTATTCTCGAAAATTTCATTTTTGCTCGCACCCTCTTTGACGAGATTGATAGCTCCTTTCGGATCATCACCGAAGACCATAGAAAGATTTCTAACTCTTATTTTGACCTTTTCACCATCTGCATTCATCTAAAACCTCATTTTGATCATGAAATTCGATATTTGTTTCCCATAGTTCACAAGACATGTATAGTTTGCCCAATTATTCAGATAAGTATTTTATAGTAACTTAGTTATGAAACTTTTGTGAAAATCGATATCATAACGGACCGGCTGACAGGCTGGCAGGTTGGCAGGGCGCATTCTTTCCATATTTTAGAAGAGGGTTGTTTGTGTCGTACCGTCACTTGATGCTGCGGCAACTTCTCCGGGATCATAAAGGAATTCGCGTTCAGGATCGTGCTGTTTGTATCTTCTCAAGGCCAAATCTCGATTACGGACCGCATAGCAGTAGACGCAACCATGAGGGCATGTATTGTACTCCCCAATG
The DNA here is from genome assembly GCA_964462795.1 of uncultured Methanotrichaceae archaeon. Lineage (GTDB taxonomy): Archaea > Halobacteriota > Methanosarcinia > Methanotrichales > Methanotrichaceae > CAYWZG01. The sequence goes on from CAYWZG010000042.1 coordinate 1,025, forward strand.
TCTATTGAGGCGTAACATCTGCAGTCTGGACGTTTTCCTTTGATCTTTGCTCTGATAGGGCGCCCGCCGATTTCAGAGAGGCGCCTGGCATCTACGCATCTGGCCGCTTTGGCGCCTGGAACCAAGTACTGACGTTGTGAGCAGATAGTAAGCTGCATTCCATGGGCCTTTGCCATTTTTGCAAGATCCGCGGCCAAATCGAGCTTTGCATCATTGGGTGAATCCTCCCAGGTGAATCTGAACTTATGGGCTGCTAGGTCAAGGTTCCTCCGCGTTTTCTTGTAAATCTGGGCGAAGGATATCACCACCTCATCGCAGGTTCCTTCGAGAGCTTGGGCCAGCACCTCGAAGTTTTGCCGGTGGAAATCCATTGGAGTGAGCGATGTGAAAAGAATGGGATCGTAGCGCCAAACGGCCACCTTGGGCCCGTAGTTTTCGGCAAGTGCTTTCATATGCTGAATGGAGCGCTCTCTATCGACGACCGCGGATTCGAGCTTGTGAGGATAGGCAGTAATCGTATACTGGACCACGAAAGATCGACCGAATTGGCGCACGTCTTCCAGCCCGTTCATGAAAAGGCCAAGGTTTTTGGTCCAGAAGACAAAGCCGTCCACGTCCTCTGGCAGGAGGCTGATTCGGCTGATTTGGCGCTGGTTGTAGGAGTTGGCCACCTTGCAGTATCCGGCTTCGAGCCTCTTTTCGAACCACTCGCCGTAGAAGGCTGGAATGTCAGTCTTGTAACTGGCGGAGATTATCATGTCGTCACCGGTTGTGTCTTGGGGGAGGATCGCGTCGTTTTGGGCGCGCAACTACAGACGCAGGCGTTTTATCTCATCTTGCAATTCTTGTTGTAATGAGGGCATTTCTCGTTGGTGCAGACGTTATCCCTCGTCTGAGCCGCAAGTTCCACCAGCAAGGCATCGAGCCTCTCCTGAAGGTCAGGTGAGAGGTCGCAAAACTCGGGCCCGGCGACGATCTCGCCGATATTGTCCCTCAATGCCACGGCCCGCATCCAATCGCCGTGGAGAGATCCTGCCTCCTGTTCGAGATCGAAGACGGATTTATGCCAGCTCAAGGGATCTCGTTCCATTTTATCCGACGTTCGGCAGGGCGAGCGCGGATCTGAAATAATTCTCTTGATAGCGGTTTAACGGCCCAAATAGTTATATACTCCAATTAATATTAAGGCGACACGTGCATAAGCAGTGATTGTGGAATTTAAATACTTGCGGGCAGGCCATACGGGTATAACTATCTGCCAAAGTCAGTCCACATTATGTAAAGCAAAATGGTATGGAAAATTATTTGTGATGGGAATTCCCCTGCCGAATGTCAGTTTTATGCCTGCTGACAGTTAGGGCCCGTTGATATACATAATCTGCGATATATTGTAGCTGTGAGTGGTGGCGATGGCGGATGGGGCCCTTTGGAAAGTGGCCTATTTAATTTTTTAAAGATCAGAAGAGCGTTTTCTGTATTGTACCGTCGTTAGGTGAGACAGTGTCCAGAGCCAGAACCTGAAATCCAATCTTCTCGAGTCGCTTTAGTTGATCTTGTTCCTTCTTGGAAGGCGTGGGAATGGCCCAGACAATTAACTTTTGGGGACGGGAACTGGCAACATAGGCGAGCCGGGCTGCTTCTGAAGCGGGATCGTCAAGCCACTGTGTCCAATAGCCATCGGTTGTTCCACTTTTGTTACGAGATGAGACCAGCATCAGTGCTTCCAGTGTTTCCCCTTTGACATTGTGAATTGTCGTTATCCGCAAAGATGTTTGAGCAAAGGAATTTGATGGCAAAGTCCCCAAAACCTGTTTGCCGCTTTCACCACTTGGCGCTGGAAAGTTGCCCAAAGGATGGAAAACGCAATCTGATAAAGCTGTTCCGAAAGTGCTGGCGCTAGTGTTTAGGCATTGATGTAATCTGTTCCTAGCGACTTTCGTCCAATTGGTCCAAGTTTGCTCTAAGTTGCAGAGTAGCTCATCTTGGCAACATTCACTCTCATCTTGGCAACATTTACTCAAGGCTGCAGCCAGAAACAGGCGCCATATCAAGGCGGAATCCACGGATTCAGGCCGATAGTACTCACTGGCATTGGTCGATTGGTCTGGAAAGAATTTTTCAGAGACAACGCGTCCGAATAATTTGAGTGCATCCGCGGTCGCTTGTCGACATCCAGTTTTCCAAAGATGGATGGCCATTGCCAATCTTTCTTGATAATCCTTGATTTGCCTGCTATCTGCAGGTCTCATCCTGGTGACGTTTGCCCAACTCCTGGTTACTACGGTAGAATTTTTTTTGTCTATTCCAAATTTGTCCAGATACCCATTAAACCAGACCGGCAATTCCATCATTTCGTCTTTTTTGAATGTCACACAGATGCATGGACTCTCCAGTTTGCTTGGATAGACTGGGTTAGTCTTGTCTGTATTGCCAACAAGACCGTCACACAGATTGACAATATGTTGACAGTTCCGATAATTGTTCGATAGGGATGGGGTGTCGAATTTCTGTTCCTTCGTGTATTCTTTCACTTTTTCAGGGGCGACCTTTTTGAATTCATATATGGCCTGATTGAGATCACCAACGAAATGTAGTGCAGTTCCCTGCAATCGCATTTTGTCCAATATCTGCATCTGTATCCAAGAGAGGTCCTGGCACTCGTCCACAATGATAAGTGGAAAACGAAGAGAAAGGAGTCGTGCAAGCTCTGTTTTTTCTGACAGGAGGTCGTAGCAAATGTGCTCAATATCCTGATAGGTAGCAAAACCATTACTCAGGAACGCCTTCTTCTTCTCCGAAAAGCCCCTGCGCATGTAATCCAATGTCAGCCAGTCATTATCTCGCCGAAATTGAGCAAATGCAGGACTATCATAGTAATCACAATCCGGTAGTGGCTCGTTTCGTGAACCAGGAATAAAAATATCCCATCTCTGTTCTTCGGGGTCCCATCGGATATTATTCGCATATAGTGGCATTAATGCACCATTACGGCGCAAAAAAGATGTTTTCAGCTTATATGCATATAGCCAGCCACCTGTGGAACTTGTGGAACTTGTGGAAGTTGTGTCAACGAGTCGAATAGAGCGATCTTGATCCTTCCCATCGTAACCCGTTATAATGTGAGCAAAAGGATGAGCAATATATCCGTGTAACCAACTGTCAATGGTTCCGATGAAATGTGGAAACCCGATCTTCGCCACGCCACCGAATTGATTTACGCGTTTCTCTATGACCTCGGCTGCATTATTGGTGAATGTCAGGACGGCGATACCTCCTGGAGTCTTCGCCCATTTCGACATTTCGTAAGCAGCCTTCAGCCCGACCACTTCTGTTTTGCCACTGCCCGGGCATGCTTTGAGAAACATGCAGTTATCAATTGACGACAGGACATAATCCAGTTGTTCGTCTGATTTTTGAGCAATTCGGCAGGTTTCATATTCATTGCATAATGGGTTGGTCGCCCCAACGGTAGCACGGCATCTTGATGGCGATAATGCAGGTGGTTTGCAACAGATTGAGTGAGCGAGAACTTCTATCTTTTCATCACGATTCATTTGGGTTGCCCCCCACAAGCCCAAATGATTGCTTTGCAAATGTACCCTGGAACGGTAATAGAAGAGCCACTCTTTATATGATCTGCAAGAAGTTGAGAAAATAGGCCTTTTCCCATATTATTATCTTCAATGCGACTAAGAATTTCAAAAGCTGCTTCTTTCTTGTTGTCTTCGGATTCGTCATCCCATTCTTTGTCCGCTAATTTCTGAATATCACGTCTTACAGATCCATCGGTTGGCCAGTTTTCAGCGAGAACAGTGGCCATAATCTGGATGTTGTTTCCGCAAAATGCGAGATCGTATTCGAAGGTCTTGAGCGGGCTTGAATATAACCTAGCCCAATTAGACGCGTTTACGGGTTTCAGAAGTTCAAGCGCGGTGTTCGTCCCAGGTACTGGATTAGACGGAATAGGTTTTAAATCGTTTTTTGGATCATCTGGATCTTTTTTTGGAGGATCGTTGTCCGTAATGCCTGCACAACGCACCGGAATGCTCTCAGAACCATTTTCGTCGAGGTCGGCGAATAACTGCATAAAATGCTTGAAGTATATGCCATTCATATTGATGACAGACACCCCACCATCTTCCAGATTTTCTAGCGGTTTATCCGGCAGTTTATCGTATTCACGGAGTACGATCTCCGCCAGTTCAGGCAATAGCATCGCCTCTGCAATACCCTCAACGAGGATGATACCTCTGGCAAATAACAAAGTCGATTTCGTTGTGTCGAGCCATCGATTCAGAAATGCCTTGCTGTGATCAGTGAGACCACAAGAACGTAACGCAACGGCCTGTGGTGTCTTATCCGTGACGCATAGCTGGATTACCGTTTCGAGGGAAACGGATGAGGCGAGAACGGGCGAATGAGTTGTGACGATGACCTGGACATTTTTATCTCGGGCGGTACTTTCAAGGTACTTGAGTAGACGAATTTGGAGTTGAGGGTGCAGGTGGGCTTCGGGTTCTTCAATCAGAAGCACACTAAAGTAATCTTCTCCTTCATAAGGTTCAGTCAGTTCGGCAAGGACTGTGGCTAGGTAGAGCAGATTGTTGTAGCCAAGACTGTTTTCCACGAGCGTCCTGAAATCTTCTGAAGAAGCGACGTTGATGTCTGGGAAAAACATTAGCCTAAGGCTTTCCGCGATCCTGTTGAAACTAACTTCGCTGAATTGGATATGCGTATCCTGGCCGAAAAATGGACCAAAAGATTCTTGCAGGCGTGCCCGGATCAGCTCGTTTGCTTGGGCGATTACTTCATCTGTATCATTTGAAAGAGTCTCATTGAAGTCGCGAACACTCTCTTCAATAGGTAGAAGCTCGCCCTTTTTCGTTGCCTCCTGAATTTCTTGACGTTGAAGGTTTTTCAGGAGTCTGGCCAACCTGGAAGATCTCCCCTCAGATAACCTGGCTTCAGCATCGCGAAGGGGGGGAAGGTAAACGCAATTGATCGAATCGAACAGTTCCCACTCGAACATGCTTGCTTGCGAGACTCCGCCCCAAAGTTTTCGTTTGTAGTGACCCCGATGATTCTGTTTGTTGTCCACAAGCAATGTCAACGAGGCATCTCCACCCACATCCGACCAGGGCAAAAACGCGACATGCTCCTTCTCAGACAACCCGGCGAATTCAGCTCGAAGACGAAAAGCTTGCGCCGATTCCCGAGGACGATCAAAGGGACGGTGAAAATCAGATTCATTGACTGGTGTGTGGCCAAATTCGTCCTCTCTTAGAAGAAGACGTATCGCGTCGATTATAGCAGTCTTACCGGACGCGTTTTCTCCCACAATTACGTTCAAGCCTTTTTGTAGGGAAACGGAAAACGGTTCCCGAAACCCCTTGTAGCCCTCAATGTGGAGTTCATGAAGATACATGGGAAATCTCCTTCTGTGCTCTTTTTCTCATCAGGTGCTCCGCTGATACGTTCGTGAGGTGAAAGAGAAAAAGGTTGTGCTGTCCATCTCATGGATCATTCTTACAAAACATCGTTTTCTTCGTCGTTGTCCCAATCGAACCGACAGCGTGATGAATTTTCTGTAATTCCATCCTTAAACCAATGATTTATTGCTATATAACTATGAATTGGAATAGAATTATTAGATGGCTTGGCCGTTTAGGGAATCTACCTCCCGGCATCCTCTCGTCCACCCCCCTGTGCACCTTCTCCGCCCCGTTGTTACACGTTCCTTGCGATCCACGCACGCCGCCAAGAGCCGCATCGCAGCTTTCGGGCGGCAGGACTTCGCACCCCATCAGCTCCGAGCCCTTGCCACACGATCCTGGTGGCGAGATCGCCCGCAAGACAAGCGCCGGGTGCGCCGAGCCGAGATCCCTCGATAGAACCTGCATGGCGCAAAGTTCCATCGCCGCAAAAGAGCGCCAGGATCTCGGAGGCCTCGTCTTTCTGCACCCGAATACACTCTTTGAGGGATTTAATGCCCTGCCAAAGGAGAGATGCTTGCAACACACATCAAAATAATTGTAATAATTAAAATATGAAGGGCACATGAATGTGCCCCCTTTTTCATCCTCTAGGTTTTAATTAATTGCCACGGTTATAGACGTACCAGTAGATCGCGCCCACGAAAAGAGCGCCACCGACGATGTTCCCCAAAGTCACCGGGATCAGGTTGACTATGAAGAACTGGCCCCAAGTCACATTAGCGCCGTACATAATCCCTGCGGGGATGAAGAACATGTTGGCGACGCTGTGCTCGAATCCGATGGCAACGAAAGCCATTATTGGAAACCATACTCCAACGATTTTGCCTACCACATCGTCAGATGCGATGGCCAGCCAGACTGAAAGACAGACCAGCCAGTTGCAGCCTACCCCCTTGAAGAACAAAGGCCAAAAATCTTGAGCTACCTTTGCCTCGGCTATGCCATTGATGGCTCCAAGCCACGGATCCTGAGCCAAAAGCCCTGTCAGGTAAGTGAGGAAGATCACCACGAATATGGACCCTATGAAATTGCCCACATAAGAGAGCCCCCAATTCCTGGCAAGGCCGCCCCACGAAGCCTTCTTGGATAAGATCGCAGGAATGCAACAGGCCGTATTACCTGTGAAAAGTTCTGCTCCTGCAACCACCACCAAAATGAGCCCCACTGGGAAAACCGCCCCGAATATGAACTTCTGCAACCCAGGATTGTCCGCTCGGATGCCTGGAACGCCCCCTCCGACGATGACCGCCAACAATCCGCCAAAAGCTATGAAAGCTCCTGCCAAAAATCCCAGGGTCAACAACGGTCCAAAGGCCATCTCTGCTTTGGCGCAGCCGATGTTATCAACCGAACACGTAGTTTCTTTGGGTGATTTGAATCCCATCTTGTCGATCTCTCCTAGTTATTCTATGACTTAACGAATTTCAAAAGGAAAACATGAAAAATGAAAACGCTCGAGATTAGATCTGGCCTGTAAACCAGACCCCAGTCCTGGTGGTCGAAAGGGCGGCTTGAAAAGCTCCCGTGAGCCAAAGTCCCTCATTCCCTTGTTACCCCCCCTCAAGCTTGCCGACTAGTCGGATTTCACGTTCCAGGTGCCGTCGTCTTCTTGTAGCCAGCGGTCGATATCGGCGGCAGACAACTTGCCTGCGCCCATGGCGCTGATCACAGTTGCGCCACCGGTTGTTATGTCGCCTCCTGCCCAGACACCTTCGCGGGTGGTTCTTCCGTTCTCGTCTGCGACAAGAGTGCCCCGCTTTGTGGTCTCAAGCCCTGGAGTATTGCTCGGAACCAGTGGGTTTGGTATGGTTCCCACAGCTATGATGGCGGTATCAACGTCCATTATGTGTTCAGATCCCTCTTTCACGACTGGCCTGCGCCTTCCGCTCTGGTCTGGCTCGCCAAGAACCATCTCGACGACCTCCATGCCTTTGACTCTGCCCTGATCGTCTCCTACGAACTTGGTAGGATTTGTGAGGAAATCAAAGATCACGCCTTCCTCTTTTGCGTTCTCGACCTCTTCGAGCCTTGCTGGCATCTCCGACTCAGAACGGCGATAAATCACGTGAACCTCGTCAGCTCCCAACCTGACTGCACATCTGGCAGAGTCCATGGCGACGTTTCCTCCGCCTATCACCGCCACGTTTTGTCCTTGTCTGATCGGTGTGTCGTACTCAGGGAACCTGTATGCTTTCATCAAGTTGATCCTGGTGAGGTACTCGTTTGCAGAGTAAACGCCGTTTAAGTTTTCTCCAGTTATGTTGAGAAACCTGGGCGCACCTGCGCCGATTCCCAAAAAGATGGCGTCGTAATTTTCTTCGAATAACTCGTCAACCTGAAACTGTCTTCCAGCCACCGAGTCTAAGTCGAATTTCACGCCCTGGGACCTTATGTAATCCACCTCAGACCTGACAATCCCTTTTGGCAATCGAAACTCTGGAATTCCGTATAGGAGAACCCCGCCAGCGTCGTGAAGCGCCTCAAAGACCGTGACTTCATGCCCCTTTCGTGCAAGCTCTGATGCACATGTTAGCCCTGCAGGTCCAGATCCCACCACCGCGATCCTCTTTCCAGTGGGCTCAACTTTCCAAGACGCGTCTTCTGGTTTTGCCTCATGGCTGGCCTCCTGGCCGGATTCATCTTTTTCGAGAAGGGCGTGTTGAGATTCCCAATCTGCCACAAACCTCTCAAGACGGCCAATGGCAACTGGCGCACCTTTCTTTCCCAGTACGCAGCGACTTTCGCATTGGACCTCTTGAGGGCAAACCCTTCCACATATTCCTGGAAGGCTGTTTTTGCTTTTGATGATCCCAACTGCTTTTACCATCTCTCCATCCCGTATCGCCTCGATGAACTGAGGGATGTCCAAACCCACGGGACAACCTTCCATGCATTTTGGCTTCTTGCATTGTAGACACCTGCTGGCTTCTTCCATGGCCTGCTCTTCGGTGTAACCCTTGGCCACCTCGAGGAAATTGTGACGCCTTTCTTCAGGAGACTGTTTGGGCATGGAAACCCGATTCAAGTTCAGTTTACTTTTCTTACCTGACATTGTATCCCGCTTCGATCTTGCGGCTTTGCCGCCTTTTTTGGATGGTCTTATGCTACTGCTCTGAGAACGCTTATGCCTTTTTTCGCGCTCGTTTCAACCCATGGAATGCTGCATTTCAGACGATGATAAACCGTCGTCAATCGACGGCTTTGGTGAGTTGGGGGGTTCAAACTATTGCTCGATATTTAAAGCTTTTCGATTTTTCCCTACTAGGTATTTTTTTGGTTTTTCCACAAATTTATATTTACATGAATAGGATATGACCGTCCTATGATTTGATATGTAATATTTTCTCCCTTCTGCAAGGTTTATGCTAATTTGCTTTACACTAAAAGGACGTTACATTCCTATGCGCTCAGATATAAATGTTTCGCGCAATTTTCGTCATTTGGCTCGTTAGATCTGCATACATGATCAACAAGTCTCATTTTCAGCCTGAAATTAGCTTGACTTTGTCACATTTCAGATTCAATCACTAAATCGGTAACTACCGAGCCCATGTTGCCACGCAGATAACGAGTCATTTTCTTATTACGTTTCAATCTACTTGTATGCATGCGGTGGCTACCACAGGTTTAAGGTTTGCCCGGTGGGTTGTAACTGTCTAATCTGACAAAGTCAAGTTAGAGCAAGGTAGAAATATGACTTTACCACTCGTAAAACAACGCGGTGGTGAAATTGGACGAAGTAATCCTTACCATTGATGGACAAGAAGTTCGGATTCAGAAAGGATCCACAGTTCTCGACGCAGTCCGAAAGGCTGGCATTTACATACCCGCCCTATGCGACCACCCCGACCTCAAGCCGATAGGCTCATGCAAGCTTTGCATAGTCGATATCGAGGGCCTGGAAACGTATCCCACTTCTTGCACAACTATTGCAGAAGATGGGATGGTGGTGAGAACCAAAACAGAAGAGCTCCAGGAGATGCGCCGAAACAGCCTAGAGATGCTCTTGGCCTTGACCAACCACCCCACTAGCTGCCTTTTCTGTGACCGAAAAGACGAATGCACCGACCTGAGGGAATGTATGAGACGGATGCCCGCAACAGTCGGGTGCAAATACTGTCCCAACGATGGTGAGTGTGAGATACAGGACGCTGTAAATTACGTGGGCTTAAAGAGGATCAGGTATGCCACAAGGTACCGAAACGTCCCGGTATTAAGAGAACCTTTCTTTGATAGGGATTACAACCTTTGCATTCTATGCTCTAGATGCATCAGGACTTGTGAAGAAGTAAGGGGTGAAGGCGTCTTATCTTTCGACGTGAAATATCATAAAGATCACGGGATTGCCCCCATCTCGCTCAAAGACACAGATTGCAAGTTCTGTGGTGCCTGTGTCGACTCGTGTCCTACAGGGGCTCTTTATGCCAGGTCTGAGAAGTGGCTTAAGCCAAGTCGTGTTGTCACCACCACCTGTCCCTTCTGCGGCGTCGGCTGCCAGATGGATCTCGGAATCGACCAAGGTCACATCGTCCGAGTGAGGGGGACAAGAGGCAACACGCCAAACAACGGGCAACTATGCGTCAAAGGACGGTTTGGCCTGGACTTCGTGGAAAGTCCTGACAGGTTAAAGACGCCTTTGATCCGGCGGGAAGGTGAACTCGTTCCGTCTACTTGGGATGAAGCGATGTCCCTCATAATAGAGAAGTTCGCTCAGAACAAGGGCGATGGATTCGCTTTGCTCTCCTCTGCCAAATGCACTAACGAGGAAAATTACCTGGCCCAGAAACTGGTCCGGTTGGTGATGGAAACCAACAACGTGGATCATTGTGCCCGACTTTGTCACGCATCGACCGTGGCGGCGCTTGCCAATGCTTTCGGTAGCGGGGCCATGACTAACTCAATCGAAGAATTCAAAAGTGCAAAATGCATCTTCATCATAGGCTCGAACACGACAGAGCAGCACCCTGTAATCGCCCTCAAAATAAAAGAGGCGAGAAAGGAAGGTGCAAAGATCATCGTTGCTAACCCCAGGTGGATCGAGCTATGCAAGATGGCAGACGTCTGGCTCAGGCATCAGCCCGGAACCGATGTGCCTCTCGTCTTGGCAATGTGCAAGGTGATATTGGACGAAAAATTGGTCGACGAAGATTTCGTACAAGAGCGTTGTGAGGGTTTCGAGGATTTCAAGCGATCTCTTGACCATTTCTCTTTGGACAAGGCGTTCGAGATTACAGGGGTCGAAGAAAACCTCATACATGAGGCCGCTTTCCTTTACGCTCAGAACGGACCTGCATCAATCATCTATTCTATGGGAATTACCCAGCACAGTCACGGAACCGACAACATTCTCTGTCTTGCAAACCTTGCCATGATGACCGGAAACGTTGGAAAGCCTTCAAGCGGGATCAATCCTCTAAGAGGCCAAAACAACGTCCAAGGGTCCTGCGATATGGGTGCCCTTCCCAACGTATTCCCAGGGTACCAAGCAGTGACAAACAACGAACTTCGAGAGAAGTTTGAGGACGCTTGGGGCAAAGTTCTGCCAGAAACGCCCGGAATCACCGTCGTTGAGATCTTCAACGCAATCCACGAAGACAAAATCCATGCTCTCTACATCATGGGCGAAAACCCGATGGTCAGCGATCCTGACATAACCCACGTGAAAGAAGCCCTGGAAAAAGTGGAGTTCCTGGTGGTCCAGGACATATTCCTCTCTGAAACTGCCGAGATGGCAGACGTGGTCCTTCCAGCAACCACATTTTCAGAAAAAGATGGAACCTTCACCAACACCGAAAGAAGGGTTCAGAGGGTGAGACTGGCCTTGGATCCCGTGGGCAACTCGTGGCCAGACTGGAAGATCCTCTCCGAGATCGGAAAACGGATGGGATACGAAGACCAATTCTCTTACGAGAGCCCTGCCGATATTATGGACGAAGTTGCCAGGCTTGCGCCAAGCTACGGCGGAATAAACTACGAGCGACTCGAAGAAGGCGGCCTTCATTGGCCTTGCCCAAACTCGGACCATCCGGGAACGTTGTACCTTCATAAAGATGGATTCACCAGAGGACGCGGGAAGTTTTCGGTGGTGAATTATCGCCCCTCCATGGAGCTACCTGATGCAGACTATCCTTTCATCCTCACCACCGGAAGAACGCTTTATCATTTCCATACAGGCACCATGACAAGGAGGGTTGCGGGCTTGAACTACCTTCGAAACGAGGAGTTCTTGGAGATCAATCCAAAAGACGCTCAGTCGCTGGAAGTTGAAGATGGGGACTTGGTCGAGGTATCTTCCAGGCGTGGGAATGTCAAGGTCAAAGCCAAGACGACGGAAAAGTCGCCACCCGGAGTCGTCTTCATGACATTCCACTTTGCCGAGACCCCAACCAACGTCCTCACAAACCCTGCGCTTGATCCCGTGGCCAAGATACCCGAGCTGAAAGTCTGTGCGGTGAAATTGAACAAAGTAGAGGGAGATTGAAGATGTACCGAATAGCAAAGAAGGAGTGTCTTGCCCCCAATATCGTTTACCTCAAGATAGTGGCACCGAAGGTCGCAAGGGTTGCTCAGCCTGGCCAGTTCGTAATTTTAAGGGCTGACGAGAAAGGAGAGCGCGTTCCAATGGGGATCGCCGGTTGGGATGAGGATGAAGGGACTGTAGACATCGTCTTTTACGTTCTTGGAACGAGCACTATGAAGCTTGGGACGCTTAAAGAGGGTGATTCCATCATGAACCTTGCAGGTCCCCTGGGCACTCCAGCCGAGCTTGGAAACTTCGGCAAAGTCATCTGCGCGTGTGGTTGTTTTGGGATCGGACCTTCTTTGCCACTCATCAAGGCCCTCAAGAAGATGGGAAATTACGTTGTAACCGTCGTCGAAGGGAGAGGGGCCGACTTCATATTTTGGCAAGATCGGTTAGACGAGTTCAGCGACGAGCTTCACGTGATGGCAGGAGACGGTAGTTGCGGCGAGAAGGGCTGGGCTAACGATTTTATGGTCAATTATTTGAAAGACAACGAGGTCGGCAGGATCTTCGTTCACGGCTGCCCCTTCATGATGATGGAATGTTCCAAGGCCACAAAACCCTTTGGCGTAAAGACCATAGTGAGCCTCATGCCCCTGATGGTGGATGGAACTGGAATGTGTGGTGCCTGCAGGGTTGAAGTTGGCGGCAAGACGAAGTTTGCCTGTGTCGACGGGCCCGATTTCGATGGTCACGAGGTAAACTGGGACACTTTGACGCTCAGGTTGCGTCAGTTCATCAATGAGGAAGATCGATCTCACATGCTCTGGGAACGGGACAACTGGCACAGGTTAGTCGAAACTTCGCCTCAGGTCTGCAACCCAACTTTGGGACGGACAGAGGGAGAATAGGCGAAGAAGAAGAAGAAGTGCGCTTCAACCGTTTGAGTTTGACGATACCTTTTGGACACATCTCAAACTCGTAATAGTTTTGGGATTTGGCCGATTCGTATCGTTAAGGGCCCGTAGCGAAATAACTTGCGCATATACGTGTACACCCATTACACGAAACCGACATGAAGCGGATTCAGTATAATAATTACGAATCATTCATATGACAAGGTTATTTCTTCGCGGGCCCTAAGCACTATACTTGAAGTTAGCACTCTGGAACTGGCCGAGCTAGACATCACGAAATAGGTTTGATGACGCTGATTGAAATGGGCTAAACACGTACCCAAAAATTATCGGTGACTGGACCGAGACTGAAACAAAACTCAAAAAAGATTGAAGAAAAACGGCAGCGGGCTTAAGTTATCCGCGCCACCGCTGCCACTTCGTCGCCAGAATTGAGCCGCATAATCCTCACACCTTGAGTGGTCCGACCCTGAACCCGAATCTCCGAAGTCGGTATCCTGATCATCACCCCTTCTTTAGTGGTGATCATCAGCTCGTCCTCTTCGGCCACCATCCTTGAAGTGACGACATACCCTTTTCCGGTGCTTATGTTCTTCATGCCCTTGCCACCTCTGCGATGGGGCGAATACTCCTCTAGCTCAGTCCGCTTGCCGTAACCTTCTATCGTTATCGTGAGAAGAGTAGTTTCGGGCTTTACGACGTCCATGCTGATCACCAGATCGTCTTCTCCAAGGGATATTCCTCTCACCCCCATCGAACCGCGGTTGCTGGATCTGACGTCGCGCTCATGGAACCTGTTGGCCTTGCCCTTTCGGGTGGCAAGTATCAGCTCGTTGTCCCCATCGGTCAATCGAGCAGCCACGAGCCGACCCCCTTTCAGGTTCACAGCCTTAATCCCGCCCTTTCTGGGATGACTGTAAGCTCTTAGGGGAGTTTTTATGACACTTCCACCGCTGGTCGCCATCACGATGTAACCTTCTGAGTCAAAATCACTCACCGGAACGGCTTCGGTAATCCGCTCGTCAGGCCCTAGCTGAAGAAGGTTCACTATCGCTTTGCCTCTTGCAGTTCTTCCAAGCGCAGGAACGTTGAAGACCTTGAGCCAATGGGCTTTTCCCATATCTGTGAAAAAGAGGATGTACGCGTGAGTCGAAGCGATGAAAAGTTCAGTGACGAAGTCTTCGCTCTTGGTTTCAGCGCCGATAACGCCTTTGCCGCCACGCCTTTGTTTTTTGTAGGTGGTTAGCGGTAACCTCTTGATGTAACCATCGTTGGTAATGGTCACTGCGACCTCTTCTTCTTGAATCAAGTCCTCAAGCCGAGACTCCCTTTCAGCTTCGATTATCTTCGTCCTCCGATCGTTGCCGTACTTTTTTGCCAGCCCCTCTAGCTCGACTTTGATAATGTCTAGAACTTCTCTTGGGCTTGCTAATATTTCTTGAAGCCTTTGAATCGTGACCTTCAGATCCTTTGCCTCTGACTGAATCTTGCCTTGCTCAAGAGCAGTGAGCCTCTGGAGCCTCATCTCGAGGATGGCCTTTGTCTGCTCTTGGCTCAGATCAAAAGACTTTGACAGGACCTCTCTTGCTTCAGCGGGCGATGCCGCCTTCTTTATCAGCTCTATAATCCGCTCTACGTTCTGGAGCGCAACGAGCAACCCTTCCAGGATGTGAGCCCTTCGTTGGGCTCGGTTAAGTTCAAACCCGGTCCTGCGCTCGATCACCTCGATTCGGTAAGAGATGTAATGCTCCATTATCTCTTTTATGGGCAGGGTCCTTGGTTTTCCGTCCACCAAAACGACGTTGATTATGCTGTAAGAAGTCTCAAGCTGGGTATGCAGATGGAGCTGGTTTAACACAACTTCAGGACTGGTGCCGTCCCTCAGCTCGATGACCAACCTTATTCCGTCCCGATCAGACTCGTCCCTCAGGTCGCTGATCCCGTCAACTCGATCCGACTTGATCAGATCGGCGATCGTCTCGGTCACTTTTGCCTTGTTCACCTGGTAAGGTAGCTCGGTGATGACGATCTTGGTCCCCTCTTCACTCTCGATCAGGGATTTTGCCCTCACCCGGATTATGCCTCTTCCGGTAGCGTAAGCCGATTCGATCCCAGCTCTGCCGATGATGTAGCCGCCAGTGGGGAAATCTGGCCCCGGAATGCACTCCATGAGCTCTGTTATCGTTGCTTCGGGATTTTCTATCAGCCTGATAATGGCCTTCGAAACTTCGATGAGGTTATGGGGTGGAACGTTGGTTGCCATTCCAACAGCAATTCCGGTAGATCCGTTCACGAGAAGGTTTGGAAGCTTTGAAGGAAGGACCGAAGGCTCCTTTAAGGAATCGTCATAGTTGGGGATGAAGTCGACGGTATCTTTCTCGATGTCTGCCAGCATCTCTCCTGCAATCTCAGCGAGGCGAACTTCGGTGTATCTCATGGCAGCTGCAGGATCGCCATCGATCGATCCGAAGTTGCCTTGACCATCCACGAGAGGAAAACGCATCGCGAAGTCCTGAGCCATCCTGACCATGGTCTCGTAGATGGCTGCATCCCCATGAGGATGGTATTTACCCATCACGTCACCAACTACCCTGGCCGACTTCTTATGAGACTGGTTGAAGGTCATCCCCTGGTCGTACATCGCGTAAAGAATACGTCTGTGAACGGGCTTGAGCCCATCTCTGACGTCGGGAAGAGCTCTGCCAACGATGACGCTCATGGCGTAATCGATGTATGACGACTTCATTTCAGAGGTGATGTCTACATCTATCTCTGTCATTTTCTTTCACCTCAAATGTCCAGGTTCTTCACTTCGCTGGCGTGGGCCTCGATGAACTCGCGCCTCGGCTCTACTTTCGCACCCATCAGTATAGAGAATATCTCGTCGGCCTCGATTGCATCTTCCAAGGTGACCTTGAGCAAAGTCCTGTTCTCTGGATCCATGGTAGTGTCCCAAAGCTGGTCTGGGTTCATCTCGCCAAGACCCTTGTACCTTTGAACCTGTGCCTTTCCTCCTGTCGATTCCAGGATGCGGGCCAACTCGGTATCGCTGTAGGCGTAACTTGCCGACGACCTTTTTTTCACCTGATAGAGTGGTGGTTGAGCGATGTAGACGTAACCGGCCTCGATCAGAGGCTGCATGTACCTGTAAAAGAAGGTGAGTATGAGCGTTCTTATGTGAGATCCGTCAACGTCGGCATCGGTCATTATGATCACCTTGTGGTATCTGGCCCGATCGATCTGAAACTCGCTGCCAATGCTGGTTCCCAAAGCGGTGATGATGTTTCTGATCTCCACGTTCTTCAGGATTTTGTCAAGCCTTGCTCGCTCCACGTTGAGGATCTTGCCTCGTAACGGCAACACGGCCTGGAAGTACCTGTTTCTACCTTGCTTTGCAGAACCGCCTGCTGACTCGCCCTCTACGATATACAGCTCGCAAGCTTCGGGATTCTTTTCGGTACAGTCCGCAAGCTTTCCGGGAAGGCCACCTGAGCCTAAGGCGTTCTTCCTTCTGGTGAGTTCTCTTGCTTTTCTTGCGGCTTCCCTGGCTCTTGATGCCTGGGTTGCCTTCTCAACGATCTTTTTGGCAACAAGCGGGTTTTCCTCGAAGAACTCCGAGAGCTTTTCGGATACAAGAGAGTTGACGATCCCGCCGATGGCGCTGTTTCCAAGCTTGGTCTTGGTCTGGCCTTCGAACTGGGGGTCTGAAAGCTTGACGCTGATAACTGCCGTCAAACCTTCTCGAAGGTCGTCTCCGGAGAGTTTTGTATCGCCCTTTATCAGTCCTTTGGATTTGGCATGTTCGTTTCCGGTCTTGGTGAGCGCGCTCCTAAAGCCGCTCAGGTGGAATCCACCCTCTCTCGTGTTGATGTTGTTTGCAAAAGAAAGGAGGACCTCGTTATAGGAGTTGTTGTACTGGAGTGCTACTTCAACGAAGGTTCCATTTTTCGTGCCAGAGACGTATATGGGCAACTCATGGATGACGTCTTTGTTCTTGTTTAGATGCTCCACGAAAGAGACTATTCCGCCTTCGTAGAGGTATTCCCGGCTCTTTCCGGTCGCTTCTTCGTTTAAAGTTATCTTGAGGCCTTTGTTTAAGAAAGCCAGTTCTCTGAGCCTGTTTGACAACGTATCGAAGCTGAAATTGACGCTTTCGAATATGAGCGAGTCCGGCTTGAACTTCACCACGGTTCCTGTATCGTCAGAGACCCCATGCACCTCAAGATCAGATGCTGGCTTGCCGTACTCGTACCGTTGCCAGTAGAGGAGGCTGTTTCTTCGAACTTCCACTTCTAGCCATTCTGAAAGGGCATTTACGACGGAGACGCCCACGCCATGAAGACCACCTGAGACTTTGTAGGATTCGTGATCGAACTTTCCTCCAGCATGGAGCATGGTCATCACGATCTCTAAGGCGGGTTTCTTGTACTGGTCGTGTATGTCTACAGGAATGCCTCTTCCGTTGTCCTTGACAGAGACGCAGCCATCTGAATGGAGGATTAGGTTGATCTCGGTACAATAACCACCCATGGCCTCGTCTATGCTGTTATCCACCACCTCGTAGACAAGATGATGTAAACCTGCCACGCCTGTGCTTCCTATGTACATGGCAGGCCTTCGCCTGACTGCATCCAGGCCCTCGAGAACCTGGATGTGGCTGGCGTCGTAGTCCTCGATTACTTCACTCAAGGCAGGATGTTCCTCCTAAATACATAAATAACCACCATTCAAATAATCCTGTAATATATAATACTTTGCCCGTGTGAACCTGAAACAAGGAGCTTAATCGCTCCCGCTCAGGGCAGGTTCGATCAGGGCATTTGTGTGTCGTACAGCTGTCATCTATAGTCGAGAACCAATTAGATGAAACTAATTGGTTCTCGCCAGAATAGTGCTTAACGATACGAATATGCCAAAATCTCAAACTCTTGCGAGTTTGAGATTTGTCCGAAAGGTATCGTTAAACACTATATTATCGAGTCGGCGAGCGTCTGTCATCTGCTCTTGCGATCTTCGCCGATAGAGCACCACTTCCCACTTAGGCTTAACGCTTGGTACTTATTATACCTTGTCTCAAAGCTAAATCCAGAAGCACAAAAGGTTGCGCTTCTGTTCGCATAAAGGTATCATTGGCAGATTCGCCTCACTTTTCTCT